>JBBECO010000141.1:1899-12934 GCA_040881785.1 Vicinamibacterales bacterium
CCCCCCCCCCCTTGAGTCAGGATACAATCGTCAGACTCATGCGGACCCGTATTGCGGCCACGGCCCTGGCGCTCGTGGCGCTCGTCGCTGCCACCGCCGGTCAGCCCCAGCCCGTCGATCTCATCGTTTACAACGCCATCGTCGTGACGATGGATGCGGGCGGGCGGGTCCTGCCGCGCGGAGCCGTGGCGATTCGCGGCAACCAGATCGTCGCGGTCGAGCCGGCGGACGCCATCGCCTCTGCCTTTTCCGCCAGGGAGACGATCGACGCAGGTGGCCAGATCGTCATGCCCGGGCTCATCAACACGCACGGGCACGCGCCGATGGTCCTCTATCGCGGGCTGGCTGACGATCTCGCCCTGATGGAGTGGCTCCAGAAGTACATCTTCCCGGCCGAGGCGAAGACCGTCACCCCCGCGTTCGTACGCGCGGGCACGCGGCTGGCGGCGCTCGAGATGATCCAGTCGGGGACGACGACTTACACCGACATGTACTACTTCGAGGAGGAGATCGCGCGGGTCACGCGCGAGGCCGGCATGCGCGGCGTCCTCGGTCAGACGATCATCCAGTTCCCCGTCGCCGACGCGAAGACGCCGGCCGAGGGGCTCGCCAGGACCGAGGCGTTCCTGAAGGCGTTTGCCGGCGACGAGCTGATCACGCCGGCGTTGGCGCCGCACGCGATGTACACGCTCGACGCCGCGACGCTGAAGGCCGTCCGGGCGATGGCCGACACGCACCAGGCGCCCGTGTTGATCCATCTGGCCGAGACGTCCGACGAATCGCAGACCTCGCAGAAGCAGCACAAGATGTCGCCGACGCGGTACCTCGAGTCACTCGGCTTCTGGGGGCCGCGGACGCTGGCCGCCCATGCCGTCTGGCTCGACGATGCGGATATCGCGATCCTCGCGAAGCGCACGGTCGGCGTCTCACACAATCCCGAAAGCAACATGAAGCTGGCGAGCGGGACCGCGAAGATTCCCGCGTTGCGCAAGGCCGGCGTGTCGGTCGGGCTCGGCACCGACGGCGCGGCGAGCAATAACGACCTCGACATGTTCGAGGCGATGCGGCAGGCGGCCTTTCTGCACAAGCTGACCTCGAACGATCCGCGCACACTGCCGGCGCGCGAGATCCTCGCCATGGCGACCATCGAAGGCGCCAAGGCGCTCGGCATGGATGACCGGATCGGCTCTCTCGAAGCCGGCAAGCGGGCGGATCTCATCCTCGTCTCGATGGCCGGCGCGCGCCAGACGCCGATGTACGATCCCATCTCTCACCTGGTGTATGTCGCCCGCGGCGACGACGTGCGGACCACGATCGTGAACGGAAAGATCCTGATGCGTGACCGGAAGATGCTGACGCTCGACGAGGCGGCGATCATCCGCGAGGCGAATGAGTACGCGCAGAAAGTGCGCGAGGCGGTGGGGAAGTGAATGTGCTGCTGGATGCCGCGACGATCCAGGCGCGGGTCAAGGGGCTGGCGGGGGAGATCGAGCGCGATTATCCCGACACCGAAGAGATCCACATGGTGTGCGTGCTGAAGGGCGGCTTTCTATTCATGGCCGACCTGATCCGCGCGATGAGCACACGTGTCACCATGGATTTCATCGCGGTGTCGAGCTACGGCTCCGGTACGAAGTCCTCCGGCGAAGTGCGGTTCGAGAAGGACCTCGAGACGAGCATCGAGAACCGTCACATCGTCATCGTCGAGGACATCGTCGATACCGGACTGACGCTGAAGTATCTGCAGGAGATCCTGCGCAGCCGCGCGCCGCGAAGCCTCAGGACGGTGTGTCTGCTGAGCAAGCCGTCACGGCGGCAGGTCGACGTGCCGGTCGAGTACATCGGCTTCACGATCGAGGACAGGTTCGTGGTGGGCTACGGGCTCGACTATGCGGAAAAATACCGGAACCTCCCGCACATCGCCGTCCTGCAGGAATAGATGAAGACCTTCGAGATCATTACCGAGTCGGATGCGCGGACGATCGACCGCGGGGCAACGGTGGCGCTCGCGAAAGGCGGACACGTCACGCCGCTGGCGAAGGACACGCTGGCCGAGCGCCGCGTCACCGTCGTGCCGGCCGGGTCGTTCGATGCCGCGCTGCCGGCGGATCTCGCGCCGACGGCCGACATCCGGCGCGTCGCGATCGGCAACGATCACACCGGCATCGCGATGAAGACCGCCATCCTGCAGCATCTGCGGGGCAAGGGCATCGCCGTGCAGGACCTGGGCACCGCGACGACCGAATCGGTCGATTACCCGGACATCGCCGCGCTCGTGGCGCGCACCGTGGCGCGCGGCGAAGCGGACGCCGGCATTGTGATCGACGGCGCGGGGATCGGCTCCGCGATCGCGGCCAACAAGATCCACGGGATCCGGGCGGCCATGTGCACCGACGAGACGATTGCGCGGTATTCGCGCGAGCACAACGGCGCCAACGTCATGACGCTGGGCTCGACGCTGCTGCCGGGCAACGACGCGGCGATCCGGATCGTGGACACATGGCTCGGCACGGCGATGCGCGAGGCGCGCTACATCCGCCGCTTGCTCAAGGTGCGTCGTCTCGAACAGAATCCGGAGTAGCGTGCTGAACCCACAGGACCTCCAGCGCCTCGTCGAAATCATCACCGAAGAAGTGGTGGCCGCCCAGCGGACGGCGACGGCCGCCGGACCGTGCGGCTGCCATGCCGTCCGCGCCGACTGCTGCCCCGATCGTCTGCGGACGATGATCGACGCCGGCGCGACCCGGCTCGGTCTGCACGCCACGGGAGGCGCGACCGAAGGCGTCTCGAGTGTCATCGACCACACGCTGCTCAAGCCTGACGCGACGCGGGAAGAGGTGGAGAAACTGTGCCGCGAAGCGGCCGAATTTCACTTCGCCACGGTGTGCGTCAATCCGGTCTGGGTCGCGACCGCCGCGGCGAAGCTCCGCGGCACCGGCGTCGGGGTGTGCTCCGTGGTTGGATTTCCGCTGGGCGCGACGACGGCGGACGTCAAGAACTTCGAAACGCGGCGCGCCATCTTCGACGGCGCGACCGAGATCGACATGGTGATCAACGTGGGCGCGCTGAAATCGGGCGATCTGCGCACGGTCGAGCGCGACATCGAGGCGGTCACCGAGCCCTGCCGGCAGTGCGGGGTGATCAGCAAGGTGATCATCGAGGCGGCGCTGCTGACCGACGAGGAGAAGATCACCGCCTGTACGTTGTCGAAAGCCGCAGGCGCGGATTTCGTCAAGACGTCGACCGGCTTCGGCCCGGGCGGCGCGACGGCCGCCGACGTCGCGCTCATGCGCCGCGTGGTGGGCGCCGACATGGGCGTCAAAGCCGCGGGTGGCGTGCGCGATCTCGAGGGGCTGAAGGCGATGGTGGCTGCGGGGGCCACCCGTGTCGGCGCCAGCGCCGGGGTCAAGATCGTTCAGGAGTCCCGCGGCCAGACGCCTGCGGCGCCGGGGCCGCCGGGTTACTGAGCTCGGCGGATTCCCCACTCACGGCCGGGACCATCGTGACGACGCGCTGCGGGAACGGGATATCGATCCCGTGTTCGGCGAACGCCTTCAACACCCGCTTCCGCAACTCCCGTCCCACTTCCCATTGCTTCAGCGGCATCGTCTTGATGCGCATCTTCACCATGACGGCCGAATCGGCGAAGCTGTCGACGCCGACGACTTCGAGCGGCGCGAGGATCTGCGGGCCGAAGCGGTCGTCCTGCTGCAGCGCCGCGCCGACGCCCTGAAGGACGGCGATGACGCGGTCTGGATCTTCGGCATAGGGGACGCCCACGTCGATGACGTAGAACGAATAGTCCTTGCTGAGATTCGCCATCGTTGTGACGCCGCCGTTGGGGAACGTATGGACGGTCCCGTCGAAGGCGCGGAGCACGATCGTCCGTAAGGTGATCGCTTCCACGAGTCCGCCCTGCCCGTTGATCGCCGCCACGTCCCCGACGCGCACCTGGTCCTCGAGGATCAGGAAGAAGCCGCTGATGATGTCGCGGACGAGCGTCTGCGCCCCGAAGCCGACCGCGAGCCCGAGGATGCCGGCGCCGGCCAGCACGGGTCCGATGTCCGCCCCGAGCTCCCGCAGGATCATCAGACTGGCGACGCCGACGACGAGCGCGGAGGCGACGTTGCTGATCAGGGAGCCGAGCGTCCGCGCGCGTTTGGCGCGCTCGAGCGCGTCGAGCGTCGTGCCCTGATTGATCTCGTGCTCGAACCTGGCCACCAGCAACGCGACCGCACGGACCAGCGCATAGGCGAGTGCGGCAAAGAGCAGGACGCGAAGCCCCGAGGCCAGTCCCCACGTGGTCAGGGCCTGGAGCCTGAGACCGGAGCGCGGCTCCAGCCCCGCGATCTCGAGAAACGGCACGATGACGAGCCCCAGCGCGAGCACGAACGCGGCCGCCGCGACCAGGCGTACCGGGCCGCGTACGAGTGGACTCGCGTGCGCGATCGTGTCGCCGACGATGGCGTGCATCGCGCGGCGAGCCAGTCGGCGGACAAGTCGTGCAGCCAGCCACGCGACGAGAAGAGCCGGGAGGAGCGCGAGCAGGAACGCCTGCCAGTTGACAGGCGCCTCGAACATCCGTTGCCAGAGAGAAGCCGCTGAATCCACGTCCGCCGAGGATAGCAGAATGTGCGGATGGTCAACGGGCCTTCGGGCCGAGGAGTCCGACGTCAGGCCGTCGCCTGGACGTCGGTGCGCACCTCTTCGATCGCCTGCAGCGGGACGCGAAGCGTCGCACGGCACCCGATGCGGTCGGATCGGTTCTCCAGGAGAAGGCTGCCGCCGTGGGCCTCGGCGATCTGCCGGCTGAGGACCAACCCGATCCCTGAGCCGCCCGGCTTGGTGGTGAAAAACGGCACGAACAGATTTCCGGTATTCGAGAGCCCCGGTCCCTCGTCCTCGACCCACAGCTCCATCGACGGCGGCGACGATCCCGGGAGACGATCCCAGCCCACCGTCACCTCGCCGCCGCTCTCGCGGACGGCGTCCACGGCGTTGCGAATCAGGTTGATCAGCAGCTGCTCGAGCTGATCGCCGTCCGCGCGAATCGTCAGGTCCGGCCCCCGCCGCACGCGGATCTCGTGCGCCTTCTCGAGCGTCACCACCCGGTCCACGAACGTCGCGACGTCGATCTGGGTACATTTGGGCGGCGGCAGCTTCGCGAGGCGTGCATACGCGCTCATGAATCGGCTCAGCGCCTCCGAGCGGGACGCGATGACCGCGAGCCCCCGCGTGACGTCTTCGCGCCAGTCGGACGGCGGCGGATCGCGGTCGATGATCGCCGAGAGGCTGCCGGCGATCGACTTGATCGGCGCAAGCGAGTTGTTCATCTCGTGCCCGATGACGCGGATGAGGCGCTGGAACGCCTGGCGTTCTTCTTCCCGCAGGGGACGGCTCAGATCCGACAGGACCAGCAGTTCGTGGGGCCGCCCTCCCTGGCGGAACTGGCTGCGCCGGACTTCCCAGCGGCCCACGCCGCCGGGGAAGGCGGTGTTGATGACGCGCGGCGCTTCCCCGTGCAGGTATTGATCGATCCCGATCTCCTGCGCGCGCCGTCCCAGGAGCCGCTCGGCGACCTGGCCGAGCAGCCGCGCCCCCGCGCGATTGACGAACTTCAGCTCGGCGCTCTCGTCGAACGTGAAGACGGCCACGTCGATCTCCGCCATCACCTTGCGCAGCAGCGTCGTCGCTTCCAGCGCATCCAGCCGCTGATGCCGGAGCGTCTCGACGAGCGCGTTCACCTCGATCATGACCTCACCGAGCGGATCGCCGCCGCGCGCGCCGCGTGCCCGGATGGAGAAGTCCCCTTCGCCCAGGGCGGCGAGCAGGTTCGAGAGGGTCTGGAGCGGCACGACCACGCGCTCGCGCAGTGCGAACGCAAAGCCGAGGCAGAACGTGACGATGAGGACGGTGAGCGTCCACTGGACCTTGGGCGTGTAGTCGCCGGTCCAGAGAAAGACCAGGGAGATCACCGCGCCCGGCAGCGCCGACGCCAGCGCCATCAGCAGGATGCGCCGGTCGTGCCTCAGCCACGGATCACGGGGATGCATGCCGGAATTCTAGGCCACAGGGCCCGCGCATAGAAGCGCCGTCACGGCCGCCACGGTTCAACACGGTTCAACACGGCAAAAAAACCTCTGTCCGAATGGTCCGCCTGACCAGTGTTGCACCGTGTTGCACCGTGGCTACAGGCCGTAGCGTTGGAGGCGGCGGTACAGCGCGCTGCGGCTCAGACCGAGCGCCTTGGCTGCCTGGCTGACGTTGCCGTCGTAGCGGGACATGGCTTTCTTGATCAGGAAGCACTCGACGTCCTCGAGGCTCATGTCCTCCAGCCGTCCGGCGGCCGCCTGGCCGGTGGGACGCAGGCCCAGGTCTCCGGGCTTGACCAGCGGGCCGGGCGCCATCAGGACGGCACGCTCGATCGCGTGATCCAGTTCCCGCACGTTGCCTGGCCAGGAGTGCTCCAGCAGCATCTGCATGGCGCCGCTCTCGAACCCCGTCAGGCGCTTCCGATACCGCTGCGCATGCTGCCGCAGGAAATGCTGTGCGAGCAGCGGTGTATCCTCGCGGCGGTCCCGCAACGGCGGGATGCGGATCTCGATCGTGTTCAGCCGGAAGAGCAGGTCCTGCCGGAACCGGCCGGCGGCCACCTCCTCGTTGAGATCCGCGTTGGTGGCCGAGATGATGCGGACGTTCACGCGGCGCGTGCGCGACGAGCCGAGCCGTTCGAACTCGCCGGTCTCGATGACCCGCAGCAGCTTGGCCTGCTGGCTCATGGGCACGTTGGCGATCTCGTCGAGGAACAGGGTCGCCTGATCGGCGAGCTCGAACCGGCCCACGCGGTCGGTCTTGGCGTCGGTAAAGGCGCCGCGGACGTGACCGAACAGCTCGCTCTCGAAGACCCCTTCCGAGACACCGCCGGAATTGACGATCACCATGGGTCTCGAGGCCCGGCTCGAGACGGCGTGCAGCGCGCGCGCGATGACGCCTTTACCGGTCCCGTTCTCGCCCAGGACGAGGACGTTCGCATCCGAGGGGCCGACGCGCGACACGATCTGCAGCACGTTCTGCATCGCCTGCGATTCGGCCACGATGTTCGGCATGCCCTCGCCGCGCAGGATCGAATTCTCCGCCTCGAGCCGCTGCCCCTTCCGGATGGCCTGGCTCAACTCGATTTGCGTGCGGACGATGGCGAGGAGGCGCGCGTTGTCCCACGGCTTCTGGACGAAGTCCCGCGCGCCGCGGCGCATCGCCTCGACGGCCACGTCCACGCTGCCCCAGGCCGTCATCACGACGACCGGGAGCGTCGGGTCGATGGCCTGGATGCGCGAGAGCAGGTTGAGACCTTCTTCACCGGAGGTGGTGTCGCGCGTGTAGTTCAGATCGATCAGCGCGACGTCGAACTCGCGCGCGTCGACGGCGGCCAGCACTCCGGCGGGCGACGACGCCGTTTCGAGGTGAAAGCCCTCCCCCTTGAGCAGCAGCCGCAGCGCCTCGAGCACGTCCGGCTGGTCGTCGGCGATCAGCACGCGCGGGTCCGGGCTGCCCGGCCGGGGCCGGTCGCTCTCGCGCGACGGGCGGTCCTTCAGGTGGTCCGTGATGAGCATCTAGTCCGTTCTGAGCGCGATCAGCGGATCGATCCGCGTCGCGCGGCGGGCAGGGATGTAACTGGCCACGAGGGCGACGGCCGCGAGCACCGCGGAGGTACCTCCGAACGTCAGCGGGTCGCGCGCGCTGACATTCGGCAGCAGCTCCGGCGGAATCGCGGAGGCCAGGACGAGCGCGAGCAGAAGGCCGGCGCCGAGGCCGGCCGCGACGAGCATGAGGCCGTGCCCCAGCACCAGACGCAGCACCGAGGACGGCTGGGCGCCGAGCGCCATGCGGACACCAATCTCACGCGTGCGCTGCGCCACCGAGTAGTTCGCCACGCCGTACAGACCGATCGATGCCAGCAGCAGCGCCAGCCCGCCAAACGCCGCCAGCACGATCACATTGATCCGGAGCGGCGCCAGCGCGTCGGCCGCCTGGTCCTCGAGCGTCCGCACGTTGAACACCGACAGCGTGGGATCGAGCTCCTGCACCTCGCGCCGCACGATCCCCGCGAGCCCCGCCGCATCACCGCCGCTCCGGACGTGCAGCGCCGCCTGTGGCGAGTAGTTCTGCCGCAGCGGCTGGTAGATGAAGGGGATGGGGTCTTCGCCGACGGCGTTGTAGACCGCGTTCCGCGCCACACCGATCACGGTCGTGAACGCCTCGTCGCCGAAGAACGTGAAGCGTTTGCCGATCGCCTCCTGTCCGGGCCAGAACCGCTCCGCCATGGTCTCGTTGATCACGACGACGAGCGGCGCGCCGGTGGCGTCCGTCTGCGTGAAGTCACGGCCTCGCACGAGGGGGACGTCGATCGTCTCGAGATAACCCGGGCTGACCGAGTTCACCTGCACCAGGATCCGATCCTGCGTCGTCGTGTCCATCCCCTCCGGGAAGACGCTGCGCAGCAGGCCCCCCGCGAGCGGCGGATTCTGGGCAACGGCCGCCTTCTGAACACCGGGCAGGCCGGAGACACGCTCGACCACCTGCTGGTAGAACAGCTGGCCGCGCTCGGGCGTGTACCCTTCACGACCCAGGTTGAAATTCATGATGAGCACGCCGCGGGTCTCGAAGCCCATTTCGGCGCCCTGGGCGTCACGCAGACTCCGCAGGAAGAGACCGGCGGCAATGAGGGCGATCAGCGACAGCGCGACCTGTGAGACCACGAGCGCCTGGCGGAGGCTGATGAACGACCGCCAGCCGCGACCCGCGCCGAACGGCACCGTCTCGTTCTTCAACACCGGGACGACGTCGGCTCTGGACGCCTGGATGGCAGGCGCAAGGCCGAACAGGACGCCCGTCAGCAGCGCCAGCGCCGCCGTAAAGGCCAGTACCCGGCCGTCGATCGTCAGGCCTTCGTCCACCGGGAGAGGAAGCTGCAGGTCGGCCGCCACCAGGCCGTCCAGCAGCCAGAAGGCCAGCAGCAGTCCAAGGGCGCCGCCGAGGATCGAGAGCAGCACGCTTTCGGTCAGGAGCTGCCGCAGCAGGCGGCCGCGCGCGGCGCCCAGCGCCAGGCGAATCGCGATCTCCTTGCGGCGCGTGTTCGCCCGCGCGAGCAGCAGGTTGGCGATGTTGGCGCAGGCGATCAGCAGCACGATGCCGACAACCGTCATCAGGATCATCGATACCTGCACGACCTGCGGGCCCCCCGGGCCGAAGGGATTGAGACGCGTCTCGAGCAGCGGCTGCACGCCGGCGCTGCGCCCCTGGTTGTCGGCCGGGAAGGCCTGCGCCAGCTGGCCGAAGACCGTCTGCAGGTTGGCGCCGGCCTGCTCGAGGCTGACGCCGGGCTTCAGCCGTCCGAACGCGAACAGGAAGAGCCCGCGGCGCTCCTCGTACCAGTCGAAGTTCGGCTGCGCGACGTCGTGCATGGACATCGGGACCCAGACGGAGGGCCCGCCGCCGAGCAGCGTGCCGGTGAATCCCTTCGGCGCGACGCCGACGACGGTGAACGGGGTCCGGTTGAGCGTGAGCGTTCGTCCGACGATCGCGGGATCGCTCCCGAGACTGCGTTCCCAGAAGCCGTGGCTCACGACCGCGACGGGCGTCGGTTTCTCGTCCTCTTCCCGCAGGAAACCGCGGCCGAGCGGCGGCTGCGCGCCGAGCACCGAAAAGTAATTGCCCGAGACGACCTGCGCCGGGATCTGTTCCGCTTCGCTCCCCGTGCTCCAGTTCAGCTGCGCGAACGTGAACGCGGCCATGTCGGTGAAGGCCTGGTTCTGGTCGCGGAGGTCCTTGTAATTCAGGTGCGAGAGAGGAAGGTTGCCGGGGTTGCGCTCGTCGGTCGTGAAGACCGAAACGACCCGCGCCGGCTCCTCGACCGGAATCGGCCGCAGAAGGACGACGTTGATGAGACTGAAGATCGCGGTGTTGGCGCCGATCCCGAGGGCCAGCGACAACGCCGCGATCACCGTGAACGCAGGGCTCCGGAGGAGCATCCGGAAGCCGTAGGAGAGATCTTTGATCATGGCAATGCTGAATGCTGAATGTTGAATGCTGAAGTTAATGTGGCAATTCTGAAGTTCAGCATTAATTCAGCATTCAGAATTCAGCCTTCAGCATTGCTAGTGTTCGATATGGAAGCCGCTCTCTTCGAGCTCCTTCTCGCCGCGCTTGCCGGTGCCGTCTTCTTCGACGACCCGGCCGTCGAACAGATGGATGGAGCGGTCGGCGTGGCGCGCGTAGCGCGGATCGTGCGTCACCATGCAGATCGTCGCCCCCTCACGGTGCAGCTCGCGGAGCAGCTCCATGACCGCCTCGCCGTTCTTCGAGTCGAGGTTCCCGGTGGGCTCGTCGGCCAGCAGGATCGAGGGGGATCCGGCGACCGCGCGCGCGACGGCCACGCGCTGCTGCTGACCGCCCGAGAGCTGGCTGGGCAGGTGCTTCGCGCGGTGCGCCATCCCGACCTTCTCGAGCGCCGCCATGACGCGTTCCTTGCGCTCCGCCGATTTCATGCCGCGGTAGGTGAGCGGCAGCTCGACGTTCTCGTACACGTTCAGATCGCCAATCAGGTTGAAGCTCTGGAAGATGAACCCGATCTCGCGGTTGCGGACGCGTGCGCGTTCCGACAGGGGCAGGTCGGCGACCGACTTGCCGTTGAGGGTGTAGTTCCCCTCGGTGGGCGAGTCGAGCAGCCCCAGGATCGAGAGCAGCGTCGATTTACCGCAGCCCGACGGTCCGGCGATGGCGATGTATTCGCCGCTCTTGATCTCGAGGTGAATCCCGGCGAGTGCGTGCGTCTCGACTTCGTCGGTGAAGAACACCTTCGTGACGCCATCGAGGTGGATCAGCGTCTGCCCTGTACTGCTCATCTGCGCTCCTTTATTGAATCGGCGGGGACCCCTGCACCCCGCCTGGCGGCCTGCACTCGCTCCCGCTCCGTTCCGTCCGCTTTATTGAATCGGCGGGGACCCCTGCACCCCGCCTGGCGGCCTGCACTCGCTCC
>JBBECO010000141.1:13034-22656 GCA_040881785.1 Vicinamibacterales bacterium
CGCTCCGTTCCGTCCGCTTTCCTGATCGCCGCTATTTCAGTCGTATCCGGTCGTAGGCGTCGTGCGCCGACATGTCCGAGAGGATCACTTCGTCGCCGGGCTGGAGCCCCTCGAGGACCTCGATTTCGTTGACCGAGCTGCGGCCGAGCCGCACCTTGACCCGGTGCGCTTCCCCTTTGCCATCCAGCTTGAAGAGCAGCACTTCGCTGTTCTCCTGGCCGAAGGCCGGACGGCCGACCTTGATGACGTCCGCGAGCTTCTCGAGCGTGATCGTGCCGTCCACGCTGAGGTCGGGCCGGGCGCCTGGCGGGAGCTCGCCCTCGAGCGAGATGTCCACGCCGACTGTGCCGCCGGTGGCGGTCGGGTCGATGCGCATGACCTTGCCCTGGATGATCCCGTTGCGGGTGTCGACTTCGGCGACCTGTCCGATGCGGATGTCCTTCGTCTGCGTTTCCGCGATCCTGACCTCCGCCTTCAGTCTCGTCGGATCCGCAACGCGGGCGAGGTTCGTGCCCGGGCCGACCTGCTGACCGACTTCAACCGGCACCTGCGAGAGCACGCCGGCCATGCCGGCCTTCACCTTCAGGTCCTCCTGCTCCTGCAGCCGCAGCTGATACTGGGCGAGGCGCTGCGTCACGTCGGCTTCCTGCGGGGCGAGCTGGGACTTGATCCCCTTCTTTGTGTTGTCCAGCTGCTTCAGCGAGATCGCCAGGCGGTTCTTGAGGTCGGCGGTCTGCGAGCGAAACTGTTTGACCTGCAGTTCTGAGACGAGTCCATCCTCCAGCAGGGCTTCCTGCGCTTCGAGATTGAGCTTGGCGTTGTTGTAGTTGGTTTCCGCGGTAGCGAGATCCGCTTCCTGGTTGAGGAGCTGGCGCTCGAGCTCGGCTTTGCGGTTCTCATGGGCCGCGAGTGCCGACTGGTGCGCGAGCCGCGCGTCCTGCACGGCCTGCTGGAGCTGCGGGTTGCTCAATTCGAGAATGACGCTCGTCGGGGTGACCTGCGCGCCGGGGCGCAGCAGGATCCGTTCGACGCGCCCCTGCGTGTTCGTGTTGATCCAGCGGATGTCTTCGGGCACCAGCGTGCCGGAGCCGCGCACGAGACGGAGCATCGGTCCGCGCTCGACTTTGGCGACCCACACGGCGGCCCGATCCACCCCCGGGGCGGCGGGCTTCAACTGCGCGACGCCATAACTGACGCCGGCAATGACGACCAGGACGACGGTCGCCATGATCATGCGGCGGATCTTCTTTTTCTTCGCGACGCTTGCGGGACGTGCAATATCGACCATTAGCTGCCTCTGGCTTGAATCCGGGGAGCGGGATACACCCGGTCAATCCAGATTAACCAAACGGGGTGCCACGCCGAATGCGGCCGTAACAACCCTTTGAAATCAATCACTTACGTCACGTTCGCCAGTGGGCCCGCTTGCGAAGCTGACCGCCTGCGACACGGCGTCGTCCCGGAATCGAACAACTACCGCTTCTGTGTGCAATTGGACGAGAGTGGCCCCCATCTGGTTTAGAACTATTTGGGAATTCTCAGCAGGACGTCTCCCTTTTCGATCCGGACCTCGAAGGTGCGAACCCCTTTCCTGGCCGGTCCGCACGAGACCTCGCCGGTGCGGACGTCGAACTGCGAGCCGTGCCAGAGACAGTGCACCGTGTGCCCGACGAGCACGCCGCCGGCGAGCGAGGCCCCTCGATGCGTGCAGCCGTCGTCAATAGCGTGATACCGGTCGCCGCTCCGCGCCAGCGCGATCCGCCGTCCGTTGACGTGGAGCAGCTTCATGTGGCCGTCCTGAAGGCCGGTCTGCGTCGCGACCACTATTTCCTCGCCGGGCCGCCCGGTGAGGGTGGCCTCCTGCCACTTCCCGGCGTCGGCGTAGCGGTGGTCCACGCTGATCAGGTTGCGCGTCACCAGCGTGCCCCCCAGCCAGCCAGCGTATCCGAGCACCATGACGCCGACGGCTTCGAGTACCACCGTGAGGCCGGTGGCTGTCCAATCCGTTTCACGCGTGGCGAACGCCAGGCCGAAGAGGGCAAGCGCGACGACATTGCCGGCCCCGTGCCGCATCGCGCGCGCCTTCCCGGAGCTGGCCGGCGGCACCGTGTAGAGGTAATCGATGACGCCCGGAACCGCCGCAAGCAGCCCACTGGCGATCCCCGCCAGCGTGAGATGCGCGGCGCTGATCGATAGCGCATCCAATCGCCAGATCCAGGCCGCCATATCGAACAGGGCGGCTCCGCTGAGGAACGCGAACGGGAAGGGAATGAGCGCTGGATGGAGAGGATGAGCTCGAAAGCTGGCGCGACTTTTCACAGTAACCTCCCGGACGTGGCCGACGGCACGCGGAATGCGAGCGATGTGGTGGTATGGGTGACTTCAGCGACCGGCTCGTCCATGAACTGATCGACGCGGTGAAGGCGGCCCTCAAAAAAGAGCAGTCGGAGCGGCTGCGCGATGTCTACCTGATCGGTGACATCGACAAGGACACGGCGCGTGCCGCCATCGAACGCATCCGGGAGTTCGCCAGTGAGGGCAGCGGACCGATCAACATGTACCTCAACACGGCGGGGGGGAACGTCACGGATGGGCTGGCGCTCCACGACGCAATTCTGGATGTCGTCGCCAGGGGCGTTGATGTCTCGGTCGTCGTGCAGGGAATGGCGTACTCGATGGGATCGGTGGTGCTCCAGGCGGCGAGCCCGGGCAGGCGTGTCTGCTTTCCGCACTCCTGGATCATGATCCACGAGCCCGCGAAATGGGCCGGCTGGCAATCGACGACCGCCGCGGCGCAGCACCTCGACAGACTAAAACAAATGCAGAGCCAGATCTACCGGATCCTCTCGGAGCGATCCGGCAAAGCGCTCCGCCAGATCATCCGCGACACCAAACGGACCGACTTCTATCTCGACGCCACGAGAGCACTCGAGTACGGACTCGTGGATCACGTGCTCGGCGTCACGCACGCCTCGACGCCCGTGTCCGAGCCGAGGCCGGTCCCGGCCCCGACGACCACCACGGAGGAACCGCGCGAATCGGCCGCGGCGGCCGTCGCCACCAACTCATGAACGGTCCGGCCGACGCCTATCCCTTTCCGACCTTCCCGGTCCCCGTGCGTTTCGGCATCGCCGTCGTCATGCTCGCGACGGTGGTCGTCCTGCAACTGCTGGCGGGGCCGTTCATCGACACCGGGAGTCACCTGATTCTGCTCGCCACCGCGGTGATGGCCACGGCGCTGTTTGCCGGAACCGGCCCGGCACTGGCCGCCACGGTGGTGGCCGCGGCGCTTGGCGCCAGACACGCGTCGACCTCGCTGACGCCGCCGCGCCCATGCACCTGGCGCTGTTCCTCGTGCACGGGCTGCTGGTCACCGCGGTCGTGGCCGAACTGCGCCGCGCGCGGCGCGACGCGGAAGTGCGCGCGCGGGACGCGCACGCCGCGCGGGAAGAGGGCGAGAACGCCAACCGGATGAAGGACGAGTTTCTCGCCACGATTTCGCACGAGCTGCGCACGCCGCTCAACGCGATCCTCGGGTGGGTCCACCTGCTGCGCACCGGCAAGCTCGATACGCCCACGGCGAGCCGCGGGCTCGAGTCGATCGACCGGAACATCCGGCTCCAGGCGCAACTGACCGCGGATCTGCTCGACGTGTCGAAGGCGCTGACCGGCAAGCTGCACGTCGATCCGCGCCCCACGCTGCTCGACGAGGCGGTGCGGCAGGCGGTGGCGACGGCCACGCCGGCCGCGACGGCCAAGGGGGTGCTGATCAAGGTGTCGCTGACCGAGCCGGGGGTCGCCGTCCATGGCGATCCGACGCGGCTGCGTCAGATCGCCTGGCAGTTGCTGGCCAACGCGATCAAGTTCACGCCCAGGGACGGCACCGTCGAGATCGCGGCCGACGCCTTCGGGCAGGACGCCCGGCTGATCGTGCGCGACAGCGGCCGCGGCATCGATCCCGTGTTTCTCCCGCGGATCTTCGAGCGGTTCACCCAGGCCGATTCATCCTCCACGCGGACGGCCGGCGGGCTCGGCGTCGGCCTGGCGCTCGTCCACGAGCTCGTGGGGCTGCACGGCGGCGAGATCGAGGCGCGCAATCGCGAGGATGGCCGCGGCGCCATCTTCATGGCGCGCTTCCCCCTGCAGTCGCGCGACACGGTCGATCGGACGGCCCCGGTTCGCGCCAGGCAGACGTACGACACCGCGCCGTTCCTCGACGGGCTGCGCGTGCTCGTGCTCGATCAGGAGCCGGAAGGGCGGGACCTGCTGCGGACGGTGCTCCAGCATCGTGGCGCCACGGTCCAGGCCGTGAGCTCCGTGGCCGAGGCGCTGGACAGCCTCGAGGCCTGGCGCCCCGACGTCCTCGTGAGTGACAGTCTGTCGCCCGATCACGATTCCTATGCGCTCGTCGGCAAGGTGCAGTCGCTCGAGGCCGATCGCGGCGGCCGCATTCCCGCCGTGGCGCTCACGAGCGTCGCGCGGACCGACCAGCGGCTGCGAAACATGCTGGCCGACGTGCAGCGGGACGTCCCCAAACCGGTCGAGCCTGCCGTACTGACGAGCGAGATCGCGCGCCTGACCGGACGGGAGCGTCGCCGGGAGCAGCGATAGCTCCGGCACCTGAGAGGGAGGCTGCGGAGGCCACGGAGTTTGTCACAACGGAGGAACGGAGACGACGGAGACACGAACGGAGAAGACACCAGATGGTTTGGCTGTCACACGGTCACGCTGTCAGGCTGTCACGCTGCCGCGGAATTTCACAACGGAGGAACGGAGACGACGGAGACACGAACGGAGAAGACAACACCCTCGCGGCGTGACGTCGCGCTGCCTGGTTCGCCGCCGCAGCACCGACGCCTCGAGTCATTTCCAAACCTGGAATGCTCCGTTCGTCCCTCCGTTCCTCCGTTGTGAAAACCTCCGCAACCTCCGCAACCTCCGCAACTCAGGCGTATCATGCCCCCAGTGATGGTTGACCAGCTCTCCCGCTACGGCTGGAACGAGACCTTCGCCGCGGCGTTCGCGGAACAGGCGGCCGAGGGCAGGATCCCGGGGCGCGTGGTCCTGGAGCATACGCACATTTACCGGGTAGGCACCGCCGACGGGGAGCTGCTCGCGCGCGTGTCCGGACGCCTGCGCCATCGCGCCACCGCACGGCCGGATTTTCCGGCCGTGGGTGACTGGGTCGTCGTGGAGCCGGTCGCCGACAGCGATGCGCGAATCCACGCGGTGCTCCCCAGACGGAGCCGTTTCTCGCGCCGCGCGGCGGGCGACACAACCGAGGAGCAGATCGTCGCCGCCAACATCGATGTCGTCTTTCTGGTGGGCGGTCTGGACGGCGACTTCAACCCGCGCCGGATCGAACGCTACCTGGTCGTCGCCTGGGAGAGCGGTGCGACGCCGGTCATCGTGTTGAACAAGGCCGACCTGGTGCCCGATCCCGCGCGGCACGTGGCGGAGGTCGAAGGCGTGGCGCCGGGCGTGAGGGTCCACGCGGTCTCGGCGCGGCAGCCGGAGACCATCGAAGTGTTGCGGCAGTACGTGACGGCAGGCCGCACGGCGGCGCTCCTCGGGTCGTCGGGCGTCGGCAAGTCCACCATCGTGAATCGGCTGGTGGGCTACGACCTCCTCCGGACGCAGGATGTCCGCATCACGGACAGCCGCGGCCGGCACACCAGCACGGCGCGGCAGATGGTCCTCCTCGAGGGCGGCGGCATCCTCATCGACACACCCGGGATGCGCGAGCTGCAGTTGTGGGACTCGGGCGACGCGCGCGGCGACGCGTTCGCCGACATCGAGGCGCTGGCGGCGTCGTGCCGTTTCCGGGATTGCCGCCACCGGCAGGAACCGGGCTGCGCCGTGCGTGCCGCCGCGGCGACGGGAGAGCTTCCCGCGAGTCGGCTCGCCAGCTATCAGAAGCTCGAGGCGGAGCGCGAGCACCAGGGCACCGAGCGGGATGCCCGCGCCCTGCTCGAAGACAAGCGCAAGTCGAAGATCCAGAGCAAGGCCATCAACAGATATCTCAAGGACAAGCGCGTCAAGTAGCCGCTGTTTTTCCGCCATTCACCGGAAGGTCCGAACGGGAGCCCATCGGGCGCGTAGATTACGCGCATGTACGTACTCACAGTCACTGGCGCGCGCAAGGCCTTCGGCGCCGTCACCGCGCTCGACGGCGCGACCCTCGCACTGCGCCAGGGGGAGCTGCTGGCGCTGCTGGGGCCGAACGGCGCGGGCAAAACCACCCTCATCCGGGCGGTCGCCGGCCGCGCGCGGCTCGATGCCGGCGAGATCCGCCTGTTCGGCGACCCGGTGGCTCCAGGCGCCACCCGACCGGAGCTGGGTGTCGTACCGCAGGAGATCGCCCTGTACCTCCGGCTCTCCGCCCGTGAAAATCTCGAAGCGTTCGGCGCCCTCCAGGGGCTGGCCGGCGCGGCGCTGAAGGACCACGTGCAGTGGGCGCTCGTCCACACGGGTCTCGCCGACCGCGCCGGCGAACCGGTCGGGAGGTTCTCCGGCGGCATGCGCCGGCGGCTCAATATCGCCTGCGGCATCGTGCACCGGCCAGCCGTCCTCCTGCTCGACGAGCCGACCGTGGGCGTCGATCCCCAGAGCCGCGACCGCATCTACGACATGCTCGCCGCGCTCATGCAGCAGGGCGTCTCACTCATTCTGACGACCCACCATCTCGAGGAAGCCGAAGCGCGCTGCACGCGTACCGTGATCATCGATCACGGCCGCGTGATCGCCGCCGGCACGCTGCCGGAGCTCGTGGACCAGACCGTCGGCAAGGACCGCCTGGTCACGCTCCGGCTCGCGGACGGTCGAACGGAAACCGCGCGCATGCGCGACGTCGCCGCGGAATTGCCGCCGCTGCTCGACAGGATCCGCCTGGCCGGTGGAACCGTGGACGACGTGGACGTTCGCGGGCCGAGCCTGCAGGCGGTGTTCATCCATTTGACCGGAAGGGAGCTGCGGGAATGATCCTCACACTGCTGCGCACGGGCTGGCTGAACCTCAAACGCGACCGCGTCGCGCAGGCCCTGACGTTTCTGCTGCCGATCGTCTTCTTCTCGATCTTCGCGTCGGTCTTCGCGGGACAGGGATCGGCCACCTCGCGGATCCGC
Source organism: Vicinamibacterales bacterium (assembly GCA_040881785.1). Taxonomy (GTDB): domain Bacteria; phylum Acidobacteriota; class Vicinamibacteria; order Vicinamibacterales; family 2-12-FULL-66-21; genus JACDCA01. The sequence continues at coordinate 20,159 of JBBECO010000141.1, forward strand.
GTCGCCGTCGTGGACGAAGATCGCTCCGAATTGAGCGGCCGCATCCTCGACGGGCTGCAGAAGGAAACCAGCCTGCGCGTCACGACGGCTGCCGGGGACCCCGCGGCACCGCTCGACCGCGCGGCGGGGGAGCGCCTGGTCCGGAACGGTGACCTGCCCGTGGCGGTCGTGATCCCCAAAGGACTCGGTGAGACCTTCGGCACGATCGGGTTCGGCGCGTCGGAGGTGAGCATCCTGCTGCTGGCCGACGTCTCCGACCCGATCGCGCCGCAGATGGTCCTCGGCCTGCTCCAGAAGGTGACGATGGCCGGGGCGCCGGATCTGCTGATGCAGGGCGGGATGCGGCAGTTCGAAGACCAGGCCGGGGCGCTGACACCGCAGCAGCGGACGGCCGTGGACTCGTGGCTGCCGCAGCTCAGGGCGCAGGCCCAGGGCAGCGCGTCCGGCGGCGGTTCGGGCGGCGGCATGGGCCTGTCCGCCGAGATCGTGGACGTGATGGCGAGCGACAGCCGCGCGGGGTCGATGGTGTCGTTCTACGCGGCCGGCATCGGCGTCATGTTCCTGCTCTTCTCGTGCGCGGGCGCCGGCGGCGCACTGCTCGACGAGGTCGAATCCGGCACGCTCGAGCGTCTGCTCTCGACCAGGGTCACGATGACGACGCTGCTGGCCGGCAAATGGCTGTTCCTGGCCCTGATCGGCTTCCTCCAGCTGGCCGTGATGTTCACGTGGGGCTGGCTCGTGTTCGACCTTCCGCTGTTCGCGCACGTGCCGGGCTTTGTCGTGATGACGGCCGCCACGGCGTCGGCGGCCGCCGCGCTCGGCCTCGTGCTCGCCACCCTCGCACGCAGTCGCGCGCAGCTCTCGGGCCTGTCGACGATCCTCATCCTCACGATGTCCGCGGTCGGCGGAAGCATGTTCCCGCGCTTCCTGATGAGCGAGACGATGCAGAAGTTCGGACTGGTGACGTTCAACGGCTGGGCGCTCGACGGGTACTTGAAGGTGTTCTGGCGCAATGCCCCCCTCTGGGCACTCTGGCCGCAGGTGCTCGTCCTCGTCGTACTCACGCTGGCCTTCCTGGGCGGGGCGCGCCTGCTGGCCAGACGGTGGGAGGTGGCGTGATAACTTTGAGGGATGCGTATTGCGCTGGTGCAGCAGCGGGCCGAGCCCGACAAGGCGTCGAACGTCGCCCGCGGCCTCGCGGCGCTCGAGCGCGCCGCGCGTGACGGCGCCCACGTCGTCGCGTTCGCCGAGCTCGGCTTCGAGCGGTTCCATCCGCAGCGGCCGGCCCAGGGGGATCCACTCGCCCTCGCGGAAACCATCCCCGGGCCCACGACGGAGCAGTTCGCGCGGAAGGCCCGAGAGCTCGGCGTCGTCGTCATCCTGAACCTGTACGAGCGCGCTGGCGGCCACGCCTACGACGCCTCGCCGGTGATCGACGCGGACGGCACCCTCCTCGGCACGACCCGGATGATCCACATTACCGACTATCCCTGCTTCCACGAGCAGGGGTATTACACGCCGGGTGACACGGGCGCACCGGTATATCGCACCAGGGCCGGCAATATCGGCGTGGCGATCTGCTACGACCGTCACTATCCCGAGTACATGAGGGCGCTGGCGCTTGGCGGCGCCGATCTCGTCGTGGTGCCGCAGGCCGGCGCCACCGGGGAGTGGCCCGACGGTCTGTACGAAGCCGAGATGCAGGTGGCGGCGTTTCAGAACGGCTACTTCGTGGCGCTGTGCAACCGGGTCGGGGCGGAAGAGTGCATGACCTTCGCCGGCGAATCGTACGTCTGCGCCCCCGACGGTCGCGTGATCGCGCGCGCGCCGGCGATGGAAGAGACGATCCTTGCGGCTGACATCGATCTGTCGGCGACGCGCGAGTCCCATGCCCGGCGCCTGTTTCTCCAGCACCGCCGTCCGGATCTGTATGGATCCTGGCTGAGCACATAGGAGTGTCGAATTTGCAAGCTCCGAGTCCTGAATCACGCGCCCCTGAAGTCGTGCAGAAGCTGATCGGCCACTGGAAACTGCTGTCGTACGTCACCGAGAACCCCGACGGCTCTTTCGGCAAGCCTTACGGAGATGCCGTCGGCCGATTGAGCTACGACGAGCTCGGGAACATGGCCGGACAAGTCATGCGGCCAGGACGCCTTGACGTCGCGCCGGGTGAGTGGGGCGCGCAGCAGGTGCGGTCCGCCTATGCTGGCTACATCGCCTATTTCGGCACCTACGAGGTGAACGAGGCGGGGGACACGGTCGTGCACCACGTCCAGGGCGCGCTGAACCCGGGATGGGTCGGCGGCCGCCAGGTGCGGCGCCTGCAGTTCGACGGCGAGCGGCTGATTCTCTCGACCGAGGTGGCGAAGGCCGGCGCCATGGTCCGGCACACACTGACGTGGGAAAAACTCTCCTAGCGGGCGCTGGCCTTGTCTCGGTGCTCCTGGCGGGCTGTGCCGGGCCGGCTGTCCAGACGGCGACCTACGCGACGCTGGCCG
>JBBECO010000142.1:0-3466 GCA_040881785.1 Vicinamibacterales bacterium
CGTCCAACGGATGGAAGAGCGGCGGCACCAGCTTCTTCGGCACGGTGCCGGCGCGGCTCGGGGCGATCGAAGAGGTCACCGTGGAGACCTCGGGTCAGGGCGCCGAGTCGGGTGCGATGGGCGGCGTCAATCTGAAATTCGTGACCCGCCGGGGCACCAACCAGTACCGCGGCAGCGCATTCTGGCAGCACCGCAACGAGTGGTTCAACGCCAACAGCTTCTCGAACAACGCCCGCGGCATCGAGAAGAACCGGCTGCGCCGGCACGACTTCGGGGGGAACTTCGGCGGGCCGCTGCTGCCGGGCACCAAGCTCCGCGACAGGCTCTTCGCCTTCGTCAACTACGAAGAGGAGTACATCCCTCAGACACAGACGCGGACGCGGACGGTGCTGCAGCCGCAGACCGAAGCCGGCGTCTTCACGTACCAGACGTCGAGCGGAGAGCGCCGCACGGCCAACGTGCTCGACATCGCCCGCGCGGCTGGCTACCCCTCGACGATCGACCCGATCATCGCGCGCATGCTCGCGGGCCACCGGCAGGCGCGCCAGAACGGCACCATCAACACCACCAACAGCCTGCTCACCGAACAACTGTCGTGGCGCGAGCCGCAGAAGCAGATCAACTACTATCCGACGGCACGGCTGGATTACCAGATCACACCGAATCTCTCGTGGATGGGGAGCTGGAACCTGTACAAACAGGACGCCCAGGGCCGCCGCGGCTGGCCGATCGACGATCTGCCGAAGCAGCTCGATCGTTTTGACGCCGGATGGTGGATCACCTCCACCGGGCTGAACTGGGCGATCAATTCGAACATGCACAACGAGATTCGCTACGGGATCCAGCACAGCGGCGACACGATCCCGGAACGCGAGCGGAGCCACTACGAGCGGCTCAACGGCACGCTGCACGGCCTGCCGGTCCGCTTCCCCAACAACATGCCGCTCGGCCTGGCGCCCCTCGCCAACGACGCGGCGCCCATCACGGGCCGTCATTACATCACCACCGTCTACGACACGCTGACCATGGTGCGCGGCAGCCACACATTCAAGCTGGGCGGCACGTTCCGTCTCACCGACTGGCGCGACACGTCGCTCGACGCGCCGGGATCCAATGGCTTCCTCGGCCTGCCGCAGTACTCGCTCGGCATGCCGACCGGCGACCCCGCCCAGGGGATCTTCAACAGCAGTTCGATGCCGGGCATTCAGAACAACGACCTGGCGAACGTGCGCAATCTCTACGCGCTCCTGACCGGACGCATCGCGTCGGTCACGACCGGCCGCATCCTGGATCCGGCCACGCTGCAGTATTCCGACCAGGTGTACCGGGAGAACTGGACGGCGTCCAAAATGGGTGGCGTCTACGCCCAGGATCAGTGGCGCATGAATCCGAACGTCACGCTCAATTACGGCCTGCGGTACGAGATCACCGGTCTGCCGTACAGCAAGCTCTCGAACGCGAACTTCCCGGATCTCGCCAATCTGTACGGCCCCTCCACGGCGCTGTTCCAGCCCGGCGTGCTGGACGGCATCCAGAATCCGACGATCGATCGCGGCAAATACGCGGCCGGCATCGACTACAACAACCTCGCGCCGAACGTGGGCTTTGCCTGGACGCCGATGGCCGAGGACGGCTTCCTTTCGAAGCTGCTCGGCACCGGACAGGACAGCGTCATCCGCGGCGGCTACTCGCTGACCTACTACGACGAAGGCACCAACATGTTCGCCTTCAACGCCGGCAGCAACCCCGGTCTCGGGCAGTCGCTGCGGCTGCAGCCCGGCATCGGTTTCGAACCGGGGCAGCTGACGCTGCAGACGCCGCTGCCGCCGTTTGTGGCCTTCCCCGAGCAATACCGGGAAGTGTTCCCGCAGTCCGACTTCACGTTCTCCAACAGCTTCCGGACGATGAAGGACGATCTGGAGACGCCGTACGTCCACTCGTGGAACATCGGCATCCAGCGGAAGATCATGAAGAACACCGTGGTCGAGGCCCGCTACCTCGGGACCCGCGGCGAGCACGTGTGGCGCACCTACAACCTGAACGAGGTGAACATTTTCGAGAACGAGTTCCTGCAGGATTTCAAGAACGCGCAGCAGAATCTCGCGATCAGCCTGGCGGCCGGCGCGGGCAGCAACTTCGCCAACCGCGGGATGCCCGGCCAGGTTCCGCTGCCGATCTTCGAGACGGCGTTCGGCGCGCGCGGATCGGCCGCAGCGCTGCCGTCCGGGTCCGGCTTCACCAACGGCGGGTTCATCACCAACCTCTCGAACGGGGAGGCCGGCCGTCTGGCCAACAGCCTGGCCGGCAATGCCAATTACGTCTGCCGCATGTTCGGCAACACGTTCACGCCCTGCAACAGGCTCGGGTACAACGCCCCGGGTCCGTATCCGATCAACTTCTGGTATCTCAATCCCTTCGCCGGCAGCCAGGGCGCGTGGCTCGTCGACGACCAGTCGAAGACGAAGTACCACGCCCTGCAGCTCCAGCTGCGGCGACGCTACGCGCAGGGGCTGCAGCTGACGGCCAACTACACACTCGCGAAGGCCGAGAACGACATGTGGGCCGAGAACTCGACGCAGCAGATCAACTACCGGACGCTCCGCGACCGGTCGCTCGATTACGGGCCGGCGCACTATGACATCCGGCACGTGCTGCAGACGTTCGGCACGTATGACCTGCCGTTCGGACGAGACCGCCGCTGGGATGTTCGCAACCCGTTGTTGAACGCCGTGGTTGGCGGCTGGACGATCGGCGGGACGTTGACCGCGCAGTCCGGCACGCCGTTCGAACTGACCAGCGGCCGCTGGACGGTCAATCAGTCCGACGCCGGCGTGATCCTGCTGAACGGCACGACGGTTGAGGACCTTCAGAAGGCGATCCGCTGGAGTCCCGGGCCGGGGTTCGCCCGCTACTGGATCGATCCGAAGTACATCGGACCCGACGGCCGTGCCAATCCCGAGTTCATCGGTGTGCCCACGACCCCCGGTGAGCGGGGGCAGCGCATCATCCTCCGCGGCAGGGTCAGCTGGAACCTGAATGCCTCGCTGAACAAGAACTTCGACCTGCCGGGCCGTGCCGGGCTGCGGCTGCACGTGACCATGCAGAACGTCCTGAATCACCCCATCTTCGGAACGCCGAGCTGGAACGGCAATCCGAGCGTCACGAGCACGACGTTCGGCCAGGTGTCGAACCCGATCAACGGTGCCCGGCAGATGTATCTCCGAACGGAGATCACTTTCTAGGCACTGACGCAGACAACTCCCAACCCTCCAACCTCCAACCTCCAACGCCAATTTGGAGGTTGGAGGTTGGCAGTTGGGCGTGTTGTAGTTGGGCGTTGACGGATCTACCCGACAAGTATTGGAGACACCACATCGAGAACGTCAGGCCCAGTCCCCGCCCGTCGTGCTTCGTCGAGCGCCGGCTGCTGCGCCAGGATCCGGACCGCCTTCAGCGAGAGGTTGGC
>JBBECO010000143.1:0-3458 GCA_040881785.1 Vicinamibacterales bacterium
GGCGAGGCGGATGCCGTCATAGGGTCCCTCAGGGAGTTCACCGAGGGCCTCATTCGGCGGTTGTGAAGGGTCCGAGCGGTCCGAGGGTCCAGGTTGTCCGTGAGAAATCCGTGTATCCGTGCAATCCGTGAAATCCGTGTAATTAATTGAAGCCGGCCACCCGCCGTCGAAGTGCCTTCACGTGATCCAGCAGACGCGCGGGCTCTTCTTCGGCGTCGCCCGCCCCGGCCTCCTCTCCATTCTCATCTCCGATTTCGAGGTCGCCCTGCTCGTCGTGCGGTGAAAGCCGGAGGTACTCCTCGAGATCCTTGAGAGCGGAAGAGAAATCCTCCAGGTGATACGCGAGCAGACCGCGATCGCGCAGTTCGCTGATGGCCGACGGGTCGGCGGTCAGCAGCAGCGTCGTCACGAAACGGGCCTGCGGGAAGGATCGCATGCGCACGTAGAGGCGCTTCAGGTTCACCAGCATGCGGACGATGATGTCGTGGCGCGTCGCGGGCGCCAGCAGCGACGCGTCGAAGGCGGCCTCTTCCCCGACGTGATGGCGCAGCAGCTGGCGGCAGTCGAGCTCCGACAGCAGCGCGCCGCCGTGGAACGGATCGATGATCAGCTCCTCACCCACGACGCCGGGCAGCGAGCGCAGCAGAAAGTGGCCCGGGAAGTTGATGCCCGTGATGGTGAGCCCTGCGCGGCGGGCCACCTCCAGATAGATGACGGCCAGGGTGAGCGGGATGCCCGTGCGCCTGTCGATCACCTCGTTGAGGAAGCTGTTGCGCGGGTCGTCGTACTGCGCGCGGTTGCCGGTGAACCCTTCCTCTTCGTAGAGGTATTCGTTGAAGGTGGTGATGGCGTCGCTGGAGAGGACGGACAGATGTCCAAGCCGCCCGGCGGCCTTGTGCCCCATCTCGTCGATGCGGTCGATGTACGGCTGCGCCTCGAGTGCGGGGTACTCGACGCGCGCAATCGCAAGCGCCGCGGGCAGGAGGTCGCTGCCGGGCGCGTTGAGCGCCTGCTCGAGGTCGGCCGAGACCTGCACGACGCGCGAGCTCAAGTTGAGGGCGTAGGTCACTCTCAGGAGTGTAAAACGATTCCTGCCGGACCCTTCGGACCTATTGGGCAGCCGGAGCGCCGTCGGCGAGCATGTGGAGCAGGTATTCGCCGTAGGCGCTCTTGCGGATCGGCTCCGCGAGGGCGCGGACCTGCTCGGCGGTGATGAACCCCAGGCGGTACGCGATCTCCTCGGGGCAGGCGATCTTGAGGCCCTGGCGTTTTTCGATGGTTTCGATGAACGTGGAGGCGTCGTGCAGCGACTCGTGCGTGCCCGTGTCGAGCCAGGCCATGCCCCGGCCGAGCAGGTTCATCCGCAGCTTGCCGCGTTCGAGGTACGCGACGTTGACGTCGGTGATCTCGTACTCGCCGCGCGCCGACGGCCGCAGGCTGCGGGCGATCTCCACTACCGCGTTGTCGTAGAAGTAGATCCCCGTCACCGCGTAGTTCGACTTCGGCGCTCGCGGCTTTTCTTCGATCGAGAGCACCGTGCCGGTGCCGTCGACCTCGGCCACACCGTAGCGCTCCGGGTCCTTGACGTAATAGCCGAAGATCGTCGCGCCGTCCCGCGCCCCGGCCGCCGCCTGAAGGAGCCCAGTCAGACCGTCGCCGTAGAAGATATTGTCGCCGAGCACGAGTGCGACCGGGTCGCTGCCGATGAAGTCCGCCCCGATCACGAACGCCTGCGCAAGGCCTTCGGGCCTGGGCTGCCGCGCATACGAGAGCCGGATCCCCCACTGACTGCCGTCGCCGAGCAGCTGCTCGAATCGCGGCACGTCCTCGGGTGTCGAGATCACCAGAATGTCGCGGATCCCGGCCAGCATCAGTGTCGACAGCGGGTAATACACCATCGGCTTGTCGTACACCGGCAGCAGCTGCTTGCTGACGACGCTGGTCAGGGGATAGAGACGGGTACCGCTGCCCCCGGCGAGAATGATGCCCTTCACCGCGCTCACACCAGTTGCGGCTGGCCGGCGTGCTGCGGCGCGCCCAGCCGCAGCACGTGCGGTGCGCGCACCTTCGTGGCGTTGCGCGTATCGACCACCAGCGTCGCCGCCGTCACGATCAGCTCGTAGTCGAACGCCTTGTGATCGGTGAGGATGACGACGCAATCGGCCGCCGCGATGTGCGCGCGGTCGAGCGGCACCGAGACCATGGCGTGGGCGCCCGGCCACGCGTTGGCCGGCAGCTCCGGCGCCCAGGGGTCCGAATACGACACCTCTGCGCCGGATGCGCGCAGCAGGTGCATGACGTCCAGCGCAGGCGACTCGCGCATGTCGTCGATGTCGCGCTTGTAGGTGATCCCGGCGATCAGAATGCGCGATCCGTTGACCGCCTTCTTCTGCGTGTTCAGCGCCTCGGTGACCTTCTCGACAACGTAGTGCGGCATGGCGCCGTTGATGTGGCCGGCCAGCTCGATGAACCGGGCATCGAATCCGAACTGCTTGGCCTTCCACGAGAGATAGAACGGATCGACCGGGATGCAATGTCCGCCGAGCCCCGGGCCGGGGTAGAACGGCATGAAGCCGAACGGCTTGGTCCGCGCCGCGTCCACCACCTCCCACACGTCGATGCCCATCCGGTCGCACATCAGCGCGAGCTCGTTGACCATCCCGATGTTCACCGCGCGGAAGGTGTTTTCGAGCAGCTTCACCATTTCGGCAACGGTCGGCGAGCTGACCGGGATCACCGTGTCGATGGCCGCCGAATACAAGGCCTGCGCAAGCGTCGAGCACTCCGGCGTGAGACCGCCGACGACCTTCGGCACGTTCTTCGTGTTGAACTTTTCGTTGCCCGGGTCCACGCGTTCCGGCGAAAACGCCAGCGCGAAATCCACACCCGCCTTCAAGCCGCTCTTCTCGAGGATCGGCTGCACGACTTCCGTCGTCGTACCGGGGTAGGTCGTGGATTCCAGGATGACGAGCATCCCCGGGTGAAGGTACCTGGCCACTTCCTCGACGGCAGAGACGACGTAGGACATGTCCGGATCCTTCGTCTTGCGGAGCGGCGTGGGCACACAGATGTTGATCGTATCGAGGCCGGCCACGACACTGAAGTCGGTCGTCGCGCGCAGCCGTCCGGCATCGACGAACTCGGCGACGTCTGCCGAGCGCACGTCGGGAATGTACGATTCTTTTCTCGCGACGGCGTCAACCTTCTGAGGGGAGATATCGATACCGGTGACGGTGTACCCTGCGCGGGCGAATTCCACGGCCAGGGGCAGACCGACGTATCCAAGACCCACGACACCGACACGCGCGTTTCGGGCGCGGATGCTTTCGAGCAGATGACTATTCATGTTGGTTTTGAAGAACAGAGATTATCCGTGGAAACGCCCCCCGCCGTCTAGGCCCGGGAATTCCGCACACCCGGCCGGCACAGTTGGGCTAGAATCCGCGCATTCACGCTGG
>JBBECO010000144.1:0-1391 GCA_040881785.1 Vicinamibacterales bacterium
AGGGCCAGTTCGATGCCGCGCGCGCGCGCGTTCGCGATGTTGTCGGTGGTGTAGCGGCTCGACTCGCGGAAGGAGCCGACGGCGACGATCAGGTCATCGTAGCTGTTCCAGAACGCCACGGCCTCCGCGCGCCCCAGGCCCCCCGCAAACGCCTGCTCGATGCCCGCTTCCGTGCTGAAGCTGCGCTCCGGCTTCAAGGATGGATTGTCGGTGAAGGCGAGGTCGAACGCGCCGGGCGGACGGATACCGGTCGCGATCGATGCGCGGACCTTCGTGAAGTCAGCCGATCCTCCGCGTGCCGTCCAGGCAATGGCCGCACGGGGGTTCACCGAGATGACGCGGTCGTCTTCGAGGATCGGGCGCGGCAAAAAGGGATTCGGCGATTCCTCGAGGCGCTCGCGCCGGATGTCATCGAGCCGGACGCCGCCAGTGACGTGGATGCGAGGCGCGGCGCTCCAGCGTCCTTCGACGAAGTAGCCCGCCACGGTTCGCCGCACCGGCACCGGATCGAACGACGCTCCGGTGATGAACGTGCTGCCGGCCTGCTCGCGCTGGACTTCCGCGCCGACAGACATCTCCAGACCCGTGGCGACGGGAAAGTCGATCTGCGCGCGCCCGAACCAGCGGCGCGAGTGCGACTCGGACTCGCCGAACGGGCTGAGGAAATCGCTGTCGAGGCGGTGATACGCCGCCTGGAAGAGCGAGCGCACGCGCGGCGCGAGCGGCACCGACGCCGTCACGGACGCCAGGGTCTGCGCATTTTCGCCGCGAGAGATCGTGTCGATTCCGGTGTAGGCATCGATGGGGTTCGTGCCGAAGGGGCCCGGCACGCCGCGCTCGTCGATCGCATGGCTGACCTGCGCACGCACCGCCGCTTGCCCGCCGGAGCCTTGGCGAAGGTGGGCCTCCCCTTCGCGCCAGCCGGCGCTCACGGTCCCGGCGCTGCGCGTGTAGTCGTCGTTCTCGACGACCAGGCCCGCCGCTGTGCGATGGCCGTTGTAGCCGTCGCTGGTGAACCTCTCCCCGGATGCCCCCCACTCGAACGCGCCAACGGATCCCGATGTGGCACCGGCGATCCGCCGCGTGTCGTAGCTCCCGGCCTCGAGGCTCCCGGCGACCGTTGGCGCGCCGCCGCGGCGCGTGATCACGCGGACCACCGCCCCGATCGCGTTGGAGCCGAAGAGCGCGCTCTGCGGTCCGCGGACGATCTCGATCCGCTCGACGTTCTCGGTCGTGAGATGCGCGAAGTCGAACTCGCCTCCGAACGCATTCGCCGGCACGTCGTCCACGAAGACGAGTGTGAAGTTCGACTCGCCGCCGCGCGGGAAGACACCCGTGACGGCGCCGCTGCCACCGGCGGCCGCGACCGTGAGCCCCGGCACCGTCCGCAG
>JBBECO010000144.1:1491-11629 GCA_040881785.1 Vicinamibacterales bacterium
GGAATGCGCTCCCTGCTTACAGTGGCGGCACCGCGCGGGCTTTGCACCCGCTTCGCATGACCACCGGGCGGAGCCTGCCCGTGAGAAGGAGGCTCCTCGTCAGTTGTCCACAGAGAATATCACCTAAAATAAAGAGAATGTTCGAACGACGGATCGCGGCGGCCGGGCTCGCCGACATCGCCGGGAAACTCGAGGCGCAGCAGCGCCTGACGCTCGAGGACGGCGTCCGCCTGTTCGACTGCCCGGACCTGCTCGCCGTCGGCCACCTCGCCAACCGCGAGCGCGAGCGCCGGCACGGCAAACTGACCTACTACAACTTCAATATCCGTCTCGAAGCGACCAACGTCTGTGTGGCGAGCTGCCTGTTCTGCTCGTTCGCACGCCTCACACCGGATTCGCCGTCAGCCTACACGCTCTCGATCGAGCAGGTCCTCGACAAGCTGCGCCAGCGCGCGCACCAGCCCCTCACCGAAGTCCACGTCGTCAACGGGCTGCACCCGGACCTGCCGTTCGAGTACTACACCGACATGCTGCGCGGCCTGAAGAAGGTCCGTCCCGGCATTCATCTCAAGTGCTTCACGGCGGTCGAGATCGCGTTCTTCGCCGACATCTACACGATGACGGACCGCGAGGTGCTCGAGAAGCTGATCGAAGCCGGTCTGGATTCACTGCCGGGCGGCGGCGCCGAGATCTTCGCGCCGCGCGTGCGGAAGAAGATCTCGCACGACAAGGCGGACGCCGATCGCTACCTCTCGATCCACCGCATCGCGCACGAGCTCGGGATGCGGACGAACGTCACGATGCTCTACGGCCACATCGAAACCTATGAGGAGCGCGTGGATCACATGCTGCGCGCCCGCGCGCTTCAGGACGAGACCGGCGGCTTCCAGGCGTTCATCCCGCTCGCGTTCCATCCCGACAACAATCAGATGCGGAAGCTGCCGGCGCCGACGGCGACCGACACGCTGCGCACGCACGCGGTGTCGCGGCTCATGCTCGACAATATCGCGCACATCAAGGCGTTCTGGATCGCGACCGGGGTCGACGTCGCCCAGCAGGCGCTGTGGTTCGGCGCCGACGACCTCGACGGCACCGTGCAGGAGGAAAAGATCTACCACATGGCCGGCGCGCGAACGCCCGAGGTCATGAGCACGGCCGCCATCCGCCGGCTCATCCGCGCCGCGGGTCGTGAACCTGTCGAACGCGATACGCTGTACAACGTGGTGACGGGACCCGACGAGCCGGACGAGGTCCGCGTCCGCGTGGGCACGCTGGATGCTCTTACGGCGTCCTAACGGCGGTGGCAGCCCATAAAGGGCTGCGCTACACGTCGCGAGAAGAGACCTTCGAACCCCGGGGTGTAGCGCAGCGTTGCCGGCGGAATGGACATCAAAATTACTGCCACCGGGGTGTAGCGCAGCCCTTTATGGGCTGCCATCACTATGGACATAAAGCTACTGAATCAGGTCGAGAAGGAAAGCATCGGGGAACGCCAGCCGCTCCCTGAGAAATACCTGCGCCTCTCCGACGACGAGATGGATGCGCGGATCGCGACCGCCAGGAAAACGCTCGGCACGCGCGTCGTCATTCTCGGCCATCACTACCAGCGCGACGAAGTCATCAAGTTCGCCGACTTCACCGGCGACTCGCTGAAGCTTTCGCGCGAGGCGGCAAACCGCCACGACGCGGAGTTCATCGTCTTCTGCGGCGTGCATTTCATGGCGGAGAGCGCCGACATCCTGCGCCAGCCGCATCAGAAAGTCGTCCTGCCCGATCTGGCCGCCGGCTGCTCGATGGCCGACATGGCCGCGCCCGATCAGCTCGAGATGGCCTGGCGGGAACTGGGGCAGATGGGGATCCGCACCGACCCGCCTTCGCCTGGCTACGGCGGGCAAGCGCCGCATGGCAAACAGGGGATCATCCCCGTCACCTACATCAATTCATCCGCCGCCATCAAGGCCTTCGTCGGCGCGCATGGCGGGATCGTCTGCACGTCCACGAACGCGGCGGCGATCATGACGTGGGCGTGGGAGCGCGGCGAGAAGCTGCTGATGCTGCCCGACCAGCACCTGGGCCGCAATACCGGCTGGAAGATGGGCGTGCCGCTCGACGAGATGGTCGTGTGGGACCCGAACGAGATGTGGGGCGGCCTGACCGCGCCGGAGCTCGAAAAGGCGAAGCTCATTCTGTGGAAGGGGCACTGCTCGGTCCATACGCGCTTCACGCCCCAGCAGATCGACGCCTTCCGCCAGCAGTATCCCGCCGGCAAGGTCATCGCGCACCCCGAATGCACGCTGGACGTCGTGAAGGCCGCCGATGACAGCGGGTCCACCGAATACATCATCAACGCCGTCCGCAACAGCCCGAGCGGTTCGACCTGGGCCGTGGCGACCGAGGTGCATCTCGTCAACCGGCTCCGCGAGGAGTTCGCGCCCGACAAGACCATCGTCACGCTCGATCCGTTCGGCTGCCTCTGCTCGACGATGTTCCGCGTGTCGCCGAACCACCTGCTGTGGATTCTCGAAGGGCTCGTCGACGGCCAGGTCCACAACCAGATCATCGTGCCCGACGATCAGAAGCGCGACGCGAAGCTTGCCCTGGACCGCATGCTCTCCGTCAAGTGACGGCCGCGCGGCCCACGGCTCTCATCACACGGTGGCGACTCAGCCGGATGGCAGAGTCGGCGTGCAGATCTACAACTCCCAGGACGAGCTGCTGCGGGTGTTGATCCGCGCCGCGAAGCGATAGACTTGAAGACTGCGTTTACGATGACAGAAGGAGACAGCTGACATGGCTCATGAAGTTCCGCCGCTTCCCTACGACTACAACGCGCTGGAGCCGCACATCGACGAACAGACGATGCGGATCCACCACGACAAGCATCACGCGGCGTATGTGACCAACCTCAATGCGGCGCTCGAGAAGCACCCCGATCTGCAGAAAAAGAGCATCGAGGAGCTGATCAAGGGAATCAACAGCATTCCCGAGGAGATCAAGACCGCCGTCCGCAACAACGGCGGCGGCCACGTGAACCACACGATGTTCTGGGAGATCATGGGCCCCGGCAAGGGGGGCGAGCCGACGGGCGCCATCGGTGACGCGATCACGTCGTCGTTCGGTGGCTTCGACGCGTTCAAGGCACAGTTCGCCAAGGCCGCGACGACCCGGTTCGGCAGCGGCTGGGCGTGGCTGCTCGACGTCGGCGGCAAGCTGGTGATCGAGAGCACCGCGAACCAGGACAGCCCGCTGATGGAAGGCAAGAAGCCCGTGCTCGGCCTCGACGTCTGGGAGCACGCGTATTACCTGAAATATCAGAACCGCCGTCCGGATTACATCGGCGCCTGGTGGAACGTCGTCAATTGGGACGCGGTGAACAAGCGATTCAAATAGGGAGTGCTGAGTGCCGGTGCGCGGTGCGCAGTGCGCGGTGCGGTGCTGAGTGCCCGTGCGTGTAGCGCAGCCCTTTACGGGCTGCCACACGTGCCGCGACACTACCCGCGCTCGAGGGCGCCGAGAATCTCCTCGTGCGAGGGGTACTCGTCTTGCCGGTCCGCGATGAACGAGTAGCGAATCCGGCCGGAGCGGTCCACGAGGAACAGCGCGGGACGGGCGATGTTCAGCGCGTCCAGCCCGATACGGTGCCACACCCCGTACGCCTTCAGCACGCTTCGCGACTCGTCCACGAGGATGTTGAACGGCAGACCGGTCTCTTCGATGAAGCGCCGCACGCTCTCGGACTTCTGGGCGACTACGGCGACCACCTGCGCACCGCGTGCTTCGTATTCCTTCGCGTGTCGTGCCAGTTCACCGAACCGGCTTCTGCAGTTCGGTCACCACGTGCCCCGGTGAAAGGCGAGCAGCACCGTCCCCTTCGCCAGAAACTCCGAGAGCGACTGCAGCTCACCCTTCTGGGTGGGGAGGGTGAACGGAGGCGCGGTGGTGAGCGGAGAGGGGTGCATGGAATTGTGAATTGGGAATTTGGGAATTGACCGGCAACTAGCCCAAGTCGTCCGGTCGGACGGCTTCGGCAACGTCCCTCAAAATTCCCAATTCAGAATTCCCAATTTCCTCCTCTCAGAATAATTTGACATCTACGACCTGGCCGGCTTCGACGATGTCGGTCTGGGCGGGGATCTCGATGTAGCCGTCGGCCAGCGACATGCTCGTGATGTCGCCGGACGCCTTGAACGCCGGTACCGCGACGCCGTTCTCCAGCCGGACGGTGTAGAACTGGTGCCGGCCGGTCGTCGACACCACGCGGCGGGCGAGCGGTGCCCGGACGAGGTGCGGTCTGTACTCGGGCAGGTGCGCCATCCGGCGAAGCATCGGCACGAGCAGCATGTAGGCATTCGACAGACACGATGTCGGATAGCCGGGCATCCCGAACACGGGCGTGGTGCCGACGCGTCCGAAGACGGTCGGCTTCCCCGGCTTCACTGCGATCCCGTGGAAGAGCACCTCGCCGATCTGCTGGATCGCATCGAGGATCAGGTCGCGTTCGCCGACCGAGCTGCCGCCGGAAAACACCACGATGTCGGCATCGGCCGCCCGCCGGATCGCCTCGACGAGCTCGGGCAGCGTGTCGGGCGCCGGCGGATACGCGATCGCCACGCCGCCGTGTGACGTGACGACCGACGTGATCGTGTAGTGGTTGATGTCGTAGATCTGTCCGGGCCGAAGCGGCGTGCCGGGTTCGATGATCTCGTTGCCGGTCGAGAGGACGGCGACGGTCGGCCTTGCGTAGACCTCCACGTCGGCCGCGCCGATCGCCGCCAGCGCGCCGATCCGGCTCGCGTGCAGCAGCTCGCCGTCGGCCAGCAGCGCCTGTCCCGCACTGATATCCGCCGCCCGTCGTCCCACATGCTGTCGCGGATACACCGGTGTGAAGATCCGGACATCGTCTCCGGCTTTCTCGCTTTCCTCGACCATCACCACGGCATCGGCGCCGCCGGGCATCGGCGCGCCGGTGGCGATTTCGGTGCACTCGCCGCGCGAGAGCGTGCGGGTGGGGACCTCGCCGGTATAGACCTTCTCGATGCACCGGAGGATCTTCGGGTCGTAGCGGCCGGCACCGAACGTGTCTTCGGCGATCACGGCGTAGCCGTCCATCGCGGCACGGTCGAACGGCGGGACGTCGACGGCCGAGGTCGCAGCGGCCGCGACCACGCGTCCGGTGGCGTCGCGCAGCGCCACGCGTTCGGTCCGGGCGATCGGCGTGGCTGCTTCGTGAATCAGTACGAGCGCCTCGTCGAGCGGCAGCGTCTCGCGAATGGGACGCATGGTTTTGCTCACCGGCTCAACTCCCGGACGACGTGGCCGATTTCCGGGAGGATCAACTTCGTCATGGCCAGGCGGACGGCGTGCTCGGAGCCGGGCAGTGAGAAGACCGCGGTGCGTCCAATGGATCCGGCGCAGGCGCGCGAGAGCATGGCGGCGGATCCGATGTCCTGGAAGCTGAGGACGCGGAACAGCTCGCCGAAGCCGTCCAGCCGCTTGTCGAGGAGCTGCGAGATCGCCTCGTAGGTGCTGTCGCGCGACGTGATGCCGGTGCCGCCGGTAGTGATCACGACCTGTGCGACGCCGAGGTTGGAGCGGATCGCGTGCTGCACGGCCGCCGGATCGTCTTTCACGAGCGCGCGCAGCCGGATCTCGTGTCCGTTGGCAGCGAGAAGGCCCGCGATCGCGTCGCCGCTCGTGTCGTCGGCCTGCGTCCGCGTGTCGCTGATCGTCAGCACGAAGCACCGCACGGACGAGGGGGCAGTCTTTCGGTGCTGTTCGGTCGACATCCGTTTGATTATAGGCCCCGTCTGCTAGCATCTCCCTGATGTTCACCAGAGCCCTTACCGTCACCGCCGCCGCGCTCAGTCTGTCGATCCTCACCGTCGCCCAGGCGCCGAGGGCGCTCGACCGGGACGCCGAGAAGTGGGTGCAGTCCACGCTGAAGAAGATGTCCATCGAGGACAAGGTCGGTCAGATGATCGTCTCCTCCTTCATGTCCACCTTCATGAGCACCGATTCGGCGCAGTTCGATGCGCTCGTGCGGTCGGTCCACGAGCTCAAGGTCGGCGGCTTCCATGTGTTCGGCGGGGCCGAGCGCGTGCCGAACGTGCTGCTCAATCCGACCTACGGCGCGGTCACGCTGGGGCAGCCGCTGGAGGCGGCGTCGCTCATCAACCGGCTGCAGGCCATTTCCCCCGTGCCGCTCCTGAACACCGCCGACTTCGAGGCGGGCGTCGGCTTCCGCATCGCCGGTGCCACGGCCTTTCCACGGCTCATGGCCTTCGGGGCCGCGCGTGACGAGCGACTGGCCGAAGAGGCGGGACGTGTGACCGGTGAAGAGGCGCGGGCGCTGGGCGTCCACGTGAACTTCGCGCCGGTCGTGGACGTGAACAACAATCCGCGCAACCCGGTCATCAACACGAGATCCTACGGCGAGGATCCGCAGATGGTCGGCCGCCTGGCGTCGGCCTATATCCGCGGCATGCAGGCCGCCGGTGTCGCGGCGACGCTCAAGCATTTCCCCGGGCACGGCGACACCGACGTGGACTCCCACCTCGGCCTGCCGATCATCAAGCATCCGCGCGCGCGGCTCGACCAGATCGAGCTCGTGCCGTTCCGCGCCGGCGTGGCGGCTGGTGCCGAAGCGGTGATGACCGCGCACATCGAGCTGCCCGAGCTCGATCCCACGCCGAAGACCCCGACGACGCTGAGCGGGCCGATCGTGCAGGGGCTGCTGCGGAAGGACCTCGGCTTCGACGGCCTGATCTACACCGACTCGATGGGGATGGCGGGTGTGGCGGCGATGCACACGCCCGGCGAAGCCGCCGTGCTTGCCGTGAAGGCGGGCAACGACGTGATCCTGCATTCGCCGGACGACGACGCCGCGTTCAACGCGGTCGTGGCGGCGGTCAAGTCCGGGCGGATTCCCGAGCCGCAGATCAATGCGTCCGTCCAGCGGATCCTGCGCGCGAAGGCGCGTGCCGGGCTTCATCGCCACAAGATGGTGAACCTCGACCATGTCGCCGCCGTCGTCGGGACACGAAAGAACCTCGCGGTTGCGGACGAAGTGAGCGAGCGGTCGATCACGCTGCTGAAGGACGATCGGAACCAGGTGCCGCTGAAGGCGCCGCGCGACGCGCAGGTGCTGTATCTCTCGGTGCTGGATTTCCCGTCGAACTGGCGGATCGCCGCGCCGAGCCGGACGTTCATCCCTGAGCTGCGCAGGCGGTGGCCGAACGTCACCTCGATCGAGCTGTCGGACCGTACGACTTCGGCGGAGATCGACCTGGTGCGCGCGATGGCGCCACGGTTCGACGTCGTGATCGCGTCGGTGTTCGTGCGCGCCGGATCCGCGAGCGGCCGCATGGATCTCGCCGAGCCGCTGCAGCGGCTGTTGAACGGCTTCAACCGCGGGACGCGTCCGTTCGTGACCGTGTTCTTCGGCAATCCCTACGTGGCGATGTACATGCCGGACCTGCCGGCGGTCATGATGACCTACGACTTTTACGATCGCGCGGAAGCGTCCGCGGTGAAGGCGCTGGCGGGGGAGACCGCGATCGGCGGGCGTTTACCGATCGAGCTGCCAGGATACGCGAAAGTCGGGGCGGGGCTGGATCGGGCGGTGGTGAAGTAGCCGGATTCGCGTGCCCAGGGAGAGGTCCGATGCCTGGCAAAGGTGCGACAATGGACCGCAGGAGCAACCCATGACGTCCCTGACCAGAATCACCCTTGACCCCGACGTGATGGGCGGCAAGCCCTGCATTCGCGGCCTGCGTGTGACTGTGGGCACGGTCGTTGGCCTCGTGGCCAGCGGCCGAACATTTCCGGAAATCCTTGCGGCGTATCCCTACCTGGAAGAGGATGACATCCGCGAAGCGCTCGCTTACGCGGCCTGGCGCGTGGAGGAGACCGAGGTCCCGCTTGGCAAATGATCCGGCTCCTCGTCGATATCAGTCTCTCTCCAGTCTGGGTTGATGTTTTCGCCCAGCACGGTTGGCCGGCCCTGGCCATTCGGACGCACGAGCCGCAGCTTCACCAAGGTGCGATCGTCACAGTCGACGAAACGCGTAACAGAGTTCGGATTCTGCCGATAGGCTCTTCCAGAGGATAGGAGCAGACGCCGCTGCCCGATAGGGACGATTTCGACGTTGGCGATGAGGTCAGCCTTCCGGGAGCCTCCGCAGGTACTCATCCCAATCGAAAGCATCACCACCACAAGCCGTGGTGGCGCGCCCGGCAGCGATCGAGCGCACGTCTGAAGGACGGCAGGACGCTACGGCAGCGTGACGCGGATGTCGGCCGGCTTCGTGTTCACATTGGACGTGACCCCGCCGTCGACCAGGATGCCGACATACGGCGCGTCCTCCGCCGTCGAGATCTGCACCGAGACCTGGTGCAGCTCGGCGTCCTCGCTCCAGCGGCCGAGCCCGCCGAACGTCAGCGTGTCGGGTGTCGACCCCTTCGAGTCGCGCGAATACGTCGGGCTGAACCACGACAGCGACGTCAGCGTGAACGTGCCGCCGTCGGTGTGGTTCGTGTACTCGAACGTCGCGCCGGGCTGCGCCGGATCGAGCGGCAGCGCGTACGCGTAGGAGAACTCCCTGGCGAGCGACGAGCGGACCTTCTGCGCGCCCCCCTTCAGCACGCCCGTGCCCACCACGCCGCCGCTCATCGCGCGCACGCGCACGAACGGATCGAGCCGCGAATCGCGGACGACGGTGAAGGCCGGCTGGCCGTCCGGCGTCGGCGCCGGGAATCTCAACCCGCGCGGGTACGGCAGGAACACCTCGCCGTTCCACCGGAACGTCGTCTGGCCGTTCACGTCCGCTTCGAAGACCGCCTCTCCCTGGTAATTGAACGTGTCGGCAGGCGTACCGGACTCGACGGCCATCAGGTTGACGAAGAGCTGCTGCACGACGAACCCTGGCGCCAGCAGCTCGTCGATCACGCGTCCCGTGCGCAGGTCGATCGCGCCGATCGCGATCCGGAACGGATCGGACGTGGACGAGAGTTTCGACTGGTCGTAGGTCACACCCGTCGGGAAGCGCATCTGCTCGTTGAAGCTGATCATGCCGCGCGACACGCCGGGCGGCAGGTATGACAGCGGCTCCGGGTATCCGGCGCACAGGCCCCCCGGCGGCAGGAACTGCATCGCGAAGCTGACCGAGTCGCCGAACCGCGGCCCGTACTGGATCCTGACGCGCCCGATCAGGTGGGCGCGCCCCGTCGCCTCGCCACCGAGCTCGTCGATGTGCAGCCCGAACACGTCGCCGAAGCTGGTGTTGTGCGCGAACACGGTGAACTCCTCGACGGTGTTCACCGGAATCTGCGGCACGCGCGCGGGCGGCGCTTCGGCTGGCTGCTTCGTGCTGAGATGAATGTGGGGGTGCAGCGACAGACATCGGGCGGGAATGCTCGCGCACCGCAGGTCCGGCGTGCTGAACGGCAGGGGGAACCGGATCATCTCACCGCCGAACGTGATGCCGAGCGGCATGAAGCCGTTCGCCGCGCAGGTGAAATCGAGCGTGCCGTCTGGGCGCTGCTCGAACCGCGCCCACGTCGAACCGGCGTTCGGCGGGCCGGGGAACACCATCGGCCCTTTCGGGAGCTTCGGGTTGACACCAAACAGGGCCAGGATCGCGGTGTTCATGAAGAACACGCGGTAGTGGAAGTTCGTCACGACGCCGGTGTCGAGGTTCAGCTCTCCGGACGACACGAGACCGGGCACGTCCTGAATCGAGTTGAGCTGCGACGGCAGCTTGAAGAACAGCGGCGCCGCCAGCACCCCGTCGTCGCCGGCGAGCCCGCCCGGGTGGTAGACCTCGAAGCGCGTCACGTTCCTGGAGTCGGGTTCCGAGAACTTGATGTGCAGCTGCCCTTCGAGATGGCTGTCCGTCATGGCCAGGCCGCCGAACAGCGTGTTGCCCGAGGCGCCGAACGACGGGAACCCTTCGAGGAACGGCGGATCGTGCGGAGCGTCGACAACGCGCAGCGCGTCGCCGAAATAGCTCCAGTGCTTGTTCAGCGGCAGCGTCTGCTCGAGACCTTCGGGCAGCACGAGCGGCTTCGCCAGCTTCGGCTGTGACATGCCGCCCGCGGGAATGCCCCTCGCCGGCACGCAGCCCTTCTTCGAGCCCTT
>JBBECO010000144.1:11729-22436 GCA_040881785.1 Vicinamibacterales bacterium
GGCCTTCCGGTTCGGTCATCGCGGGCAGCCCGAGGATGAAGTTCACGAGCGTTTGCTTCGCGTCGTGCCGGTGGACGAGCGGCGGACGCGGCCGCAGCGATACGGCATCGCGCGCCGTGAACCCCGGGACCGAAAAGTTGTTCAGCAGGAGCCGATCGCCCGGAAAGTCTTTCCGGACCGACGTCTGGAGCAGATCGGGGACGATCGCCGGCAGCTGGCGGTGGTGAACGTTGCCCAGGCCTGGGGCTTCCATCACGGCCTGATGAAACGGCATCCCCAGCTGACCGGCGACCTGGGCGGGAAATGCCCACGGTTGTACGTCCTCGCTGAGACCGAAGTGGCTCACACCTGCGGCCAGTCCCTCACCTATGACGACAAAGGTGCTCGTCTTGCCCAACCCATGGCTCATTGCTGAACTCCGTGACGATTTCGAGTGAAGAATGGGAATCCTAACACCTATACTTGCGACCATCTATGGATATCCAAAAAGCGGGGCGCCAGGCCGCGCTGGCCTTGATGAATGTTGATGACGTGGTGCTCGTCCGCGAGGTGTCGGACGGTGGGCTGAGCCTGCTGTCGCTGGCGGGACGGTCGCTCGTCGGCGGCGCCGTGGCCGGCGCCGGCATCGCGACGCGCGCCGCCGTTCTCGGCGCACAGGTGGCGACGAAGTCCGCGCGCGCGGTGGCCGGCGCGGCGAGGGGGCGGATCCCGGGTGCCGGCGCGGCTGAGCAGATGTGCTACGACCTGGATCAGCGCATCGGCCGGAGCGGTGAGGCCGCGTCATACCTCGCGCTGCAAGGCGTCGAGATCGCGAAAACGGATCGCCGTCCGCCGGCCGAGCCGATCTTCGGCGATCCGTGGCTGGGCAAGCGCCTCAAGCCGGGCGCCACCCCGAATACGGTCCTTTTCGATTCCGCCCTCGATCTCACGCGCATCGCGGCGATGCCACTGACCGTCGGGACGAACGCGCTGACGACGCCGGCGGGGCAGCAGGTGACGCGCGCGTTCTGGGAAGCGGTCTCTTCAATCGTGGACGCGGTGGCGCCGGGTTCCAGCGACCGGCTGTCTACGGCCGCGGACCGTTCGGAGCGCCGCGCCGCGCTCGTGCTGGTTGCGATGATGCCACTCGTGGCAGCCGCTCAGGACATCGTTGCGTTCGGCGGCGCGCTGGCGCGCGGGACGGCGGCCGACGCCGACGCGCTGCGCAGCCTGTTCAGCAGTGCGGTCGCCCGGATGGATGCCTCGCGCGTGGCGCTGCAGTCCGCGATGAGCGGCGCGCTCGACGTCGACGCGATCGAGTCGTGGGTGCGCGCCGACGAAGCGAGCCGCAGCAAGGGCGGCCCCGGCCTTTCGCACACGTGCCCCGCCTCGGTCAGGCAGCTGGAAACACTCGTCGCGGAGTTCTCCCGCAACGAGGCGGAGGCGCGCCGCCGCGGGTTTGTCCTGCCCGGCACGATCGAAGTCGCGCGCGACACGATCTTCTCGTATTCCACGCGCGCGCTCGGCCGCGAGGCGGCGCTCGCGCGCATGGAGCGTCTGTTCGGCGCGGCCGTCCGCGACCGGCTCGCCGACGACTGCTCGCTGCGCGGAGAGTTCCTCGACGCGAAGCGCGATCGCGACGCCCGGCTTGCCGCGCTGGTGTCGCAGCTGCAGCACGAGGGCGACGGGCGGCTGCGGCAGGCGCGCGAACACGCCGCGGCGCGGCTCGCGTGGCTGACCGCGAGCTCCGCGGACCGGATGTTCGAGCGGCTCATTCCGCAGCGCATCGCCGACCGCGCCGCCGTGCTGCGCCGGTTCATCGCGATGGCCCACGTCGCGAACGCGCTCGATGGAATTGTGTCGCAGGAGCCGTCGCGCCAGAACGTGATGGCGCGGTTCAGCGAGTGGATGTCCGCGCCCGCCGCTGCGTCGGATCGGCATGCCGGCAGTCCGCTGAGCGCGTGACTCCGTGCGGCTCCCAGACGCAAGAGCTTACAGGCGCCCCGGGCATCCGCCGACAGCGAGAGCGAACGGAACGGAGCGAGCGGCGAAGAGCGAGCGGAGTGAAGTGAGCCAGGCGGGGTGCAGGGGGCCCCGCCGGTAAAGAAATAAATGCGCCCTGCACGACTCGAACGTGCGACCTCCTGGTTCGTAGGGTGAGGCAAGGAGTCAACCCGGGGCAGCGGGACACCGCTGCCCCAATGTTTGCTGGCCTCTTTTCACACCTGAGGCAACCCGAGACCCCCGCCGGCCGCCAC
Source organism: Vicinamibacterales bacterium (assembly GCA_040881785.1). GTDB lineage: Bacteria > Acidobacteriota > Vicinamibacteria > Vicinamibacterales > 2-12-FULL-66-21 > JACDCA01. The sequence continues at coordinate 13,967 of JBBECO010000144.1, forward strand.
CGATTGTCAGTCATTTGTCAGTCACGGCTGAGCCTCGGTTCTTGGCCTTCGGGTCCGACGGGCGCGACTCATCGAGCTCGACGCGCGGCTCGCGGACATCGGGGAGACGGCGGCGTGTGGTGACCACGTCAACTGGTTGAGATGCTTCCGCGGGATCCACACGTTGACGGCGATGTCCTCGCCGAGCTGCATGACTTTTCGTCGATTCCAGTCGCCACGGACGTTGATGCGTCCCTCGGTCTCGTGCCGGGTGAAGACTCAAGCGGCGAAAAGCATCGCCGGGGCGCATGACGCGCACGGGTAACACCGCTCTTGATCTGACGTGCCTGCGGGCATGCGTTTTGAGGGCCGTCCATGCAGGCAACCTTTCAACCGGAGGCATTCGATGGACAGCGGATCGTTCTTCGTCGGGTGGGGGGGTAGCGCTCATCAACGCCGCGCTCGCCAACATGGACCATCGCGGGCCGTTGAAGCATTTGCTCGGCTCCTTGTTTCTCGGACCACTCATTATCATGTTGCTCGCCGCAACGCGGGAGACCAAGCTGGCGAGCTTCGACAGGTGGATCTGTGGAGCGGACCGGAGATCGCTAAGCGCTAACGAGCGAATCGGTTGGGGCGTCGCAGCCATGCTCGTGCTTGTGCGCTCGCTCACAGGGCGAACGCATCGCTGCCGTCAGCCATCACGAGAACTGCTCGCGGGCCAGCGTCAGCCGAGCTGTCTTTCATTGCCTCCGCGGTTGCGAGTCGTCCGCCTTCCGCATACCATCGCCCTACCGGAGGACGACTGGCAAGGCGACAGAGGATGGACAAAGACTTCGCCCGATATGCGCTGCAAGGCATCGAGGCGGCGATTGAGAAGATGCAACGGCAGGCTGCGGCGTTGCGGCGGATCTTGGGTCACAAGATGGAGAACGCTGCGGCGGGGCGGATCGACACAATGGTCGAACAATCCGTCCGGAGCGTCGGGCAAAGCACAGCGCGGATCGGCCACCAACGCACAGCCGCCGGTGTCATCCGCCCCCGCGATCAAGGGCCATTCTCGGGTCCACCCGCACGGCTCGCCAGACGGGCACGAGCATCGCCACTAGCGCGATACCGAGGAGTACGGCCACCGCCCCGACGAACGACGGTAGATCGTGCGGGGCGATCCCGAACACTAGGGACGCTAGGTACCGAGCGCCTATCCACGCACCGGCCACGCCCACCAGCAACCCGGCCACGACCGGCCCGAATGTCTGCCGGACTACGAGCGCCACGATGGCGCCGCGACGCGCTCCCAGCGCACGCCGAATGCCTATCTCGGGCGTTCGCTCCGACACGAAGTAAGCCAGCACTCCATACAACCCGATGGCGGCCAATGTCATAGACAGCACGCCAAACGCGCTGAACAGTCTGACACCGAGACGGAACGGCGCAATGTCGGCCTCGAGTGTAGCCGCTAGCGACCGCACCTCAACATACGGCAGGTCAGGCGCAAGTCCCTGCAACGACCCGCGAACGGCCGCCAGCAGATCCTCCGGATCCCCCGCCGTACGGATGAGCAGCGCAGGAGAGCCGGTCGGTATGACATTCGGTCCCTGCGCCCGTGCAATGAAAATCATCGACGTGGGCTCGTCATTCAGATACGAACGTCGCTGTGTTTCGACCACTCCAACGATGATTGTGCAGCCGCCACTTCGGATCTGCCGCCGGATTGGGATGCAGCGACCGACGACGCTGCCGTCATCAGCCATCTCCATGGCCGCAGCTTCGTTGACGACGGCGACCGCGGCGGTCCGTTGCGTGTCCGAGGCCAGGACGGACCGGCCGCGGAGCACACGTGTACCCGCAGTTTCGAAGTAGCCGGGCCCGACGAGGTTCAGTGAGGCGATACCCATGCGGTCCGGCGAGCCCACGACTCTCCATGCCGCCGGCCTGCTCCCTCCGGACAACGGCGGGAAGTGTACGACGGCTGCCCGATCGGCGCCCGGCAGAGCGGCCACTTGCTGCAGGGCGCGGTCGTAGAACGCTTCGCGCACGTCGGGCGGGTAGCCGGCCTCTTGCAGGTCGACGGAGGCGACGACGAGTCGCTCCACATCGACGCCGGCGTCGATGGCCGTGACGTTGGCGACGGACCGCACGAAAAGGCCTGTGCCCACGAGCAGGGCCAGCGAGACGGCCATCTGAACAACGACGAGCGCAAGTCGCGCCCGATTGTGTGACAGGCTGCCGACGCCGCGAGCGTCACGGAGCGATGCGGCAGGATCGAGGCGTCCTGCCCTGACGGCCGGCAGGACGCCCGCCGCCAAACCAGCCAGCAGCGACGCGCCCGCCGCGAACAGCACCACGCGCGCGTCCGCCCGCGGCGCGGTTTCGGGCAGAAGGAAACGGCCCATCAGGCCCAGCATCCAATACGCGATGGCGACCCCGAGGACCCAGCCGACCAGCGCGAGCATGAGATGTTCGGTGAGATACTGCCGGATCACGCGCGCCGGAGCTGCGCCGAGAGACACGCGAATCGCCGTTTCGCGCCGGCGACTGACGTTCCTGGCGAGAAGGAGACTCGTCACGTTGGCGCATGCCACGGCGAGCGTGAGGATCGACACCACCATGAGCCACTTCGACAGGCTTCCCGCAGCGATGAGCGACCTCGTCACAGACCCCGCAGTGCCGACAGCGCCCGCGTAAACCGGGGTGGTCCGCAGGTGCGGCGTGGTATCCAACGACGTGCCAGCGATCGCCGCCTGGGTCAGCGCCTGCGTCGCATGCCCAATCGCAGCTTCCTCGACGGCGCCCGGCTGCAGGCGGGCCACGAGGTTGACGGCGAGCGTCCCCGCGCGCCAGCCATCGCCCATGAGACCGAGCGTCTGGCCAAGGGATGACGGCAACCAGACATCGACCGCTTCGGGCCCCATCCCTAGGAACCCCCTGGAGGTCACGCCGATGATGGTGACTGGTTGTCGGTTGATCAGCAGCACCTCTCCTCTGGCGCCCGTCGCGCTTCCAAAGCGCTTCCTCCAGAGCCGGTGGCTGATCACGGCGACCGGGGGTGCACTGGCCGTGTCGTCAGCTGGACCGAATGAGCGACCGATCGCCGGCCGCATACCCAGGACGTCCAAGAAATCGTGCGAGACTAGGCTTGCATGTGCCTTCGCCGCGTCGGGGCCCCTCCCCAGATTGACCGGCTCCGGTGCGACATACGCGGCGACACCGCTAAACGCGGTGACGCGGCCCCGTATCGCGGTGTAGTCGTTCCAGATGCCCGGTCCGCCGGACGGCGTCTGCATGGATCCGTCGTCCCGGACTAGCAGAAGCCGGCGGACGGAAGCGGGGTCCTCAACTCCCTCTGGCCCCCGCAGGAAGAGGGCATCGACCACACTGAACGCCGCCGTGGTGCCGCCAATTGCGAGGCCAAGCGTCACGACGACGGCTGCTGTCAAGCCAAGCGACGCGCGCATCGTGCGGAGAGCGGATCGAATGTCCTGAGCGACATCGAAAAGAACAGTTGGCTGCTTGGCGGCAGCGTGGGCACGACCGTTCGGTGCAATAGGCGAACGAGCTGCGGTCACGGTTGAGTTCTCCTGGCTTGGCTAGTCAGTCGGAATCATGACCATCGCGTCGACCACCCTACATTTTCACGCACCCTCGTGGCCGACGGGTCGAATCCTGTTGAAAGGACACAGATTGGTCCTCCGACTTGAATGCCTCGGGAGCAAGGCGAATATCGTAGGCTGGCATGTGTCGTCACTTCGCCCTAACCTTGGAAAAGAATCGTCCTCCCGCGATCGCACCACCATTTTATCTTATCAGTCGCCGCCTACACACTCATCGGTTGACGGCCAGGCGTTCGTTGGGACCAAGGTCGAAGGGATTGATGGTCTCACAAGCGGTCCCGGTATTTCTAAAGTAGAAAGTAAGCTTCGCCCTAAGAATCTGCGGTGCCGTCCCTTCCTCAATCCAGGACGCGAAACGCGATGACAATGCGGCCGTCCGCAGCGACTCGGCGAGTGCGCCTGACTCTGGTTCCAACGACTCGACGTCCAAGACCCCGCCTCCGGCAGCCACAATGACTTGGACCACACCGACCGCCGTCGTACCAGGGGGAATCGCGGATACTGGGCACTCTGGACGGACGAGAACCGTCGCCCTGGCGCGCAACTGATCCTCCGACGTCGTCACTTGGGTCGGCCTTGGCAGAAGCGGACCCCATACATAATGCTTTCCCGAAGGCATTGTGATGAGAACCGCCACGACACCTGAGCTCGCCAGCACTGCCGCAATCGCCCTAGAACGCCTCATCTTTCCTCTCAGTCTTCGCGGTCCGAAGGCCCCGATCGAGGGGATCGGCCGCTCTTGGCTGTCCACCGAAACCGCTCCCGATCAACGGCCACCCTTTACGGCAGCCGCGGTCGCTTGTTGAGCGAAGACGCCGACGACGATACCAATAATCGTATCGCGTGAAAACGCTCCATACGAGCGCGAATCCCTTGCCGCGCGACGATTGTCCGACAGTAGGAAATAATGACCTGACCGTATGACGATCTGGTCCCGATCTTGCCTCACGGTGGGCCAGTCCTCCTCGTCTGGCCTGACTGACGGAGGATCCGAGGCGAGCGAGCCGTTGATGATGACATCGCCGTTCCTGATTTGGAGCCGGTCCCCGGCGACGGCAACAACGCGCTTGATGATGGCTCGACGCGGACGGGCAGGATCTCTCGCGATGACGATGCGCCCGCGCGCGACCAGCCAACGGCTCGCGAGGCCGGCCGGAACGAGGTCAGTACGCACGATAAGAATCCGATCTCCGGAACGCAAGGTGCCCTCCATTGAGGTGCCGGAGACGGTGACAAACCGGCAGAACAGCAGAAACGGCGACAGGAGGATACCTCCTACGGCCAAGGCTCGCATGAGGACGTGACGCGAGTGGCCGGGTCTGCGCATAACCCGCCCTAGCGCGCGATGGAAACGCCTGCCCGTTCTAATTCGCTCAACGTCCCCTCGAGGATTCGCACGCGCGATATGCCAGCGGCGCGGACAGAGTCCACGGCACTTTCACATTCGTCGGCGCCCGATCCCGATTCGGGAACCCGGTAGAGATCACAGGTCGGTGGAATCGTGCAGTACAGAGTCGTGTCCATGTCGGTCGGCCACTCGTGACGAAGTCTGAGGGAGATCTCTTCGGCCGGAATGTTCACTGCCCCGGCGACATGCGCTTGGCGGAACTCTTCCCGAGGGCGGGTGTCGAGAACGAGCGGGCGGGGCGCGTAGGTCGCGAACGTCGCCGGTTCGAGGCTAACGTAATTCCCCGGCCGAACCACTTTCGACGTTCGCGCGAGGCGTTGGATCCCTAGAGCCCGGAAAACTGCATCCTCGGCACTGGCAGGAAGCTTGCCGATCCAAGCTTTCCTGAGTCGGCCGTCTGGACCGACAAGCATGATCGTCGGAGTTCCCGGTATGCCAAGCGTCTCGAACCTGACCGATCTGACATCCGCGATGTCGAGGCCGTACTCCTTGACCTGTCGTGCGCCGGCTGCTGCCGAATAGGGAACGACCACGACCGGATGGAATGCGCCAGCCACGTTCGACGCAAGAAGGTCGCGGTAGAAGTCGACGCTCGTATCACATGCCGTGCAATCTGCCTGAACGGCGATGAGCAGTGTCGCCTGGTGCCTCGTCCAATCGGCTTCGGAAACGTCAACGACGGATCCGAGCTTCTGAGCCATCGTTGGACTAGGGCGGTTCAGGTCAAGCAACGCCGTCACCGCGGACGAAACGAAGACGACTGCGGCGACCACGGCAAGGGCCGTGAGAGTTCGGTCGCCGGCAGTCCTTACTCGGCGCCGCCAAATACCGGTGTCCATGTGGTTACCTATCCTCCACTGGGTCTGGCGCTAAAGAGTTGCGATGGGCCTTCGACGTGGAGGGGGGCGCGCCTTCGGCGCGTCCCCCTTAAAGCACTCCGACGGAGGCCGAGACTACGACTCAGCACCCGGAACGAAAATGCAGTCATCCCCCGTGTGCTTGCTGAGCTGGGCTTTCTCGACCTTGCAGCCAGCGAAGCCGTCGTCATCGATGTCCTGGCACGTGTGCGGTCCCGTGCACCACGCGCAGGCCTCGGCGGTGCTGGGCGGTTCGTGGCTTGCCAGGGTCATGGCGCCAGCCAACAGCGCGAACACCGTCAAAAGCATTCGCAATTTCAGGTTCTTGATCATGTGCCCTTCCTTTTTTCTGTCGTATGGTTGACGACCCTCGGCCCTGTACTATTAGTGGCCTCGTCCTGGTGAAATCCGTCGCCGATGAACCGGATGCCAGCCTTGCGGGCATGGCAGGCCACCCACTCGTGTCCATTGAGGATCACCTGGGCCGGAAACGGCGGATGGCCGCTGATCTGCCACAACCCGACCACCCTTGACCGGCATTACGAAGCACTCAGGACTGGTATGCACGGCATCTTTCACGAACTGGGTATCCCCGCATGATCGACAATTTCTTGTACATGACGACCCGGTAAGGGCCTAAAGCACTCCGACGGAGGCCGAGACTACGACTCAGCACCCGGAAGGAAGAAGCACACATTCCCCGTGTGCTCGCAGAGCTGGCCAGTCTCGATCTTGCAGCCAGTGTAGCCGTCGTCATCGATGTCGTCGCACGTGTGCGGTCCCGTGCACCACGAGCAGGCCTCGGCGGTGCTGGGCGGTTCTTGGCTGGCCAAGGTCATGGCACCAGCCAACAGTGCGAACGCCGTCAAAAGCATTCGCAATTTCAGGTTTTTGATCATGTGCCCTTCCTTTTTTTCTGTCGTATGGTTGACGACCCTCGGCCCTGTACTATTAGTGGCCTCGTCCTGGTGAAATCCGTCGCCCTTTTTTGCGCAATCTGCGATTTCGGTGAACGCGCTCGCAACCAGGCGAACGAAACCAGTGGACGGCGCAACGATCCGACCGCTCATGTCGAACCATCCGGGTCCCGACCGCGGCGCTTGCCGGTCTTGCCCCTGTCTCCGGCGCTCCGGACTCGACGGGCTTGCCAGACTTCTTAGTCATCGGCGCCAGCGCGCCGAGCGCGCGGCGCAGGCGTGCGAGTGTGCGCCTGCGCCGCAGGTCCACCGCGTTCGGTGAGACGTCCATCAGCCTTGCGATCTCGGCGTTCGAGCTTTCATCGATCCACAGGAGGATTGAAGTCATGTCCGCGGCGGGGAGCGCCATCAACTCCACCCGCAGCGCGCGGATCAGTTCGCGTCGTTCGATGGCGGCCTCAGGGCTCGTCTCGGTCAGGAGCGCGCGGCGCTCGTCCTGACCGAACGCGTCGTATGTGTCTCCGCCCGGTATCTCGACCGCCTGCCGGACCTTCTGCTGTAGGATCCACGCGCCTGCTGCGCGATGGAAAACGCGAAAAAGATACGTGCCCAGCGTGCTGCGGCCGCCGAACCGCCGCAGCACGCGGCCGTCCTGAGTCAGCAGACAGCACCAGAGCTCCACCGCCAGGTCTTTGGCGTCCTCGACGCCCACGCCCCAGCGCGAACACGTCTGCTGGATCGTGCGTTCGATCGCCGCATGATATTTGGCGACGAGCGTCTCGAGAGCCGCGGAATCGTCCCCCATGGTCCCAGGCGCTATAGTAGGCTGCGAAGGGTGAACAGGCCGTGCGTAATGGCCTGAACCATTTGTGCTTCTCAGCCCGTGGCTCGAGACAGCGGCGCGGTGGCCGACAGGCCGTCTTTTGTATCGGCAGCCAGTCTTGCTAGGGGCACAACGCGCGATCCAGCCGCCTGAGTGCTGTCGGTGTAGTTCCGAAAATCTTGCGGAACTCGCGGTCGAACTGCGTGGGGTGCGCGTACCCGAGTCTCTTGGCGATCGTGGCGAACGGCTCATCCGTCCTGCTGCAGCGCACGACGGCCGCTCTGAGTCTGACCCCACGTCGCCAGTCGCGGAACCCAAAGCCCGTGTCCCGATGAAGCAGGCGCCCCAGATGCGCGCGATCAATATGAAGTGCGTCGGCGTGCGCCTGTTCGGATGCGCATCCCGTCCTTGGTGCGGAACCCTCGAACCTCACTACCAAGGCCCCGACCGCTGGATGCCACGGACGATGCAGACGTCCGACGCCCTGCTCAACGACCGCGCGAGCGCTCGCCGCAACTGCCGCTGGTGTCGAAGACCGTGGTGCCCTGACGGCCTCGCGAAACGCCTGAGCGCACAGCAGAAACGACAGCGTACTCAGCTCGCCGCCGCCGAGGAATCTCAGAAGCACGCTGACGACCGAATCATCCACCAAAGTCTGGCGCGCTGATCCCCGGGAGACGGCGCCATGCTTCACACCGACAGCGAGCTTTTTCTGGAGTCGGTCCAGGCTCGCAATTAGTTCCTTGAGAATTCCCACATCATGCTGTGAACGCTGGAGTGCCAAGCCATCGCTCAACACGAGAGAGGTACCGCGATGGGCGCGTGGGTCCGTCATGGCCGACAGCGCAGCAGACAGATTGTCGGCCATGACG
>JBBECO010000145.1:0-22136 GCA_040881785.1 Vicinamibacterales bacterium
TGCGGGGACCCCTGCGCCCCGCGCCGCTCCCTCGCAGGCGCGCCGTGCGCGCCTTAGGTGTGGGGGCTCCGCCCCCTCACACACGAAAATCACCGACACGGTCGGTGCCCTGGCGGGCGCGGATGCGCCCCGGCAGCGCCATCCCGCCGGTCAGGAAGATCCGGATCCCCTGTTCGACCGTGATATCCGGATACGAGGCCCTGTCACGCGGACAGATGATCACATCCCCCAGATAGAGATGGTTCGTGGGCACGTAGACGGCCACCATCGGCTCGGGGCCCTGCCCGCGATCCATCGTGAACTCCTTCGTGAGGAATCCAAGGAGGAAGCCGCGGGACGGGTCCTCGACGAGCGCCACGCGCTTGAACCCGTATTCGTTGTCGGGCGAAAACGCGACCACCAGCTGCTTGACCGGCGCATAGATCGTCCGGAAGATCGGGACGCGGAGCAGGTAGCTCTCGGCGCGCGCCAGGACCCGCTTGCCGATGACATTGGTCGCCAGCACGCCGACCAGCAGCACCAGCAGCGCCGTGGTGACGATCCCCACGCCGGGGAGCGGCCGCCCGAACCATTCCGCGTACCACGGGGCGACGAGCCCGTCCACGAACCGGAAGATCCAGACGAACGTCGCCACGCTCACGACGAGCGGGACCATCACGAAAAATCCGGCGAGGAAGCGGCGGCGCAGCCACTGGATCATTGGCGTCAGTGCCTCAGGAGCCAGACCAGCGTGAAGACGGCCAGCATGAGCCGGTACGCGGCAAACAGATCCATCTTGTTACCGGCCAGGAAGCGCAGGAAATACTTGATCGTGAGGTACCCGACCAGCGCCGAGACGACGACACCCGCGAGGATCAGCGACAGACTGCCGGGGGGCAGGGGCATCCCGACCAGCCCGAGCGTCTCCTTCGCAGCGGCCGCGAGCATGGCCGGGATCGCGAGCAGGAACGTGAAGCGTGCGGCCGCGTCGCGCCGCATGCCGAGAAACAGCCCCATCGTGATCGTCGAACCGGACCGCGACATGCCGGGGATGAGCGCCGCCGCCTGCGCGCAGCCGATCAGCACGGCCTCGCGCCAGCCGATCGTGTTCTCGGTACGCGTGTGCGGACCGACCCGCTCGGCGACCAGCATCAGCACGGCGCCGACGCCCAGGGCACCGGCCGCGACGGCGGGCGTTCGCAGCACCTGTTCGATGACGTCATTGAAGAGCAGCACGACGACCACGACGGGAATCGTCCCGATGGTGATGAGCCGCACGAGCACGGCCGAGGGGTCCGGCTGCGGCGAGAACACACCCGGCACCGCCCGCACCATCCCGAGAACCTCCGCGTGAAAATACGTCACGATGGCGGCCAGCGTGCCAATGTGCAGGGCGACGTCGAACGCGAGCGCGAACTCCGGCCTGAGCTCCCAGCCGAAGAACGCGCGCGCCAGGATCAAGTGCGCCGAGCTCGAGACCGGCAGGAACTCCGTGAGACCCTGGATGGCCCCGAGCAGGACGGCGGCGGTAAGGCTCACGCGGGCGGCTGCTGACGGTTACGAGACTTTCTTGCGCTTGCTGGGCCGCGTCGAGGCCGACGCCGGGGCCGGCGCGGAGGGTACCGCCGCCTGCCCCTTGAGCGGCCGGCGCCCCTGCAGGACGATCGCGATCGCCGAGGCGATGAACACGGTCGAGTACGTGCCGCTGATGACCCCCACCAGCATCGTGAAGGCGAATCCCTTGAGCACTTCGCCGCCGAACACATAGAGCGCCAGCACGGCGAGCGCGGTCGTGCCGGCCGTGATCACCGTCCGCGACAGTGTCTGGTTGACGGCGGTATTGACGATCGTCTTGAGGTCGTTGCGGCGCATGCCGCGCATGTTCTCGCGCACGCGGTCGAAGACCACGATGGTGTCGTTGACCGAGTAGCCGGTGATCGTCAGCAACCCCGCCACGACGTTGAGCGTCAGGTCGTACCGGAAGAACGCGAGGAACGCGAAGCAGACCAGCAGGTCGTGCAGGGTGGCGACGACCGCGCCGACCGCAAACGTGAACTGAAAGCGGAGCGCGATGTACACGAGAATGCCGCCGAGAGCCAGTACCGTGGCCCAGATCCCCTGGCGGCGCAGCTGCTCGCCGATCACCGGGCCGATGATCTCCGTGTTGACCGGCTTCTCGTCGAAGGCCCCGATGTTCGCGGCTTTGAGCGTGCGGATGATGCGGTCGGCTTCGGCGCTGATGTTGCCGCCGCTTTCTTCGCCCACCCGCCTCACGCGGATCATGACATCGCGGTTCTCCGGGTTGCCGTACTGCTGGACGACGGCGTCGCCGCCGAGCGCCGCGGTGATGCGGTTCAGGTCGGGGGCTTCATTGAACTTCAGGATCACGACCGTGCCCCCTTCGAAGTCCACGCCCTTCTGAAGCCCGCGGGTGCTGATCATGAACAGGCCGGCGCCGATCACCAGCACGGACAGCACGAGCGCGTGCCAGCGCCAGCGGATGAAATCGAAATTCGGATTCTTGAAAATCTGCATGGCGGCGACCTAGATGCTGACCGTCTTCGACGTGGCCGGGCGGCGGTTGAGCGCCAGCTCGAACATCGTCTTCGAGACGAAAATGGACGTGAAGAGGTTCGTGAGCAGACCGATCGTCAGCGTCATGGCGAACCCGCGGATCGGACCGGTGCCGAACTGGAAGAGGAACGCGGCCGCGATCAGCGACGCGACGTGCGTATCGAGCAGCGTCAGGAACACGCGCGAGAAGCTGGCGTTGATGGCCGCGCGCGCGCCCCGCTGCGCCGCCAGCTCCTCCTTGATGCGCTCGAAGATCAGGACGTTCGAGTCCACCCCCATGCCCATCGTCAGGATGAATCCGGCGATGCCGGGGAGCGTCATCGCCGCCCCGAAGTACGCCATGAAGCCCAGGAGGATCACCAGGTTGAACACCATGGCGACGATCGCGTTGATGCCCGAGAGCTTGTAGTACACCAGCATGAAGACGATGACGAAGGAGAGGCCCATCAGCGAGGCGAGGATCCCGGCGCGAACCGAGTCGGCGCCCAGGCTCGGACCGATGGTGGTCTGCGTGAGGTAGCTCATCGACGCCGGGAGCGCGCCCGATCGCAGGACGAGCGAGAGATCGTTCACCTCGTCGGTCGTGAAGGTGCCGGTGATCCGTCCTTCGTCGGTGATGCGTCCCTCGATACGAGGCGCCGACTGCACGCGGCCGTCGAGGATGATCGCGAGGAAGCGGTTGATGTTTTCGCTGGTGACCTTGCCGAACTTGCGCGCCCCCTCGGAGGTCAGCAGAAACCGGACAGCCGGCCGGTTGTTCTCGTCGATCGTCGGCGAGGCGCCGCGGAGATCCGCGCCGGTCACGCCCGCGATCTTCCGCACCAGGTAGAACTCGGTCCCCGCCTGCCGCCCGGCCGCGCCGGAGACGACTTCCATGTCCGCCGGGACCTGGCCCGCGTGTGCCTGGAGCAGCGCCTCCTGGCTGGGCGCGGGGCCGGCTTCCACGATCTTGAGCTCGAGCAGGGCCATCTTGCCGATGATCTCCTTCGCCCGCTCCACCTCCGTGACGCCGGGGAGCTCCACCATGATCTGGTCGTCGGACTGGCCGTACCGCGAGATGTTCGGCTCGGCGACGCCCAGCGCGTTGACGCGGCGGTCGATCGTCTCGAGGGCCTGGACGACGGTCTGCTCGCGCATGTCGCTGTCGACGTCTTTCTTCAGCGTGAACGTGTAGCTGCCCCCGGGGTTCGAGGCCCGGTCGAAGCTGGCCTCGAGCTGGTCGTCGGCCGCACGGCGGAACTCCGCATCGCGATCGCCCGGCACGCCGTCCACCCTGAACGACGTTTCGGAGGCGACGGTGATCGACCCCACGGTCACACCCGCCGTCCGCAGCGCTTCGCGCAACTGGTCGCTCGAGGTCGTCGTGAAGGTGCGCAGTGCGTCGCCGGTATGCACCCGCAGCACGAGGTGCACGCCCCCCTTGAGGTCGAGCCCGAGACGCAGCTGCTTGGCCATGAGCCACGCCGGCGCCGGCAGGCCGAAGCGCTGCGCGAGGATCGGATAGACGCCGATGGCGAAGAACGTGACAAAGACGACGAGGATGGTGATGACTTTCCAGCGAAGGTTCTTGATCATGATTAGGAATTACCCGAGTCCTGCACCACCGGCTCCTGCCCCTGGTAGCCGGCCACCGCCGCGCGCGACAACTCGATGCGCACGCGGTCGGCGATCTCGACCTGGAGGGTCTTGTCGGTGACGCGGGTGATCTTGCCGTACATCCCGCCGGTGGTCACGATCTTGTCGCCCACCTTCAGGTTCTCCTGGAACTCCTGAATTTTCTTCTGCCGGCGCTTCATCGGCAAGAGGATCAGGAAATAAAAAATCGCCAGGATGATGGCAAAGGGGAGAAAGGTGCCGAAGGCCTGGGCCCCGCCGGGCGGAGTCATGGCGAACACGACGGTTTCGTTCACGAAATGCATCTTTACTGTTGGGGCCGGCGGGAGAAGGTTTGATGGAACTCCTGGCGGAGTTGTTCAAACGTGCCGAACACGATAGCCTCCCTAATCCTCCGCATCGTGTCAAGGTAAAAGTAGAGGTTATGGATGGAGTTCAGCGTCGCCGCCGTCATCTCCCCGGCTATATATAGATGACGCAGATAGGCCCTCGAAAAGTGCCGGCAGGTGTAACAGCCGCACCCCGGGTCCGGCGGCAGCGGATCCTCCGCATACCGGGCATTCTTGATGACCAGCGGCCCGGTGGACGTCAGCAGCTGGCCGTTTCGGGCGTTTCTGGTCGGCAGGACGCAGTCGAACAGGTCGATTCCGCGCGCCACGCACTCGATCAGGTCGTCCGGCATGCCGGTCCCCATCAGGTAGCGCGGGCGCTCGTCCGGGAGCAGCGGGGCCGTATGTCCCACGACGTCGTACATCACGTCGGCCGGCTCACCCACGCTCAGTCCGCCGATCGCGTAGGCCTCGAAGCCGATCTCGCGGGTGGCTTCCGCGCTCTCCGTCCGCAGCGCCGGGTGGACGCCGCCCTGGATGATGCCGAACTGTGCCTGTCCGGGATTGCTGATCGCGACCCCCTCGACTGATCCGTTCCGCAGCTGCAGCAGCCGCTGGCGCGCCCGCCCGGCCCACCGCACGGAGCGGAGCATCGCGTCGCGCGCCCCGTCCACGTCCGCGGTCGAGGCGACGCATTCGTCGAGCACCATGGCGATGTCGGACCCGAGCTGCGCCTGGATGTCGGTCGCACGTTCGGGTGTCAGCAGATGGAGCGAGCCGTCGAGGTGCGAGCGGAATTCCGCCCCTTCGTCCCGGATCCGCCGCATGGCCGCCAGACTGAACACCTGATAGCCGCCGCTGTCGGTCAGGATCGGCCGGTGCCAGCCGATGAACGTGTGGAGGCCGCCGGCACGCGCGATGAGGTCGCCCCCCGGCTTGAGATAGAGATGGTACGTATTCCCGAGGATGATCTCGACGCCGAGGTCCTCGAGGTCGCGCTGCGTCACGGCCTTGACGGCACCGCGCGTCCCGACCGGCATGAAGGCGGGCGTCTGGATCACACCGTGGGGCGTGTGCATCTCGCCGCGGCGGGCGAGGCCGTCGGTGGCGAGAACTTTGAACGAAAACATCTGGCCGTCCAGCATATCGGACATCATCGCAGTCAGCTTTTATCAGTGGTCGCGGGGCCCCACCCCCGCTCCCTTGCGCTCGGTGGCTCGGCTGCGCCGAGCTCCCCTCCGGCACCTCGCGCAGGCCGCAGGCGCTTCTGTCTCCTGTCTGCCGTCTCCTGTATTCTGGTGTCGTGAAACGACTGCGCGTCGGCGTGTTGTATGGCGGCCGGTCCGGAGAGCATGAAGTGTCGCTCGCCTCCGCCGCGGCCGTCTTCGCTCACCTCGATCGGACCCGCTACGAACCGGTGCCGATCCGGATCGAAAAGGACGGCCGCTGGAGCATCGCCGAGCGGCCGCCGGCGACCATGTCGGCCGGTGAAGTCATCGAGCAGTCCCGTCTCGAGGCGCATCGTCCGCCGCGCGCGGGACGCGAGGTCCACCTCGTCGCGCACCCGAGCGCCGAGACGATCCTGTCGATCGACCGTCCACGCGCCTCGCACGGCGACGACGGCAATCAGGCGATGGTCACGGGGCTCAATCTCGACGTCATCTTCCCCGTCCTGCACGGCCCGTTTGGCGAAGACGGCACCATCCAGGGGCTGCTGGAGCTCGCCAGCGTCCCGTACGTCGGGGCGGGCGTGCTGGCCTCGGCCGTCGGCATGGACAAGGGGATGATGAAAGTCGTCTTCGCGGCGCACGGCCTGCCGGTCTGCGCCCACGCGGTCGTGCGCGCGCATGACTGGGAGGCGCGACGGTCTGCGATCCTCATGGACCTCGAGCGGTCGCTCGGCTTCCCGATGTTCGTCAAGCCGGCGAACCTCGGGTCGAGCGTCGGCATCTCCAAGGCGAAGGACGCGGCGTCACTGGCCGAAGCCGTCGACCTCGCACGCACCTTCGACCGCCGCATCATCGTCGAGGCCGCCGTGCCGGAGGCGCGGGAGATCGAATGCGCCGTGCTCGGCAACGACGCGCCGGACGCGTCGGTGCCCGGGGAGGTCATCCCCTCGCGCGAGTTCTACGACTACGACGCGAAGTACCTCGACGAGAACTCTCAGACGGTGATCCCGGCCGATCTTCCGCCGGCCACGGCGGAGGAGGTGCGGCGGATGGCGATCGAGGCGTTCCGCGCGATCGACGGCGCCGGCATGGCACGCGTGGACTTCCTGCTCTCCCGGAAGGACGGCGCGATTTTCGTGAACGAGGTGAACACGATTCCGGGGTTCACGGCCATCAGCATGTACGCGAAGATGTGGGCCGCCA
This sequence comes from Vicinamibacterales bacterium, assembly GCA_040881785.1. GTDB lineage: Bacteria > Acidobacteriota > Vicinamibacteria > Vicinamibacterales > 2-12-FULL-66-21 > JACDCA01. The sequence goes on from JBBECO010000145.1 coordinate 6,869, forward strand.
GCGGTCTCGACTATCCCGCGCTGCTCGACCGGCTCATCGCGCTGGCGCTCGAGCGCCACGCCGCCCGCCAGCAGCTGCGCACCAGCGTCACATGAAGGCGGTGGCCGGCGCGCTGATGCTGGCCCTCGGCGCCGGCCTGCTCATCGAGCCGCCGGCCCACGCGGCGCGCGAGCTCCGCGGCGTCGCCGGCCTCGCCCGGGCCTATGACTCCATCCTCGACGCCGCCTTCGACCAGGTTGAGCCCGAGTTGCAGAAGGCCTGTTCCTTCGACTCGCCTGGGTCGCCTGCGCTCGCTCAGGACAAGCCCGCGAAGTCGTCCCAGGTCCGGGCGCCGCGCGAAGCGTGCGAAGTCCTGGCGGCGACGGCGCTCTGGTGGCGGATCCAGCTCGATCCCGACAGCCGCGCGCTCGACCCCCAATTCTCAGACGCGGTCGATGCCGCGATCGCGTCCACGGAGGCGTGGGCGGAGCGGAGCCCCACGGACGCCGAAGCCTGGTTCTACATGGGCGGCGCGTACGCCGCGCGCGTCCAGTGGCGCGTGCTGCGTGACCAGAAGCTCTCCGCGGCCCGCGACGGCAAACGGATTCTGCAGGCGCTCGAAGAGGCGCTGAGGCTGGATCCGAGTCTCGACGACGCCTACTTCGGGATGGGGATGTACAGGTACTACGCGGACGTCGCGCCGACGGCCGCGAAGATCCTGCGGTTCCTGCTGCTGCTCCCGGGCGGCGACCGGAAGGTGGGACTCGAGCAGATGCTGCGCGCCCGCACCCGCGGCCGCCTGCTGCAGGGTGAGGCCGACTACCAGCTCTCGATCATCTATCTCTGGTACGAGAACCAGATCCCGCGCGCCATCACCCTGCTGGAGCAGCTGCACGAGCGGTATCCGGGCAACCCGCTGTTCCTGGCGGAGATCGCGCACATCCAGGACGCCTACCAGCACGACCTCACGGCCAGCCTCGCCACCTGGCACGCGCTGCTGGCCTCGGCGCGGGAGCCGCGGGCGAACGCGCCCGGCCTGGCCGAGACCCGGGCCCGCCTCGGCATCGCGCAGAAGCTCGACGAACTGCATCAGACGGATCTGGCAATCGAGCACCTGCACGCCGTGATCGACCGGCAGCCCACCGCGCCGTTCGGATCGCTGCCGCTCGCGTACCTGCGCCTCGGGGAAGCGCACGACCGGCTGGGCGCGCGGGCCGACGCCGTGGCGGCCTACCGGACGGCCGAGCGTCTCATCCCCTCGCCCGACGTCCACGAGATCCGGAACGCGGTCTCACGGCATCTGCGCCGGACGCCCGATGCGAAGCAGGCAGAGGCGTACCGGTGGTCGCTCAGCGGCTGGCGGCTGTTCGAGATGAACGACCTGACGGCTGCCGCGACCGCGCTCGAACGCGCCCTCGCACTGAACGGCACCGACCCCGTCGCCCGCTATCGGATGGGCCGCGTCCAGCAGGCATTGAAGCGGGATCCGGCGGCGCTCGCGCAGTTCGAGATGGCGATCCGGCATGCGAAGCGGGCGCCGACGCCGATCCTCGGCGACACCTACCTCGAGGCGGCGCGCCTGCACGAGCGCGCGGGACGGCGCGAGGCGGCGCTGTCGTACTACCGCATCGCCGCGTCGCTGTTCGGCGCCGCCGCCGACACGCGCACGGCCGCCACGCGCGCGATCACGCGGCTGCGCGATCGCGACGTGCGCGCACCGCATCGCTGACCGTTCTGTGATCCGTATCACGATCGACGCGCATCCACTGCAGCGTCACGCCGCTCGTGCCGACAAAACAGTCAGGCGATGACAAATCACGACCTCATGTTTTTTGACTTTTTCTGCACTTTATGCTTGACAGTCGGATTTTCTCATCCATAATCTACATCTTGTATGAGGGTGGAGTGCTCAGCCCACCTGTTGTAACCCTCGGACACCGGTCACTCAGCTGAGCTGCCAAGTTCCAAGGAGGAATCATGGCGAAGAAGACTGCGAAAAAGGGCGGCGCGAAAAAGGGCGGGAAGAAGCGCTAGAGCCGCCTGCCGGTCCCGGGGGTGTCGCACGGTGACACCCCCTCTTTTTGACCGCGGGGTCACACGCTGCTGACCTCCCGTTACGACGGGAGTGACACGCGATCCGGCGCACGACCGCACCGGACGCCGATACAGCGGGCACACGACGTTCCCGCCGATTCAGCAAACACGCGAGAGCGCTGACAACGCAGGCCGGCGCGCCGGTAGGCCGCGGCGCTGCAATGCGGTGAGTCTCATCGCAAACCCACGACGAAGGGGGGGATAAAGCATGGCAAAGAAGACTGCAAAGAAGAAGGCTGGCGGGGCGAAGAAGGGCGGCAAGAAGCGGTAAGCTGCCTTCCCGTTAGAAAGGGGGCGGCAGGCGCCCCCTTTGTTTTTGTACCGCAATCGCCAATCGCCAATCGCCAATCGCCAATCGCCAATCAGCAATCGCCAATCAGCAATCCCAATCAACAATCCCCAATCAGCAATCCCAATCGACAATCCCCAATCGACGATCGGCAATCGTTATTGCCACCCCCTCCCGTCCCACACGCGCACCCGCTGAATCACATCCCCCTGCTGGATCCTGTCGACGACCTCCATGCCATTGACGACGTGGCCGAAGGCCGTGTACCGCGCGTCGAGATGCGGCGCGGGCGAATGCATGATGAAGAACTGGCTGCCCCCGGTGTCTTTCCACGACAGCGCCATGCCGACGGTGCCCCGCAGAAACGGCCGTTCGTTCAGCTCGTCGCGGATCGTGTAGCCCGGCCCCCCCTCGCCATCGCCGCGCGAGTCGCCGTCCTGGACGACGAAGTTCGGTACGACGCGATGGATCGTCAGCCCGTTGAAGAATCCCCGGCGGGCGAGGGCCACGAAGTTCCGGCTCGTCTGCGGCGCATCGAGGACGGCCAGCTCGAACTCGATCGTCCCCTTCGCGGTGTCGATGAACACGTGCGGTGAGTAGTCCGGCGCGATCAGCGCCGGGCTGTCGTAGCCGCCTGCGGCCGCCGCCGGCACCGGGCGGATGGCCGCCTGATGATCGCCGGCGGGCTCGAGTTTCTTCAGCAACTCGGCGGTCCTGACCCTGACGGCCCACTCCTTGTCCGCCAGCCCCAGCAACACCGTCTCGAGCGCCTCGGGGACCCCGTAACCGGCGAGCGCCTCGAGCGCGGCCACGCGGGCTCCGTAGGCCAGGTCGGGCTGGGCGATCTTGAACGCTTCGCGCAGCGCCGCCGCGCCCCCCTCCGGCTTCATCTCGCCGATCAGCGTCGAGACCGCCGCGCGAACGGCGAAGTCCGGCTCCTTCACCTTCGCGAGCAGCAGCGACGCCACGTCGGGCGCCTTCAGGCGGACGAGCGCGCGAAGCGCCGCCGGCCAGACACGCTTGTCCTCATCGTTCAACAGCGCGCGGACGCGTTCGAGCGCGATGTCGGCCGGCAGCGTCGCCAGGACGCCGGCCAGTGCGGCGCGGACGGTCCAGTCGCGGTCGGGCTCGAGACTCGCCAGCACGAGGATGAACGTCTCGGGATCGATCAGCGCGGCCGCGCGGATCGCGGCGATGCGCAGGACGGGCCAGTCGTCCGTCATCAGGTCCTGCACCACCGGGAGCGCCTCAGCCGCGCGCATCGCGCCGAGCGCCGTCACCGCCTCGAGCCGAAGGTTCGGGTCTGCCGCCGGGTCCGACATCAGCGCGATCATCGGTTCGACCGCCGGCGTGGCCTTCAACTGTGCGGCCGCACGCATCGCCGAGACGATGACCTCCGGCGGACGCGAGCGTTCGAGCAGCGGCACCAGCGTGGCCGCCGCGGCAGGGTCTTTCGTGCCGCCGAGGCCACGGGCGGCGAAGGCCACCGTGTACTTTCCCGGCCCTGTGGCCAGCGCGGTGAGCGCCGGCAGCGCCCGTGGATCGTTGACGCGCTGCAGCGCGAAGGCCACCGGCCACCAGTGGGACAGCGGACGGCCGCCTTCGACGACGGCGGCGGCCAGCGGCTCGAACGCGCCGAGCCGGACCAGCGCAAACAGCGCGAGCGTGAACGCCTCGGCGTCCGGCGCCGCCGGCCATGGCTCATCGTCGGGGGCCATGGCGGTGACGGCCGGACTCCGCACGAGCGCGGCCGCCAGCGTGCCGATCGCGGCCGCCGCCTCCTTCGCGCCGATCTGACCGAGCGCCTCGGCGGCTCGGCCGCGTACGAGCGGATCCAGGTCGCTCAGCGCCTGGATGAGCGGCGGAGCCGCCGACGGGTCGCCGATCAGCCCGAGCGCAAACGCCGCCATCTGCCGCACCTCGGGATCCGTATCGGTGAGCAGGCCTGTGAGCGGCGCCATGCCGTCCGCCAGGCCGACGCGGCCGATCGCCAGCGCGGCGCGCCGCCGGACGCGTCCTTCGGGATCCGACAGATACGTCGTCAGGTCCGACAGCTGCGGAGGCACGGGCGCCACGCGCGGCTTGCGCCCGGATGTGACCGGGGGCGCGACAACCGCGGGAGGTGCGTCCCGCAGGATCCGCTGGTCCTCCAGCCGCAGGATCACCGCCATCTTCTGCTCGAAGGAGACGACGGCAGGCCCGGGCGGCGGCGCCGTGGCACAACTGGTCACGACGGGCAGCAGCGCGAGGGTGAGAAGCAGGACCTTTTTCATAGGCTCAGGAGGCTGCGCGCAGTTCAAGGCGCTCTTCAGTGGCCGCGGCAATGCGGTCGTGCACGAGATGGACCCCGATGCCGGCGCCGGTGGGCACGGCAATCGTCCCGTCGGGCCGGACGACGATCTCCGGATCGATCAGGTCCGGCGCAAAATAGCGCCGGCTCGCGGCCACGTCACCCGGCAGCGAAAAGCCCGGCAGCGTGGAGAGGTGAATGTTGTGGGCGCGGCCGATGCCGCTCTCGAGCATCCCCCCGTGCCAGACGGGAATGCCGTGTTCCGCCGCCAGGTCGTGCATCGCGATCGACTCGCGATGGCCGCCGACGCGGCCCGGCTTGATGTTGATGATACGGCAGGCGCCCGCCTCGATCGCCTCGCGGGCCAACTTGACCGAATGCAGCGACTCGTCCAGGCAGATGGGCGTCTGGATCCGTGTCTGCAGCTTCGCGTGATCCATCACGTCTTCATAGTCGAGCGGCTGCTCGATCATCATCAGCGCGAAGGCATCGAGACCGGCGAGATGCGGCGCGTCGGCCAGTTCGTAGGCGGCGTTGGCGTCGACCATCAGCGGCACGCCGCCAAACCGGCCGCGGACGGCTTCGACCGCCGCGAGATCCCAGCCCGGTTTGATCTTGATCTTGATGCGGCGGTAACCGGCGGCGAGCTCCGTCTCCACGCGTTCGAGCAGCTGCGCCATCGACTCCTGGATGCCGATCGAGACACCCGACGCGATGCCGCCGGCGATCACGCTGTCGGCGCCGCCAAGCACCCGGCACAGCGGGCGATCCTGCTGCCGGGCGAACAGATCCCACGCCGCCATCTCGACGGCAGCCTTGGCCATGTTGTGGCCGCGGATGCCGCGGAGCGCGGGGAAGATCTCGCGGGGATGGCCGAACTCGCGCCCGAGCACGAGCGGCGCGATGAAGTCACGGATGATGTGCCAGGCCGTCCCCGTCGTTTCGGAGCAGTAGTAGGGATTGGCATCTGCGACGCACTCGGCGATGCCGGACGCCCCTTCCCCCTCCACGACGACCAGGATGAACGGGCGCTCGTGGATCCGTCCGAAACTCGTCTCGAAAAATCTCACCAGCGGAAGGCGCAGGAGCCGCAGCTCGATCCGCTCGATTCGCACGGGACAATGCTATAACAAGGTCCACATTGGACTTCCGATACATCGCGATCGAAGGACCGGTCGGGCTTGGGAAATCCACGCTGGCGGACCGGCTGGGCGCGCGGCTCGATGCCACCGTCGTCCTCGATGAAACCGAGAATCCCTTTCTCGCCGACTTCTACGCCGGGCGCCCCGGGGCCGCGTTCCAGGCGCAGTTGTTCTACACGCTGTCGCGGCACCGGCAGCAGACGCAACTGCGGCAGAGCGACCTGTTCAGTCAGCTCACCGTCTGCGACTACGTGTTCGATCGCGACAAGATCTACGCCTATCTGAATCTCGACGACAACGAGCTGTTCATCTACCAGCGGCTGTTCGAGCTGCTCGCGCAGGATGTCCCGGTGCCGGATCTGGTGGTGTACCTCCAGACCCCCACCGACGTCCTCCGCAAGCGGCTTCGCGAGCGCGAGCGTACCAATCCGGAGCACCCGCACCTCGATGACGAGTACCTGCGGGAGCTGAACGAGGCGTACAACCACTTCTTCTTCCATTACACCGCGACGCCGCTGCTGGTCGTCGAGACGTCGCAGTTCGACGCGTCGTGGGGGGACGACGCGGTGGCGGATCTCGAGCGGCAGCTTCGATCGATGGGGAAAGGCACGCGGTACTACGTGCCGCGGCCGTAATTCCTCGCGCCGCTCGCTCGCAACTGCGGGCGGGAAGCTGCTATTCTCAGCGGAATGGCCTGGTTCAAGAAGGACAAGAAGCCCATCGAGCCGCCCGCCGACAAGAGCCGGGTGCCGGAAGGGCTGTGGGTGAAGTGCCCGTCCTGCTCACAGATCATCTACAACAAGGACCTGGTCGCGAGCCTCAACGTCTGCACCAAGTGCGCGCACCATTTCCGGCTGACGGCAGCCGAGCGGCTCAAGACGCTGTTCGACGGGGACTGGCAGGCCTACGACACCGGCCTCACCTCCATCGATCCGCTCCACTTCACCGACACGAAGCCCTATCGGAAGCGGCTCGAGACGAGCATCGCGGCGACCGGACTGCAGGATGCGGTGATCACCGCGACCGGCACGATCGACGGACTCCGCTGCTCGGTCGCCGCCATGGAGTACAGCTTCATCGGCGGCAGCATGGGCGTGGTCGTCGGCGAGAAGATCACGCGCGCGATCGAGCGCGCCATCGCCGAGCGCATGCCGGTGATCATCGTCTCCTGTTCGGGGGGGGCGCGGATGATGGAGGGGGCCCTCTCGCTCATGCAGATGGCGAAGATCAGCGCGGCGCTGGCCCGGCTGGATCGCGCACGCCTGCCCTACGTCTCCGTGCTCACCGATCCGACGACCGGCGGCGTGACGGCGAGCTTTGCGATGCTCGGCGACGTCAACATCGCGGAGCCTCGCGCGCTCATCGGCTTCGCGGGTCCGCGAGTCATCGAGCAGACCATCCGGCAGAAGCTGCCGGACGGCTTCCAGCGCAGCGAATTCCTTGTGGAGCACGGCATGCTCGACCTGGTGGTGGACCGCCGCGAGATGAAGGACGTCATCGCCCGCTTCCTGCGCTTCGGCGGCGCCAGCCCGGCCGCGCAGCCCCCGGAGCCGCCTCCCCCGCCCGCGGCGGAATCCCCGGGAGAAGAGCCCGCGCGTTGATCGACGATCCGCTTCGCTGGCTGTTCAGCCTCGAAGTGCTCGGGATGAAATTCGGTCTCGAGAACATGACGACGCTGCTGGCGGAGCTCGACGATCCCCATCGGCATGTCCCGTCGCTGCTGATCGCCGGTACGAACGGCAAGGGCTCGGTCACCGTCATGGTGGATACGGCGCTGCGGCGGGCCGGCTACCGATCCGCGCGGTACACCTCGCCACACCTCGAGCGGGTCGAGGAACGATTCGTCATCGACGGCGAAGACGTCACCACGGACCACCTGCGCCATGCGCTCGATCGAATCCGCGCGGCCGTCGATGCGCTCCTGGTGCGAGGCGCGCTCGGACACCCGCCGACGTTTTTCGAGTGCACGACCGCCGCCGCCTTCGACCTGTTTCGCCGCGCCGCCGTGGACGTTGCCGTCCTCGAAGTCGGTCTGGGTGGCCGCCTGGACGCGACCAACGTGGTCACGCCGCTGGCCACCGCGATCACCAACATCGAGCTCGACCACCAGGCCCAGCTCGGATCGACGATCGAGGAGATCGCGCGCGAGAAGGCGGGCATCCTCAAGCCGGGTGTTCCGGTCGTCATCGGGCGGATGCTGCCGGCCGCCCGCGACGTGATCCGGGCGGCCGCGGACGGTCTGGGGGCGCCGCTGATCGTGGCGGAGGACGTCGCGACCGACACGGCCGCCTGGAGGCCAGGCCTGGCCGGCGCGCACCAGTTCGAGAACGCCGGAGTGGCCGCGGCGTTGCTCAGGACGCTCGGCGACTTCGAGCTCCCGGTGCCGGAATCGGCCGTCCGCTACGGAATCGAGCACGCACGGTGGCCCGGGCGATTGGAGCGCTTTCGGCGGGGAGGCGTCGAGGTGCTGCTCGATGCGGCGCACAACCCTGCCGGGGCGCGGGCGCTTGGGGACTACCTGCGCAGCGCCGGATGGGACGGCGCGACGCTCGTGTTCGCCGCGATGGCCGACAAGGACGCGCCGGGCATGCTGGCCGCGCTGGTCCCGCACGTGGGCCGGATCGTCTGTACGACAGCCCCGACGCCGCGCGCGGCCGGGGCCGCCGAGCTCGCGCGGATCGCCCGAACGCTCGGCCCGGACATGGCGGTGGAGAGCATCGAGGACCCTTCCGAGGCGCTGGCGCGGGCCTGCGCGACGTCCAGCCGCGTCGTGGCGGCCGGCTCGATGTTTTTGATCGGCCCGCTGCGTGGTATTCTTCGCTGATCCCTGCCGCGGCTCATCCACGCATGTTGCGTTTCATCCTCACGCTTCTCGTCTGTGTGCTCTGCCAGTGGGCATTCGTCCCGTCGGCGGCGCACGCCCAAATGAACATCACGGGCTGCAAGTCGGACAGCCTGTCGAGCCTGGACTCCGTCCAGCACGATGCCAATCACTGGACGTTCACAGGAAGCGACGTCCAGCCCATCCGGATCGACTGTGACGACATGCAGTTGATCGCCAACAAGGTCGAGCTGTACCAGATCGAAGGCCGGTTCGTCGCGAGCGGCGACCTCGTGTTCGTGCTCGGGGAGACCCGCATCTCGGCGGACCGGCTGGAGTTCGACACCAAGAGCAAGACCGGCGTTTTCTACAAGGCCTTCGGCACGACGGTCATGCGCGAGAAGGCCACCCCCGGGCAATTCGGCACGCAGGAGCCGAACGCCTTTTTCTGGGGGGAAGAGCTCCACAAGTCAGGCCCCAAGCAATACAAGATCGTCAAGGGTGGGTTCACGGCATGCGTCCAGCCCACACCACGCTGGGACGTCGCGTCAGGGTCGATCACGGTGAACCTGGACGACTACGCCCTGCTGCGGAACGCCGTCTTCCGGGTCAAGGGCGTCCCGATGCTGTATCTGCCGATCTTCTACTATCCGATGGAGGAGGACGATCGGGCGACCGGGTTTCTGATGCCGGTGTACGGGTCGTCGAGAATCCGGGGGCAGTCGGTCACGACGCCGTTCTTCTGGGCCATCAACCGCAGCCAGGACCTCACGATCGCCCATGACTGGCATTCGAAGGTCGGCCAGGGGATCACCGCGGATTACCGCTACGTCGCCGGCGCCGGGTCGCGCGGCGACGCGACGTTCAACTACCTCACGGAGCGCGAGATCACCGCGGAGTCCGATCCCACACAGGCTCCGCGGCCGGGCCAGACCAGCTACACGGTTCGCGGGATTCTCTCCCAGGCGCTGCCGCTCGGGCTGCGCGCGCAGGCCAGCGCCAACTATTTCTCCAGCCTCGCCACGCAACAGCTCTACCAGCAGGATGTCCACCAGGCGACACAGCGCGACCGCAATTTCAGCGGAAGCCTCTCGGGGAGCTGGAGCGGATTCAACGCGGGGGCACGCGTGGACCGGCAGGAGTACTTCTACTCGGAGGATTACTACACCCGCAGCGGTGCCCTGCCGAGGATCAGCTTCTCGCGCAGCGAATCGCCGATCGGACGAACCCCTATCTACTTCGGCGCGACGAGCGAATACGCCCGCATCGACTACGGGACGTTCCAGGACGGCGAAGAGATCTCTGAAACCGGTCTGACGAAAATGGACTTCAGTCCCACGGTGCGCGTCCCGTTCAATGTCTGGCCCTTCCTGACGATCAACTCCTCGGCCGGCTGGCGCTTCACCCACTGGTCCGAGAGTTTGTCGGAGGCCGGTGTGCAGGTCGAGGAGCCGATCACACGGAGCTTCTTCGATTTCCAGACCCGCATCGTGGGTCCGTCGTTCAACCGGGTCTTCAACACGCCAGGCAGCGGTTACGCGGAGAAGTTCAAGCACGTGGTCGAGCCGTCGATGACGATCCGCCGCACGACCAAGATCGACAACTTCGACCGGATCGTCGTCCACGGATACGGCGACTACATCCTCGGGGATGTCACGCGGTACACCTATGCTCTCGAGAACCGGTTGTATGCGAAGCAGGAGACGGCGCGCGAGATCCTCAACGTGGGTCTGTCGCAGACGTACTACAGCTCGGCTGAGGCCACGAATTTCGACACGCAGTACACGTCGATCATCAGTACGAACCCGAAGCCCACGAACTTCTCGCCGGTCGTGCTGAGCACACGATTCCAGCCAACGCCAAATATCGGCGCGGACTTCCGGGCGGACTGGGACGTTCAGGTCAAGACCGTGCGGACGCTGTCCACCAGCGGACGATTCCGCGCCGGCGAGCAGCTCGAGCTCTCGGCCGGCTGGAGCCTGCGGCGGCTGATCCCGGAGCTGCCGGCGTTCTCGATCCCGCTGTACGCCACCCATTACCTCAATGCGTCCGCCAACCTGCGCAGCCCGTCGAACCGCCTTGGCGGGCACTACTCGTTCAACTACGACATGCGGAACGAGTTCTTCCTGCAGCAGCGCGTGCAGGCGTACTACAACGCGCAGTGCTGCGGCGTGGTTGCGGAGTGGCAGACGTTCAACCTGCTCGGCGTGTACGGCACGCGGGGCGTCGAGGACCGGCGATTCAACATCTCGTTCAGCCTCGCCGGCATCGGCACCTTCTCGAATTTTCTCGGCGCCTTCGGCGTGGGGCAAGATCGCCGCTACTAGCCGCTGCGCCATTCTGTTCCGCTCTTAGGAGTTCCACATGGTCGACGTGCTGGTCACCGGCGGCGCCGGTTTCATCGGTTCGAACTTCGTACGGTACGCGCTCGCGGCGCATCCCGACTGGCACGTCACCACGCTCGACAAGCTGACGTACGCCGGGCGCCTCGAGACCCTGCACGATGTGATCGAACACCCGCGCCACACGTTCGTTCGCGGCGACGTCGCCGACGCGACGGTGGCGGCGCCGCTGGTGCGCGCCTCGGACATCGTGGTCCACTTCGCCGCCGAAACCCACGTGGACCGCTCGATCCTGAACGCGGGTGAGTTCATCACGACCGATGTGTTCGGCACGTTCGTGCTGCTCGAGGCCGCGCGTGAGGCGACGCACCTCCGCCGCTTCATCCAGATCTCCACCGACGAGGTCTACGGCAGCGTGCCGGAAGGCTCGAGCGTCGAGACCGACGAGCTGAAGCCGCGCAATCCCTATTCGGCGAGCAAGGCGGGGGCGGATCGCCTGGCCTACAGTTATTTCGCGACCTACGAGGTCCCGGTCGTCATCACGCGCGCCTCGAACAACTACGGGCCGTACCAGTTCCCGGAGAAAGTGATTCCGCTGTTCGTGACGAACCTGATCGACGATCTTCCGGTGCCGCTTTACGGGGACGGCGGCCAGATCCGCGACTGGCTGCACGTCAACGACCACTGCCGCGGCGTGGACCTGCTGATCGAGGCGGGCGTCAACGGCGAGGTCTACAACATCGGCGGCGGCAACCACGTGCGCAACGTGGACCTCACCCATCGCATCCTCGAGCTCACGGGCAAAACCGAGGCACTGATCCGGCGCGTGACCGATCGCCAGGGCCACGACCGGCGCTACTCGCTCGACACGACGAAACTGCAGACGCTCGGATGGGCGCCGCACGCGAAGTTCGAAGAAGGACTTGCCGACACGGTTGCGTGGTACCGGAAGAACGAGTGGTGGTGGCGCCCGATCAAGGACGCCGATCCCGCCTTCCGCGCCTACTACGAGAAGCAGTACGGCCACACACGGGTGTGAGCACCGCCCGGCACGTTCCGCTCGTGACCGGCGCCACGGGCTTCGCCGGCAGTCACCTGCTCGAACGCCTGCTCCGCTCCCACGAACAGGTCGCCGGATGGGCACACACCGGCGGACGGCCCCACGCGGACGACAGCGGCCGCGTCCTGTGGCGGCACGTGGACCTGCTCGACCGGGCATCCGTCGAAGCCGCCATCCGCGAGCTCCAGCCCACGGTCGTCTACCACTGCGGAGGGCTGCCGCACGTGGTCGAGTCGTGGGCCAACGCGGGGCGCGCCCTGCAGGTCAACGCGCTCGGCACGCACCATCTGCTCGACGCGGTCCGCGCAACCTCTCCAGGCTCCCGTGTCGTCGTGGCCGGTTCCGCGCTCGTCTACCGCCCCGCGAACCGGGCGTTGCGTGAAGAGGATCCCCTGGCACCCTCGGATCCCTACGGCGTGAGCAAACTCGCGCAGGAGATGCTGGCGCTGCGCGCGACGACGCCGGTTGTCGCGACACGGCCGTTCAACCACATCGGGCCGCGGCAGCTGCCGTCGTTCTCGACCTCGAGTTTCGCGAAACAGATCGCCGACATCGAGGCCGGGCGCCGCGAACCCGTGCTGCTCGTCGGCAACCTGGATGCGCGGCGTGACCTGACGGACGTCCGCGACACGGCGCGGGCCTACGAAGCGCTCGGCGCCACGGGCATACCGGGCCGCGTCTACAACATCTGCACCGGCACGGCCCTGCGGGTGGGCGATGTGCTCGAGCGCCTGCTCGACCTGGCCCGCGTGCGCGTCGACGTACGGCAGGATCCGGCGCGGCTGAGACCCAGCGATAATCCCCTGGTGCTGGGGGATCCGTCGCGCCTTGCCGCCGATACCGGCTGGCACGCCGAGATCCCGATCGAGCAGACGCTCGAGGACCTGCTCGCCTTCTGGCGCGCACAGGTGCCGTGACCATGGGCCGGGGTGTGGCGATGAGGGCCGACGACGCGTTTTCCGAAGACACGCGGCAATCCGTCCACATGGCGATGGGCGGGTTCGCCCTCGCCCTGCCGTATCTCCCGTGGTGGGGTGCGGTGTTGCTGGCCTCGCTCGCAGTGGCCTTCAACGTCTTCGCGCTGCAGAAGGTCCTCGGCCTGCAACTGTTCCGTCCCGGCGAGCGTCTCCGCAGGCTGACGTCCGGTATCGTGCTCTATCCCCTGTCGGTGCTGGGGCTCCTTTTCGCGTTTGGCAGCCGGCTCGACATCATCGCGGCCGCGTGGGGCATCCTGGCGGCCGGCGACGGGATGGCCACGATCGTCGGACGACGCGTCCCGATCCGGCCGATTCCGTGGAACGCCCGGAAATCGTTCGGCGGCAGTCTGGCGTTCGCGGTCTTCGGCGGCGCCGCCGGTATCTTTCTCGCGTGGTGGTGTCGTGACACGGTGATTCCGCCGGCGTACGCCTGGTTCCCGTTCGTCGCACCGCTGCTCGCCGCCATCGCGGCCGCGGCCGTCGAGACGATCCCGATCGAGCTCGACGACAACGTTTCGGTCACCGCGACGGCCGGAGGCGTGATGTGGGTCATCTCGCTCATCAGCCTCGATCTGCTGTACGACGCGAGCCAGACGCTGCTCTGGGGGCTGCCGCTCGCCGCGTCGATCAACGCGGTCGTGGCGGCCGCCGGCTACCGCGCGAAGACCGTCACGGTCTCCGGCGCCCTGTGCGGCGCGTTCCTGGGGACGATCGTGCTGGTCTGCACGGGGTGGGAAGGGTGGCTCCTGCTCCTCCTGACGTTTGCCGCCGCCGTGCTCGCGTCACGGATGGGCCTGCGGCGCAAGGAGCGCCTCGGCATCGCGGAAGCGCGCGGCGGGCGGCGCGGCGCGGGAAATGCGTTTGCCAATACAGGCATCGCCGCGATCGCGGCGCTGATGGCCGTGCTCACCTACGCGCACGATCCCGCGCTGCTGGCGTTCACGGCTGCGCTCGTCGCGGGGGCCAGCGACACGGTGGCCAGCGAGATCGGCAAGGCCTGGGGCCGGCGGACCTTTCTGCTCACGACGCTGCGCCCGGTGCCGCCAGGCACCGACGGCGCGATGTCACTCGAGGGCACGCTGGCCGGAATCGGCAGCGCGGCGCTGCTGGCGCTCGCGGCGCTCGCGCTCGGTCTGATCACGCTGCCGCTGACGCTCGTGGTCGTGGCGGCCGCGACGGCCGGCGCGCTGGTGGAGAGCGCGCTCGCGGCGATACTCGAGCGCCGCGGCGTGGTGAACAACGACGTCCTCAACTTCCTCAACACCGGCGCCGCCGCGTTCGTCGCGATCAAGTTGGGGCAGCTGCTATGACGTCACCGCACGCCCGACCTAAAGGTCGGGCCTACGAGCATCCGGATCGACACGGCTCGCGGATTGCGCTCTGGCTCGAGCTGTCGCGGCCGTTCACGCTCCTGGCACCGGCGCTGGGCGTCGTCTCGGGGGCCATCACGGCGGCGGGGGCCGAGCCCCCCGACCGCTGGACGTCGAGCCTGCTGACGTACACGGTGCTCGGGGCCGTGATGGCCATGGTGCTCAACGCCGGCAGTAACGCGCTCAACCAGATCTACGACCTGGAGATCGATCGCGTCAACAAACCGCAGCGTCCGCTGACCAGCGGACGGCTGTCGCTGCGCGACGCCTGGATCTTCACCTGGATCGCCTACGCGGTGGCGCTCACGCTGGCCTGGTTCGTGGCGCCAGGCGGCCGGCACGAGTGCTTCTGGATCGTGCTGGTCGCCGCCGTGCTCACGTTCGTCTACTCCTGCCCCCCGCTGCGGACGAAAGAGCGGGGGATCTGGGCCAACATCACGATCGCGGTCCCGCGCGGCGTGCTGCTGAAAGTGGCCGGCTGGTCCTGCATCAAGACGATCTGGGGCGTGGAGCCCTGGTTCATCGGCGCGATCTTCGGTCTCTTCCTGCTCGGTGCCTCGACGACCAAGGACTTCGCGGACATGGAGGGGGACGCACGCGGCGGCTGCCGGACGCTGCCGATCCTGTATGGCGTCCGCCGGGCGGCCTGGATGATCTCGCCGTCCTTCGTCCTCCCCTTCCTGCTCATCTCGTACGGCGCGTTCGCCGGCATCCTCACGGGGAATTTCTGGCTGCTGCAGGCCCTCTCGGCCTTCATGACGCTCTACGGCGCGTACGTCTGTTACCTGATGCTGCGGAAACCCGAGGAGCTGGCCATCGACGCGAATCACGTCTCCTGGGCGCATATGTATCGAATGATGTTCGTGGCCCAGATCGGGTTCGCCCTCGCTTACATCCTCTAAGC
>JBBECO010000146.1:0-13514 GCA_040881785.1 Vicinamibacterales bacterium
GGCGCCCGCGAGCGAGAGCGCGTGGGGGTGGGGCCCCACGCGCATTGATAAAGGACTGAATGAGGATCTTTCTAACGGGCGGAACGGGCTACATCGGGTCCGCCGTGCTCGATGCGTTCGTTCGGGCGGGGCACCATGTGGACGCGCTGGTGCGCAACAGCGAGAAGGCCGCGCAGGTGCAGGCGCGGGGCGGCAACCCGGTGCTGGGCGACGCCTCCGATCCGAAGTCGTACGCCGACGCGGCGGCGGCGGCGGACGGGGTCGTGCTCACGGCGTTCGAGGATTCTCCGCGCGGTGCAAAGGTCGACGACACGACCATCGAGACCGTCCTGGCCACGCCGATTACGCCCGGGCGTTTCATCATCTACACGTCGGGCATCTGGGTGCTCGGCACCGCGACGCTGCCGGCCGATGAGACGGCGCCGCTCAACCCGATCGAGCTCGTCGCCTGGCGTCCGGCGCACGAAGCGAGGGTCCTCGACGCGGCCACGGCCGGGTGGCGCACGGTCGTCATTCGCCCGGGTATCGTCTACGGGAGCGATCGCGGGATCGTCGGCGATCTGCTGCAGGACGCGGCCAACAGCCTGATCCGCGTCATCGGTCCCGGTGACAACCACTGGCCGCTCGTGTACGACCGCGACCTGGCGGAGCTCTACGTGCGGACGGCCGCCCATCCGGACGCGTCAGGGATCTATCACGCCAACGACGAAGGGGACGAAACCGTCAACCACATCGTCGCCGCCATCAGCGAGCACGCGAAGACCACGCCGAGCGTGCGGCACATGCCGCTGGCGGAAGCGAAGCAGAAGATGGGCCCCTACGCCGAGGCGCTGGCGCTCGATCAGATCGTCCGCAGTCCACGGGCCAGAGCGCTGGGATGGACGCCGTCGCTGCGATCGGTGTCCGGGAATGCAGCGAGGCTGTTCGAGGAGTGGAAACGCCAGAAGCGCTGAGGCCGGCGCCCGGCAGGCCGGATCCGCGGATTCCATGTAATCCGTGTTAGCGGACGGAGATGCCCAGGCTGAGGACGATGAGCCGGCTTGCCGGCAGAAGGGGACGTCCGGCGATCGGGACCGGCGGGTCCACGGTTCCGGGATCGGCGGTCACCGGCTCCTGCGCGGCCATGTGGTGGAAACGGAAGTCGAGATTGAAGGCCAGGTGCTTCTTGGCGAACCACCGGGCCCCGCCGCCGTAGTTGATCGTCCGCACGCGCGCCGGTGAATCGTCGTACGGCTCGTCTTCCTGCTCGATCGACAGCGTTCCCCAACCGATCCCGCCGCTGACATAACTCCAGCCGTCCCGGCGGCCGAAGTTGAGCGAGAGCTGCGGCGTCACGGCGGTCATCCGCGTGACGTACGTCGGCCCTTCCGGTCCGTCTTCGGTTTCGGGCTGCACCGTGTGCCGGCCGCGCGCACCCAGGAGCAGGTCGCCGCCGAGGCCTACCGCGACGGATTTTCCCCGCAGCAGATACACATGGCCGCCCACACTCAGCCCCAGGCCCCGGTTCGGCAGGTTGCCGGGCTCGATGCCCGTGGCGGCGGCGACGAGCGGGTCCCTCTTGAAGAACGGCACGACCGCCCGGGCGTCGAGCACGAAGGGCGCGATCGGTTCGACGGGCAGCGGCAGCGGCGGCACGGGATCCTGCGCGAACACCGCGGCGGGCACACACAGACAGGCGCCGAGCACGAGCGCGGCGCGGTTCATTCGGGGCATGAGGCTCGATTGTACTCGTGCGCGAACGCGATCCCTTCCTCGACCGTCGTGACCGATCCGTCGAGCTGTCGCTCGTAGACCGCCCGGAGGATTTCGCCCATCCGGGGCCCCGGCTTCACACCGAGGGCCAGCAGGTGACGCCCGAGGACGAGCGGCGCGGGGGGCGCGTGCTCGACACCGAGCTGCCGCGCGCGCTCGAGAAAACGGTCCATCGAGGAGCAGTCGAAGCCGGGACCTGTCCCGAGCGACGGCGCCCCGGTCACCGGAGTCGAGGGCCCCCGTCCCAGGCAATCCGACTTGGCGAGGCGGGCCAGCAGCTCGAGGTCCACCTTCTGCGCAAGCCGCCGGTAGGCGCCGTCCGACACGGGCGTTTTCGACATGCCGAACATCCCCGGCTTGAGGTGGTGGGCCGTGATGCCGAGGACCTGCTTCCGGACGTCGAAGCCGCCGATCGTGTGGACGTTCAGACGATCGAGGACGGCGGTCGCCGGCGCGACGCCCGCCTGCTCGTGATCGATCGAACGGATCCGTCCGTCCACGAACGCCGTGGTCGGCGGCTTGCCGAGATCGTGGCAGACCGCCCCGAGCATGACGGCGACCTGCTGCGGATGGGGCAGGTCGTCGATGCGCGTGCGCGCCTGGTCGATCACCATCAGCGTGTGGATCCAGACGTCCCCTTCAGGATGCCACTCGGGCTCCTGCGGACAGCCGACGAGCGCCTTCAGCTCAGGAAACAGCGCGTCGACGACGCCGAGGCGCAGGCCCAGCTCGAAGCCGATGGACGGCCGCCGCGCCTGGAGGAGGAGCTTTTCGATTTCCCCCCAGATCCGCTCCGAGGGGAGATCATCGAGCGGGATCCGCCGGCAGAGCGCGTCGGTCGCCGGGTCCAGCGTGAACTCGAACCGGGCCGCGAACTGGATCGCGCGCAGCACGCGCAGGCTGTCCTCCCCGAACGTGGAGGGATCCACCGCCCTGAGCACACGCCGTTCGATGTCGTCGCGGCCGTCGAAGGGGTCCTCGTAGGTCTCGGTGAGCGGATCCCAGGAGATGGCGTTGATCGTGAAGTCGCGGCGGCGGGCGGCTTCTCGCGGCGGCAGGTCCGGATCGCCGTGGACCTCGAACCCCTTGTGCCCGCGCCCCATCTTCGACTCGCGGCGGGGGAGCGCGACATCGATGCCGGCGACCTTGAACACGGTGAAGCTCTCGCCCACGGCGTTCACGGGACCGAACCGGCCGAGCAGCTCGCGCAGTCCGGCGGCGGGCATGCCGTAGACCTCGAGGTCCACGTCCTTCGACTCGAGCCCCATGAGACGGTCGCGGACCCAGCCGCCGACGATCAGCGCCCGCCCGCCGGAGTCGCGGACCGCGCGGGCAATGGCGAGCGTCAGGTCAGTCATCGAGCGGTTTTCGTCGGCGCGCGTACCGGCGCACGAACCGGTCCGTGACGCCTGGCGCGACGGCGTTGAGGACCGTCAGCGCGCGCGAGAGCGCGTGCGGATAGACCTCGGGCCGCGGACGGCGCACGCACGCGACAATCGCCCGCGCCACGTGGTCCATGGATTGTTCGGGGCCGACTCCACCGACGGCGTAGCGGTAGTCGCGCCGCATGGCCTCCCGGAACTCGGTCGCGGTCGCCACGGGGTAGACCGTGGACACGTGGATCGCCGAACCGGCAAACTCCGACCGCAGCGACTCGGCGAAAGCCGCCTGGGCCGCCTTGGTGGCACTGTAGCCGCTCATCTGCGGCACACCGCGCCGCCCCACGATCGACGAGACGAGGATCAGGTGCCCGTGCCCCTGCGCCCGGAAGATGGGGAGCGCCGCCCTCGCGCCGTAGAACGTCCCCATGAAGTTGACGTCCATCATCCGTCGCATCACCTCGCCGGGCGTGCCGTCGACCGTGCCGTAGTAGCCGAAGCCGGCGTTGCAGATCATGATGTCGAGGCCGCCGAAGACCTCGCGCGCGCGGGCCACCAGGCGCTCGACGTCCTCTTCACGCGTCACGTCCATCGTGACGGCTTCCGCGCGTCCGCCGGCCGCGCGAATGCGCGCCACGGCCTCGTCGAGGAGGTCGGTACGCCGGGCGCCGAGGGTGACGCTGACGCCGGCCTGCGCGAGCTGTTCGGCGCAGGCACGCCCGATCCCGGACGACGCGCCGGTGATGACGGCCGTGCGGCCGTGCAGGTCCATTCCGGCATAATACCTGTCTCGCATGCCCGACCCCTGCATTCAGCTGCTCGAGACGCTCGTCGCCATCGACTCGGTGAATCCGTCGCTGGTCGAGGGGGCGGCCGGCGAAGCGCGGATCGCCGCAGCGATCGCAGCTCACCTGCGTGCGCTCGGCCTGGAGGTCCATCTGCAGGAGGCCGCGCCGGGCCGTCCCAATGTGATCGGCGTCCTCGAGAGCGGCGTCGCCGGACCCTCGCTCATGTTCTGCGGCCACACCGATACCGTCGGCGTCGAAGGCATGGCCGCGCCGTTCGTGCCGTCCATTCGCGAGGGACGGTTGTACGGCCGCGGCTCCCAGGACATGAAAAGTGGCCTCGCCGCCATGATCGACGCGGCGCGGGTGGTGCGCGAGCGCGGGCTGAACCGCGGCCGGCTGATCGTGGCCGCGGTCGTGGATGAGGAGTTCGCGAGTCTCGGAGCCGACGCGCTCGTGAAGGCCTGGACCGCCGACGCGGCCATCGTCACGGAACCGACGGACCTGCAGATCGGCATCGGTCACAAGGGCTTCGCCTGGTTCGAGATCGAAACGGCCGGCCGGGCGGCACACGGGAGCCGTCCGAAGGACGGCCGCGATGCGATCTTCCGGATGGGCCGCGTGCTCGCGAGGCTCGAGCGTCTCGATCGCGCGCTGCAGCTACGGCCCGAGCATCCGGTCATGGGGACGCCCTCGCTGCACGCCTCGATCATCGACGGCGGCCGCGAGTGGAGCGTGTACCCAGACCGTTGCGTGCTGCGGATGGAACGCCGGACCATTGCCGGCGAATCACTCGAAGATGCGGAACGGGAGGTGCGGGCGATCCTGGATGAGCTGCGGCGCGACGACCCGGAATTCGAGGCCGTCATGCAGACGCGCTTTTCACGACCGCCGTACGAGACACCGGCGCAGCACGAGCTTCCGCGATTACTGGAGAGGTTCGCCGAAAGGCGGGGCGGGAAAGCCGAGAGGCGCGGTCTGAGTTTCTGGACCGATGCGGCTGTGCTGGGCGAAGCCGGCATCCCCTCCGTGCTGTTCGGCCCCGGTGGGGCGGGTCTGCACAGCACGGAAGAATACGTGCACGTCGCGGACGTTCTCACGTGCCGCGACGTGCTGGCGGACCTGGCTGGAGCGTGGTGCTCGGCCCGGCCCGCCTAGGCGGTTACGCGCTCTTGTGGAGCACGAACTGCGGTTTCAGGGCATGGCGGCGCGCGTCGCCGTCGAAGCGCTTGCGCGGGGCCCGGCCGCTGATCTCCCAACCCGGGGTGTCGTGCCCGCACGACGTGCAGCGCATCATCACGCGCTTGCCTTCGAAATGCAGGACCGCGTCATGTCCGCGCATCCCACACATGAGTTGCCCGAGGCGCCCCATTGCACGCGCCATGACGCCGGTCGTCCTCTCGTAGGTGATCTCCGCCGCTGCCGCAAGTTGCTGGGGGTAATTGGTAACCATGAACGATATCCCTCGCTCCTAATTTGTAGGACGCTCAGCCGTGCTCGGCTGTTCCATCCCTCAGCAAGAGGAATATCAACTTGCATGCCACGGCGGGGGCAAGCACCACAACCCTCAGCTCATCTTTGATTTACGAGCAATGGCAGAGTCGGACGGAAGGGGGACCGGCGGGGAAGTGTGTAGCCGTTGCAGCACATCCGGAGCCCCCAGGTGGCAGTTCCCTTACTCATGTGGTAGCCCGCGACATACCTCAACGGTAAGTGGTTGACCACCTCATCGCTCGCCAAAGATCCCCCGGATTACAAAACCGATGTTGGCCGGGCGCTCGCCCAGCCGCCGCATGAAGTAGGGGAACCATTCACGACCGAAGGGTACGTATACGCGGACGGCAAAGCCGTCTGACGACAGTGTGGCCTGCAGATCCCGGCGGATGCCATACAGCATCTGAAACTCGAACCGGTCCGGCGTGACGCCATGCGCCGCCGCGTGGCTCTTCGCCGCCGCGATCATCGCCGGATCGTGTGTCGCAATGGCGGGATAGGTCCCTTCCGACAGCAGCAGCTTCGTGATCTCCACGAACGCCGCATCGACCTGCGCCTTCTCCTGGTGGGCGACGGCCCGCGGCTCCTTGTAGGCGCCCTTCACGATGCGCACCCGCGCGCCCAGCTCGTTCATCCGGCGGGCATCGTCCACGCTGCGCGGGAGGCAGGACTGGAGCACGATGCCCACATTCCGATAACCCTGCTGCCACATCGTCTCGAACACGTCGAGCGTGACCTGGGTGAAGGGAGAGTTCTCCATGTCGATGCGGACGAAGAAGTCGTGCCGCGCCGCGTCGTCCAGGATGCGGCGCAGGTTGTCCACGCATGTCGCGCGATCGATGGTGAGTCCGAGCTGCGTCAGCTTCAGCGAGATGTTGCGCCCGATCCCGGAGGCAACGATGCGGTCCAGCATCTCGAGGTAGGCGCGGGTGGCCGTGTCGGCTTCGGCCATGTTCGCGACGCTCTCGCCGAGCAGGTCGAGCGTCTGCCGGAGCCCGGAGGCTTCGATGATGCGGGCGGCGGCGATCGCCTCTTCGACTGTCTCCCCCGCGATGAAGCGGCGCGCGAAGCTGCGCGGCCCGCGCATCCCATACCGGGAGGCGAGTGTTTTCAGTGAGGCGCTGCCCGCGAGCGTGGTGAAAAAGGCTTTCGAGACGGTGTGGATCATCAGTGGGTACGTGGCGCGCGGCGGCCGCCCGGCATCAGATGCTGAATGGTACGGGCGTAGTAGCGCAGGACGGTGCGCTCACGGATGCGGAAACGTCCCCCGCGTTCGATGTGAATGATGTTGCGGCTCACGAGCGCGTCGGCGGCGCTCTCGACCGCTTCGCGTCCGCTCGCGACCCCCATGTTCGCGCCGCCGGCGGCGACGGTGTCGATGATGGCGTCGCACCGCTCCTCGAGTTCCTTCCGGGTGATCGACGGGCGCAGGGCCGCCGCCACGACGGCCGTCGGCAGCACCTTGTAGAGCATGCCGATCCGGTCCCGGACCAGGTGCGCAAGCTCCATGACGTCACGCCGCGATTCCGGGTCGCAGCCGGTGATCGTCAGCGGCGCCCCGAACGTGACGAAGGCGCGCGATTGATAGCCCACGGCATACCGCACCATTTCGGCGACTTCCCGGGCGAAGGGACGCTGCCGCCGCTTCGCCGCCTGGTGGGCGAGCACGTGGTCCTCCAGCACGAGGTCGTACGCGACCGCCAGGGGCACGATCAGCGAATCGGGCCGATCGGCGTGCAGCGCCGCATGCAGGAGTCCCGTCTTGGGTGACTTCATCTCACCCGAGTAGCTCCGCCCCCCCTCGATATAGAAGAGCAGGTCGTGCCGCTGCAGCAGTTCCGCGACGTACGCCTTGAGCGTGACGAGGTAGGCGGGGTCCTTGGCGTTGCGGCGGATCGGGATGGCGCCGGTGACATGACGGTGGATCAGGCCGAGCGGACCGCCGAACAAATTGATGCCGGCCGCGATCACCGGCTGCCGCACCGCATGGTCGTCGAGCACGAGCGGTTCGACCAGGTAGTCGAGATGGCTCTTGTGGTTCGAGATGTAGATGACACGCCCGGCGGCCGTGGCCTGGTGCGCGATCTGCACGTGCTCCTCGACGCGGTCGATCTTGCGCAGGATCGGGTAGAGGGGGTGTCTCAGCGCGCGGTAGATCGAGGGGCGCTGCGTCGTGCGCAGCTCGTCGAGGTACGCATGGATGCGCTCGCGCGCCTGCAGTGCGGTCTGCCCGTGCCCGGCACGCAGATAACGCGCGACCTCGTCGCGCGCGAGCACCGCCTGGGTGATGTCGTCGAGCATGGATGCCGGACTATATCAAAGCCATGCGGGGCTCCGCCCCGGACCCCGGCTCGGTCGCTCGCGGGGACCCCCCGCCTTCGCGCAAAGCGCTTCGGCGGGCCGCCGTAGCCTTGGCGAAGGCTGGCTGCGCCCCGCGCCGCTCCCTCGCAGGCGCGCCGTGCGCGCCTTGGGCCATCCGGGGCTCTGCCCGGTCATGCGTGCACTTCGCGGCAGATCGCGTCGGTGAAGGCGGTCGTGGTCGCGTCGCCGCCGAGGTCCCGCGTCCGGACCGCGCCCGTCATCAAGACGGCGTCGAGCCCTGCCCGGACCTTCGTCGCGGTCTCGCGCTCGCCGATATGGTCCAGCATCATCAGCCCCGAAAGAAGCAGCGCCGTCGGATTCGCCAGGTTCGCAAGCGCAATGTCGGGCGCGCTCCCGTGGACCGCCTCGAAGACCGCCGAGTCGCGGCCGAAGTTCGCTCCCGGCACCACGCCCAGGCCCCCAACCAGCCCGGCGCACAGGTCCGAGACGATGTCGCCGTACAGGTTCGGCAGGAGCAGCACGTCCATCGTCTCGGGATGCATCACCAGGTGCATGCAGGCGGCATCCACGATCCGCTCTTCGTAGGCGATGTCGTCCATGTGGTCGCGCGCCACGGCACGGCAGCTGTCCAGAAACAGGCCGTCGCTCAACTTCATGATGTTGGCCTTGTGGATCGCCGTGATCTTCTTGCGCTGGTGGGTGACCGCGTAATCAAAGGCGAACCGCGCGATGTTCGTCGACGCCCGCTCCGTGATGATCTTCAGCGACTCGACCACGCCCGGAATGACCTCATGCTCGAGCCCCGCGTACAGGTCCTCGGTGTTCTCACGGACGATGATGAGGTCGATGTCGGTGTACCGGCTCGTGACGCCGGGAAGGTTCCTGACGGGCCGGAGGTTGGCGTAGAGATCCAGTGCCTTGCGCAGCCCGACGTTGACGCTGGTGAACCCCTGGCCGATCGGGGTCGTCACCGGCCCCTTGAGGGCGACCTTGTTCCGCCTGATCGAATCGAGGAGCGCAATGGGCAGCGTCTCCTCGGTCTTGTCGAAGGCGGTCACCCCGGCGTCGTGACGCTCCCAGTCGATCTGGAGGCCCGCGGCCTTGAAGATCCGGACCACCGATTCCGTGACTTCGGGTCCGATCCCGTCGCCAGGGATCAGCGTGATGACATGTTTCATGGGTGGGCCTGGATGGCGGCGGCGCGGTCGTCCGGGCTCGCAAGTCTGGGCGCCAGCAGCGCGGCGACCTGTTCCAGCAGGTCGCGGTCGTCGGCGCCGAAGGCGGCCGGCTTGTCGCTGTCGATGTCGAGCTCCCCCAGCACGTCGCCGCCGAGCATGATCGGCACCACGATCTCCGAGCGCGTGTCGGTGCTGCACGCCAGATACCGCGGATCCGCGTTCACGTCATCGACGATGATCGTGGCTTTCTCGGTAGCGGCGGCGCCGCAGATGCCGCGGCCGAGCGGAATCCGCGTATGCGGCGAGGGCTTGCCGACGAACGGCCCAAGGCAGAGCTCGTTCCCCTCGAGCAGGTAGATGCCGGCCCACGTGTACTCGGTGAGGTGGCGGGCCAGCAGCTGGACGGTGGATTCCATCGCGCGCCGCGGGCTCGGCTCGCTGTCGATCGCCGCGCGGATCGCGTCGAGCGTGAGACGGTGACGATCGTTCATCCACTCATTATAATCACCACCTCCGAATGACCTCGACACTGGACGGCGTCGCATGGCTGCCCTGGGGCGCTCCGGCGTTCGCGCGCGCCCGACGGGAGGGCAAGCCGATCCTGCTCTCGATCACGGCGCCGTGGTCGATCGGCTGCCGCGAGATGGATCGCGTGAGCTACGGCGACCCGTCGGTCGCCGCCGCGATCGCCGCGCGCGTCGTGGCCGTCAGAGTGGACGCGGACCACCGGCCCGACATCGCGGACCGCTATGACTTCGGCGGCCTCCCGACGACGGCGTTCCTCTCGGCGGACGGACAGGTGCTGGGCGGCGGCACGTTCGTCCCGCCGGAACGCCTGCGCGAGGCCCTGGAGCGGGTGGGCGGGGTCAGGCTTGGGTCAGACCCGGGTCAGACCCGGGTCAGACCCGAGTCTGACCCCGGTCTGACCCCGCCTTACCTCGACGATGCGACGCTCACGACCCTCGTCTTCGACACCTTCGACGAGGCGCACGCGGGGTTCGGCGGGACGCCAAAGTTTCCCCACACCGCGCCCGTGCGGCTGGCGCTCGACCTCTATGCCGAATCCGGCGATCCCGTCATGCTCGAGCGCGCGGTTCGCACGCTCGACGCGATGGGATGGGGCGGCCTGTACGACGAGACCGGCGGCGGCTTCTTTCGCTGTGCCGCACAGGCGGACTGGTCCGGCGCGCACGGCGAAAAACTGCTGCCTGACAACGCCGCGCTGCTCGATCTCTACGTCCATGCCGGCACGGTCGCCGGCCACGAGCGCTGGTTCGCGCGCGCCGTGGATGTCGTGCACTTCATCGAACGGAAGCTGATCGCGGCCAACGGCGCATGGCGTCTGACGGAATGCGCCGAGCCGGGCCGCCAGTTCACCGACAGCAACGCCGTGACGGCGTCGGCCATGCTCCACGCGGCCCGCATCTTCGACGACGAGGCGCTCGGCACGCGGGCGCTCGACGCACTCGAGCGGGTGCTGCTGTCGTCCTACCGGCCCGGCCAGGGCGTCGCGCACAGCGCCGCCGGCGTCCGCGGCCTCCTCACCGATCACGTCACCATGGCGGCGGCCAATCTCGACGCCTGGGAATCCACCGGCAACATCGTTTACAGGATGATGGCCGAAGAGCTGATGCACGTTGCGATCAGGACGATGGGCGATGAGGCGGCGGGCGGATTTTTCGACCGGGCAATCGTGGACGAGGACGGCGACTGCGGCCTGCTGTCGGTTCGGGTGAAGCCCTTCGTGCTCAATTGCGACGCGGCCGTGGTGTTGCGTCGGCTGGCCGAGGCGGCCGACGATCCGGACTTCGCGCGGCAGGCGGCCGCCGCGCTCGAGGCGGTCGGCGGCCGAGCCGCGTCGCAGGGCCCCCTCGCCGCGCATTACGTGATCGCTCGACGCGCCGTTCCCAGGTGATAAACTTTCGGTCCCGACATGTCCATATCACTGCCCGCCCTCTCGAACATCGCGAACCAGCTCCGCATCGATTCGATCCGGTCGACCACCGCGTCGGCCAGCGGCCATCCGACAACGTGCATGTCGGCGGCTGAGATCGTCTCGACGCTCTTCTTCTCGGAGATGCGGTTCGATCCGCAGGATCCGCAGAATCCCTTCAACGACCGCTTCGTGCTGTCGAAGGGGCACGCCGCGCCGATCCTGTACGCGGCGTGGGCGGAAGCCGGGCTCTTCCCGCGCGAGGCGCTGCTGACGCTTCGGGAGATCGGATCCGATCTCGAGGGGCACCCGACGCCCCGGCTGTCGTTCGTGGACGTTGCGACCGGATCACTCGGGCAGGGCATCTGCGCGGCGGTCGGCATCGCGCTCAACGCGCGGCGCATCGCATCCGACTATCGGACCTACGTGCTGCTCGGCGACGGCGAGATGGCGGAAGGCTCGGTGTGGGAGGCGGCGAATGCCGCGATCCATCACGGCCTCGACAACCTCTGTGTCGTCATCGACGCGAACGGACTCGGTCAGAGCCAGCCCACGCAGTTCGGCCACGACACCAAGGCGATCGCGGACCGGTGGACGGCGTTCGGGTGGCACCAGGTCCAGGTCGATGGCCACAACATCCAGCAACTGCTCGACGCCTACGATGTCGCGAGGAAGACCACCGGCCGCCCGACCGTGATCATCGCGCGGACGCTGAAAGGCAAGGGAGTCGAGTCGGTCGCGGGGAAGGACAACTGGCACGGGAAGGCCTTCAAGAAGGACGAAGCGGAGAAGGCGGTCGCCGAGCTCGAGCGGGAGATGACCGCCGGCGTGCCGACGCCGGACATCCGGAAGCCCGAGGGGAACGGCCGGCCGTCGCTGACGCCGGCCGACTATTCGAAGATGCCGGCGCCCGCCTACACGATGGGGGACCTGGTCGCGACGCGCGAGGCCTGGGGCACCGGTCTCGCCTCGCTCGGCGGCGTGGATCCGCGCGTGGTCGCGCTCGACGCCGACGTCAAGAACTCCACCTTCAGCGACCGTTTCGAGAAGGCGCATCCCGAGCGTTTCTATCAGTTCTTCATCGCGGAGCAGGCGATGGTCGGCGCGGCCATGGGGCTGGCGGCGCGCGGCGCGATCCCGTTCCCCTCCACGTTTGCCTGCTTCCTGACGCGCGCCGCCGACTTCATCCGGATGGCGGGCATCTCGGCCGTCAACGTCAAGCTGGCCGGCTCGCACGCAGGGATCTCGATCGGCGAGGACGGACCGTCCCAGATGGCGCTCGAAGACCTGTCGATGATGCGCGGCGTGCCGGACTGCGCCGTCCTGTATCCGTGTGACGGCACCAGCGCCGAGCGCCTGGTGGTGGAAATGGCGCAGCGTCCGGGCATGGCCTACATGCGCACGTCGCGGCCGAAGACGCCGGTGATCTACGGCCCTGACGAGAAATTCCCCATCGGGGGCTCGAAGGTCCTGCGGCAGAGCGATGCGGATGTCGCGACGGTGGTCGGCGCGGGTGTCACCGTCTTCGAGGCGCTGAAGGCGTACGACCAGCTGAAGGCCGACGGGATTGCGATCCGCGTGATCGACGCGTACTCCGTCCAGCCGATCGACGCGCAGACGATGATCGAGGCCGCGAAGGCGACCGGCGCGCTCATCACCGTTGAGGATCATTATCCCGCCGGCGGCATTGGTGATGCGGTCAGCGAAGCGGTGGCGCTGACCGGTGTCGGGGTGCGGCGGCTCGCGGTTCGGGAAATTCCGCGCAGCGGTCAGCCCGACGAACTGCTCGATCGCTACGGCATCTCCGCGCGGCACATCGTCGATGCCGTCCGCGCGGCGGTTCGCAAGTAGGACGCGTCCGCGATGGGAAATGGCAGATGGGAAATGGGAAAGCGCAGTGTCCATCCAGCCCTTCTCCTGACGTTAGGGCTGGGCCTGGCCCTTGCGGCCCAGTCCTCCTCCTCCGGCATCCAGGATCCGGCCTGGTCCCCTGACGGCCGACGTCTGGCCACCTCCTCTTTCGATCGCATCTGGATCTCCGGGTCGGACGGCCGCGGCGGACGCGCGCTGCGTGCCGGGTCCACCGCCACCGAGCGGGATCCGGCCTGGTCGGCCGACGGCCGGCGGATCGCCTTCGCGGCCGACGGCGGTGACGGCTTCGACCTGTTCGTGGCCGGCGCGGACGGCAAGGACGTCCGGCGCCTCACGAACGGGGACGGCGACGACCGCTGGCCGTCCTGGACGCGCGACGGGCGGATCGTGTTCAGCCGCCGCACGAGCGCCTTCGAGCCCTGGCGCTTCTTCGTCGTTGACGAGACGGGTGGCGGCGCGACCCCGCTCTTCGATGAGGCGTCCACTGACGAGGAGCGTGAAGGGCGCGTGTCGCCCGACGGAACGCGGATCGCCTATATCTCCGACCGCGACAGCGCGGACGGCGACGTGGATCTGTGGGTCGCGGATCTGGACGCGGGCACGCGCGACCGGGTGCCGCGGACGCGGCTGACGCGCGTTCGCGGGCGCGAGGCGTTTCCGTCCTGGTCCCCTGACGGCAGGCGGATCGCCTACTTCGCGCAGCGCGAGGGGCGCGGCTCGGTCTGGGTGACGGGGGTCAGACCTGGGTCAGACCCGGGCCAGGCTGGGGCCAGACCCGAGTCTGACCCAGGTCTGACCC
>JBBECO010000146.1:13524-22026 GCA_040881785.1 Vicinamibacterales bacterium
CCCCCCCCCCCCCCCCCCCCCCCCCCCCCCCCCCCCGGCGGCTCCCGCGATGCAGCCGGTCCTGGTCTCACGCCATGGCGGCGCGCCCGCCTGGTCGCCGGACGGCCGGCGGATCGCCATCGCGGAGCTGCCGCCGGCGGATCCTTCCTACAACGGCAACCCGCTGCGCAATACCGACGAACCGCCGCCGCTCTTTGCCGTGCAGGGCTTTGCCCTGTGGATGGTGGACGCGCCGCTGCCCGTGGACGCCGGCGCGCAGCAGGTCCCGGCTCGCCCCCCCGCCACCGGCCAGTTGACGGCGGCGTTCGATCGTGTGTGGGAGACGCTGCGCCGCCTGTATTACTCCACCGGCCCGTCGGAAGGCGAGTGGACGCGTCTGCGGGAGAAGCACCGGCCCCAGGCGGCGGCCGCCCGCGACGAAGCCGGGCTCGAAGCGGCCATCGACCGGATGATCGCCGAGCAGCCGCTGATCAAGCCGGCCGTCACCTCGAACCGCGCGGTTGTCGTCTCCGGCCATCCGCTCGCGTCGCAGGCCGGCCGCATGGCCCTCGACAAAGGCGGCAACGTCGTCGATGCCGCCATTGCGGTCGCCTTCGCGCTTGGCGTCGTGGAGCCCGAGGCGTCCGGCATCGGCGGCGACGGCATGGCGCTCGTCTATCTCACGGGCATGCGGGAGCCGGTGGCGGTCGATTACAAGGACCAGGTCCCGATCCACGCCACGAGCGACAACGCGACGCTTCGCGCCAGTACGGGGGATGGCCCGGCCGCCGCGAACATCCCGGGAGTCGTGGCCGGCCTCGATCACCTCTACCGCCGGTACGGCAGCAAGAAGGTGACCTGGGCCGACCTGATCGCGCCGGCCATCGAGTACGCCGAGAAGGGCTTCGTGCTCGACGAGTCGCTGCCGACGTCGATCGCGGAAGGACGGCGGTTCCTCGAGAAGTACGAATCGTCGCGGAAGATCTACCTGCCCGGCGGCCGGGTGCCCCGTCCCGGGGAGCGGTTTGCGAACAAGGATTACGCCGCCACGCTCCGCGCGATTGCCGGCCAGGGGGCGCAGACCTTCTATCGCGGCGACATCGCACGGCGCATCGCCGCCGACATGACGGCGCGGGGCGGGTTGATCACGCTCGACGACCTTGCCCAGTACCGCGCGATCGAGCGGCGTCCGCTCGCGGGGCAGTACCGCGGTCACGCGGTGTTTTCCGCGCCGCCCCCGGTCTCGACGGGTCTGGGGCTGATCGAGACGCTGCAGATCCTCGAGAACTACACGCCGGAGCCTGGCGCGTCGTACGCCACCGACGCCGACTACTTCCACTATGCGATCGAAGCCTGGAAGGTCCGGGACCCGTCAGGCCGCATCGCGGATCCCGGGCTCTTCGACGTCGACCTGGGGGCGCACCTCGACCCGGCGCACGCGGCAGATCTCTTCAAACGGATCGATCCGGCGAAGGCGTCGCGCTACGGCAATCCGGACCGTGAAACGACGCCGCCGCCCGCGAGGATCGGCCGCGGCACGACCGCCTTTGCCGTGGCGGACGCCGACGGCAACATGATCGCGGTCACACAGACGCTGAGCACCTGGGGCGGGACCTTCTACGTGTCCGAGGGGCTCGGCTTCCTCTACAACAACCATCTCCGCTTCGGAGGAGGCGGCGCACCGGGACGGTTCCTGCCGCTCGCGCGCTCGTCCACGACAAGCGTGCCGACGCTGTTGTTTCGTTCGACTCGCGTGTCTGAGCGCTCGCTCACGACAGGCCCAGTTGGTGAGGGAGAGGGTCCCGGCACACCCATGCTGGCCGTGGCCGCAGCCGGGAACGCCTGGATCACGGCGTCGGTCTACGACATCATCCTCAACGTCGTGGACGGCGGGATGCCCGCGCAGCGCGCGATCGAGGCGCCGCGGTTCCTCATCGGCCGGGACCCCGAGGAAAACTCGGTCGGCCGCATGCAGATCGAGGATCGCTTCCCGCGCAGCCTGCTGGACGACCTGGTCGCGCGCGGGCACCGGTTCGCGAAGATCGGCCGCAAGGGCGAGGTGCGGTATGGCTATGCCGCCGCCGTCCTGGTGGATCCGGCGACGCGCGAAGTGCAAGGCGGCGCCGAGCCCCGCCGCTCCCACGCCGCCGTGCCGGTAAAGTAACGAGCCGGCCGATTTAGGCCCCGAGACTATCGAAAACTCCGTTACGTGTCCGTTAGCTCCGCCCCTCCGTTGTGAAGAACTCCGTTCCCTCCGTCCCCTCCATCAGGGCGAAGCCACTCCCTCCGCGTCGGACGCCTCGATCATCCCGGCGAACAGCTGCCGGAGCATCTCGGGGCGATCCCCGAGCAGCTCGAAGAGCTCATCGCGGTCGATCCGCAGGGCCACGCCTCGGCGGGTCACCTGCGCGTTGCGCCCCACGCGCGGTCCGGCCAGCGCGCAGAAGGAGCCCACGGCATCCCCCCCTGTCGCCACGAGCGGCGGCGACGTCTCGGTCGCCTCGAGCGTGACTTCGCCCGACAGGATCAGCCACGTGCTCGGCGGATCCGCCGCGCGGAAGAGCGACGCGCCCTGCGCCATCGGCACGGTGTGCGTGATGACCGCGAGGTGCCGCGCCTCTTCGGGCGAGAGGTGCGCGAACGTCGGCACGTGCTCGATGGCCAGGATCTTCTCGATCGGCAGCATGCTGTCGGTGGCGAGTCGTTCGAGCTCCGCCACGGCGCCTGTCGGGAAGACCTGGCTGAAGCCCGCGCAGTGCGCGCGGTCGGTCATGCTGGCGAACAGGCCGCGCACCAGTTCCGGGTTGTAGGCGAGCTGCGTCCGCAGCTCCTCGGCCGTGATCGCCAGCGTCACGGCCACGTCCGTCGTCCGCACCGTCCGGCGCATCGGCTTCGACTGCAGCGCTTCCATGAACCCGATGGCGGCGGGCGCATGCAGCGTGTCCGGCGAGCGTCCGTCGGCCGCCAGGGTGACTTCGCCGTCGAGCAGGACGTGCAGCATCTCGGGGACGGCGCGGTCTTCGAGCAGCGTCGTCCCCGCCTCGTGGCGCACCTGCCGCGAGCCCGACGCGATGCGGAACAGTTCGTCGATGGCCACCGACGCGAACAGCGGCAGCCGCCGCAGCTGCGCGACGAGCACGACCGAGGGGAGCGGCTCCAGCCACAGGGCCCGCCGCCGCTCCGGCGCCATGCGCTGCTCGGTCAGCGCCCACGACGCCGCCTCGAACACGTACCAGTCACGGACGTCGCGGTGCGCGAGCACGTGCTCGATGTCCTCCGCGAGCGCCCACAGCCGTTCCTCGCGCGCCATGTCGATCGCACACGCCGAGATCGTCTGGTCGTCGTCGTTGATGAGATTGAGCAGCGTTTCTTCGAGATCCCGCGGGCGCGTGCCGATCAGAACGTTGGCGCGGCGCACCCGCTCCTCCTCGGGCAGGTCCTCGACGATCGGCATCACCATCTTGCGGATCCGGCCCGCGAGGAGGTTGTCGAGGTACTCCGAGGCGCTGGCGCGCGTGCGCGTCTCGCCGTGCGTCAGCGTCCACTCCGCCGCCGCGATGTCGGCCGGCGGATAGATCAGCGCCAGCAGCTGATAGATCCGGTTCCGCGCCCGCCGCATCTTCTGCTGGAGGACGAGGCCGAGCAGCAGCGCGCCGGTGAGTTTCCCGGCCCTGGCCAGGTTCTGGTGCATCGAGAGGTACTCGAAGTACCGCCGCGCCTCGCGGACGATGTGCTCTTCGATGAGGGGGGCGGGGAAGGTCAGGTGCTCGCTGTGCTCCCGCAGCCGTACGAGGGCCGCGATGACCTTGTAGCGAAGGAAGCCGTCGGGGTCGGCCAGGCTCGCCATCAGCACGTCCACCGATTTCTGCGTCGGGATCAGCGCCAGGGTGCTCGGGATGTGGCGGCGCACCCAGGCGTCTTCCCCCTCGTCGGCCATGAAGTACGCAAGCGTCTCGACCACGGGCGCGCCGTAGCTCGCCAGCACGGCCCGGGCGCGCCCCTTCAGGTGACGGTTGCGCAGCAGGCTCACCAGCACCGGGACGAAGAGGAAATCGGCGAGGCCGGCCTTGCGGACGCTTTCCATCGCCTGGTCGGCGACCTCGATCGAGTCATCGTGCAGGAGCGGGATCAACAGCCGCTGGAAGCGCGGATCGCGGACCTCGCCGAGCGCCAGCGCCACCTCCAGGCGCGCGCGCCGCGACGACTCACTGGTGCCGAGGACGATATCCGCGAGCGTCGTCTCGGCGGCGTCCACGTCGGCTCCCTCGCCGCTGGAGGTGAGCGCGACGGCGGCCGTGGCGCGGATCCGCGGGTCCGGATCGACCAGCATCGGCCTGGCGACGCTGGGCGCATCCTCGCGTGCGATGTTCCCGATGGCGCGCAGCGCCGCCGCGCGGACACCCGCGTCCTCGTCCCCGAGTGCCCGGCGGACCTGCGGCAGCCATCCCGCCGAGACGTCCGCGCGCGCATCGGCCATCGCGCGCAGCGC
This sequence comes from Vicinamibacterales bacterium, assembly GCA_040881785.1. Lineage (GTDB taxonomy): Bacteria > Acidobacteriota > Vicinamibacteria > Vicinamibacterales > 2-12-FULL-66-21 > JACDCA01. The sequence goes on from JBBECO010000146.1 coordinate 17,993, forward strand.
GCGCTCCCGCACGGGCGTGGACTCGTGATACAGCAGCAGCGGCGTGACGAGGCTGGCTTTTCCGAGCGACTCCAGCATGTCGATCGCGTAGACGACGCGACCGGGCTCGGTGTGCGAGAGCTCCTGCACCAGCGTTTCGATCGTCGAGAGATCCGCGACGTTCAGCCGGAGCTCGTCGGTCTTCATCGCCTTCGTGTCGAGGCTGCGGCGAAACGACGCGATGTACTCCCGCTTCGCCCTGAAGGCCATGAAGTACCAGACGATGGCCAGCCCGAGGCTCGCGAAACTGAGCTGGTACCAGGGCAGCGCGAAGCCCCACGGCTGGATGAGCAGGAGGATGAACAGCGAGCCGAGGCCGCGTGACATCCGGTCCACCGTGACGTCCACGAACGGCTTGATTTCCTGCCGGAGCGTGCTCGGCAGCGGGAGGAACAGCACTTCGCGGGTCGTCTTGTCGACCGTGTAGCGGATCGACCGGTCCGAGACGCTCGCGACGCTCGGCGCCAGGAGCGTCGGGTTCAGCAAGATGAAGACGGCCGTCAGGGCCAGGTTCGTCGGGAGGATGAGCAGCGCGAAGCCGATGCCCAGGTACTTGTGGATCCGCGGCGTGACCCAGACCTGGATGACGAATGCGGCGGCGGAGAGATAGAACCTGATCTCGCCGAGAAACGCGGAAATCGTGTCGGTCTCGTCGCGCCCCTTGAACGCTTCGGCCGCCATCGTCAGCTGCTGGTCGATCAGGGCCGCGCCGAGCGATCCGAAGCCGATCACGACGGCAATGAGCTGGATCTGTCGCGACCCGCGCAGGAGCGCGAACGCTTTCGCCAGGCTGACCCCGCGTTCTTCATCGACGGCAGCGGCAGCCGAGACCGTGGCCTCACCTTCGCGTCCCATGATGAAGAACACGATGCCGGCGCACGCCACCAGCGTGGCGGCGCTCACCAGCAGCAGCGCGTTGGTGCCGAGCCGCTCTGCCAGCAGCGCCGTCATCCCCGCGCCGGTCGCCCCGCCGAGCGAGACGCCGCCGCCAATGAAGCCAAAGAGGCGCTTGGCCTGACGCGGATCGTAGATGCCGTTCGCCAGGGTCCAGAACTGGCTGACCAACAGGATACCGAGCAGCATGCCGTAGATGTAGAACGCGACCGACACCCACTCCGCCTGCCGCTGGAACAACACCCAGAACACGACCAGCGCGGCGGCCATGACGAGTTGCGTGGTCGGCAGTGCCCAGCGGCGGGGCAGCACGCTGACGGCCCGTGCGTAGCCGAGCATGAGCGTCCCCAGCAGAAGGCCGGCGCCGAGGATGACCCACGGCACGTTCACCGCGCCGATGCTCCTGATCAGAGTCGAGCGCGTGAGCGGCTGGATGATGTTGTAGGCCGTGAACGCCAGGTAGGCGTAGAAGAACATCAGCAGGGCGCCGGTCGATTCCTCTTTCCGCACGTCCACCATGGGCGAGAGCGCGCGCTGCAACAGGAGCATGGGCACAGCCTAAGTCATTGCGGAACCTGAAGTAAAATCCGAAGATTCATGGTCCTTCGGCTGCAGCGGCTCCTCGACGTCCGGGCGGGCGAGGGGCTGCCGGTGCTGCTCTCCTTTCTCTATGTCGCCTGCGTCGTGGCGGCGTTCCTGCTCGCGAAGCCGATCCGCAACAGCCTGTACCTGGTCGAGTACGGTCCCTACCGGCTCGTGTATGCGTACGCCGCGGTGCCGCTCGCGCTCTCGATCTTCGTCCCCGTCTACGGCCTGGTGGCCGCACGGATCGGCACGCGCCTGGCGACGATCGGGACGCTGCTCTTCTTCTGCCTCAACGTCCTCTGGTTCTGGTGGGCGTTCACCTTCGCGCCGTTCGAGCTGCTGCCGGCGGTGTTCTACGTCTGGGTGAACTGTTTCGGCGTGATCGCGCCCGTGCAGGCGTGGAGCTTCGCCAATTCGCTCTTCGACGCGAGGCAGGCGCGGCGCCTCTTCGGCCTGGTGGGCGCCGGGGCGTCGGTCGGCGCGATTTCCGGCGGCGTGCTGGCGCGGTACCTGGTGGAGCCGGCCGGCGGCACCGTGAACATGCTCCTCGTCCTCGCGGCGCTGATTTTCGCCGGGGCGATCATCGTCGCGATGGCGGCGAGGTGGCTGCGGAGGCCCAGGACCGCGAAGCGCCGGCGAGCCCCCCCCATTCCCTTGAAGGCGGTCTTCCACTCGATCGCCGACAGCCGGTACCTGCGCCTGCTGGGGGCGCTCGTTTTCATCGTGGCGATTGCGACGCAGTGGACGACGTTTCAGTTGAGCCTCGTCGTGGACCAGGAATACGGGGCCGATCGGGATGGGATGACGCGGTTCTTCGGCACGTTCAGCTTCATCGTCGGCGCGGTGGGTCTGGCCGTGCAGGTGCTCCTGACCGGTGCGCTCCTGCGGCACGTCGGCGTGGCCGCGGTGATCCTCTTCCTGCCGCTGGCCGTGGCGTTCGGCAGCGCGCTGATTGTCGCCTTTCCCGCCTTCCTTGCGGTCCTCCTGACCAATGCCGGGGACCAGGGTCTCCGGTTCTCGATCGACAAGGCCGCCTACGAGCTGCTGTATCTGCCCATTGCGCCGGGCCAGCGGCAGGCGGTCAAGAACGCCCTGGACATCGTCGTCAACCGGATCGCGGATGCGGCCGGCGCCATCCTGCTCGGGCTCGCGACGGGCGGATTTCTCATGCTGCCGGGCGCCGGCTTCGGCGTCCGCGGCATCGCGGCCATCACCCTCGCCGTGACGCTGGGCTGGATCGTGGTGGCGTGGCGTCTGCGGGTCGCGTACGTGGCGGCGATCGGCGACAGCATCCACACGTACCGGATCGATACGGAGCGGTCCTCGGCGGCGGCGCTCGATGCTTCGGTGCGGGCCACGCTCTGCGCGAAGCTGGCCTCCCCAAGTCCCGCCGAAGTCCGGGACGCGCTCGATGCGATTCTCGGGAACAGGGTCGCCGTTCCCGTGTCGGATCTGCACCGGCTCCTGGGCCACGCGGATGCAGCCGTCAGGGCACGAGCCCTGGCCGGGCTGGCGCAGGCCGGCGACCGCACCGCGGCCGCGCGCGCTGAAGGCCTGCTCAGGGATGCCGATCTGGAGGTGCGCACGCAGGCACTGCTGTATCTCGCGCGTGACGGCGGCTTCGATCCCCTGCGGCGGATCGAGCAGCTCGGCGAGTTCCCGGACTTTTCGATCCGTGCGGCAACCGTGGCCTACCTCGCGTCACCAGGACGCGGACGGAACGAGGAGGCGGCGCGCGTGCTCCTCGAGCAGATGGCGGGCTCGCCGGAGCCGCGTGACCGGGCCGAGGCGGCCCGCGTCCTGGCGCTCGTGCCGGACCCGCCGGCCGACCTGTTGATTGCGCTGATGCAGGACCCGGATGGAGCGGTCTCCGAGCAGGCGATGAAGACCGCGCACAGTCCCGGCGCCGCGTCAGCCGTGAACGCCCTCGTCGAGGCGCTGGTCTCGGGCCTGTTCGGGGCGGACACCGTCCTCCGCCAGCGACTCATCACGACGCTGAACAAGCTGAAACAACGGCATCCGCAGATGGTGCTCGACGGGACGCTGATCGATCTGTTGCTCGCCGCCGAGATTGCCGGGCACTACCGCTCGTACCAGGCGCTCGCCCAGTTGAAGCCGGACCACGCCGCCCATGCGCACATCGTCGACGCGCTGCGGGACGCGATGGATCAGGAGCTCGAGCGGATCTTCCGCCTGATCGCGCTGCTGTCCCCGGCCACGTCACTGCACGATGCGTACGTCGGCGTACGGTCGGAGAACAACCTGGTGCGCGCCAACGCGCTCGAATATCTGGAAAACGTTCTGCGGCCTGACCTGCGCGAAGTGCTGCTGCCGCTGATCGATCCGCTGGTGAGCGACGCCGAACGCGCGCGGCTGGCGGACCGGTTCGTCGGCGCGACGCTCGGCACGGCGGACGAAGCCGTCGCGGCGCTGCTGGCGAGCGACGATCCGTGGCTGCGCTCGCGCGTGGAGATTGCCGCCAACCGGGCGGGAGAGGCCGTCGGCGCGGACGGGGA
>JBBECO010000147.1:0-3385 GCA_040881785.1 Vicinamibacterales bacterium
GTGAACGCGGCCAACCTGCTGCTGGCGCGCGCGAGCCGCCGCGCCACCGAGTGGCGGGTCCGCCTGGCGCTCGGGGGCACGCGGTGGCGCGTCATCCGGCAGATCCTCACCGAGAGCGTCATCGTCGCGCTCCTGGCGGCAGGCGTCGGTCTCGTCCTCGCGTACTGGGCGCTGCAGTTCCAGCAGCAGATGATCACTGAGCCCCTCTGGATCGACGGGCGGATCCTCGCGTTCACGCTCCTCACCGCCGTCACCACGGCACTCGTCTTCGGGATCGGTCCGGCGCTCGCCGCCACGCGCGCCGGCATGCAGCGGACGCCGGCCGGCGGAAGCGAAGGGATCCGTCCGGGCCAGCGCCGGATGCGGGCCGGACTCATCGCCGTCCAGGCAGCGTTGTCGCTCGCGCTGCTGATCAGCGGCGCCCAGCTCACGCGCACGGTCCTGCTCGCGAACGTCTTCGCGGTGCCGGACGCCGACCGGCTGCTCGTGGCGGCGTTCGACCTGGACCAGCTCCGCTACACCCCGCCGCAGGCGCGCGAGTTCTACGATCGCCTTGCCACCGACGCGCACAAGCTGTCAGGCGCCCGCGCGGTTGTCGTCGCCAGCGGAGACCTGTGGGGGCCACTGCCGTTCGACGGTCAGCTACTGACGTGGATGCCGGGGGACCTGCCCGGCAGCCCCCGGAAAACGCATGCCATCTACGCCGCCGGTGACCTGCACGCCGTCCTGGGCCTGCCGCTGGCCAGCGGACGACGGTTCGTCCCCGACGATCACGTGGGCCAGCCGCGGTCGGTGATCGTCAACGAGCGGTTCGTGGCGGACATGATGCCGGCCGGCGCACTGGGCCGCACGATCCGCATCGCCGGCGCTGACGGGAGATACGAAACCGGGTACGACGTAGCGATCGTCGGGATCGTCCCGAGTGCGCACGATCCGTCCGTGCGGCGCAACGAGCCGCCCACCGTCTACTATCCGGTGCCCATCGAGTACCAGCCGGCGCTCAATCTGTTCGTCCGCGTCGACGGACCCGCCAAGCCCGTGGCCGCCGGCCTGCGCGCGCTCGTGCGTCGAATCGACGACCGGCTGCCGTTCACCACGCTCAGCACGGCTGCCGAGCTGCAGCACACGAAGCACAAGGAGCGCCGCTGGATCGCGACGTCGATGGCGATCCTGGGTCTGGCCGCGCTGGTGCTCGCCGCCGCCGGCCTGTTCAGCGTTGTCTCGTACGTCGTCACGCAGCGTCAACGGGAGATCGGGATCCGGATGACGCTCGGCGCGGATCGCGGGTCCGTGCTGCGGATGATCCTGCGCCAGGCCCTGGCACCGGCCGCGGCCGGCTGCCTGGCGGGCATCGGCATTGCGGCGGCGGCGGCGCAGGTCGTCCGCTGGGGCGTGCACGGAGCACCCGCGATCGACGTCGTGGCATTCGGCGCCGCCGTGCTCGTCATGGTGATCGTGATGATGGCCGCCAGTCTGCTGCCCGCGCGCCGCGCCACCCGCGTCGATCCGATGACCGTTCTGAGGCAGGAGTAACCCATGCGCATCTCAGCTGCTCTGCTCTGGCTGATCGCCCGGATCGTGCCTTCGCACGCGCGCGCCCGCTGGATCGAGGAGTGGCGGGCGGAGTTGCTGCACGGCCGGCGGACGATGCTGCTGGGTGCGCTGCCCGATGCCTTTGCGATGAGATCTCTTCCGCCTCAAGGCGGAAGCCACGAGAGTTTCCGAAGAGGTTCCCCGGGGCATCCACCTTCAGGTGGAAGGACAAGCAGACCGAGCCCTTTCCACGCGCTCGATCAGGACATCCGCTACGCGCTGCGCGGTCTCCTTGCCGCGCCGGGCTTCGTCCTCGGCGTCGTGCTGAGCCTCGCGATCGGCATCGGTGCCACCGTCGTAGCCTTCAGTTTCATCAACGCCGCGGTGTTCCGTCCGTTCCCCGGCGTGGACAAGCAGCACGAGCTGCTGCGCCTCAGCGTCGGCATCCAGCGCGAACGGTTCACGCAGTTCCCCGACTACGCCGAGTTCAGCCTCGAAACGGCCCGCCAGGCCCTGACGACGATGCGCAGCGTGTCGGGATTCCGATCGTCGCGTTTTGCGGTGATGGTGGGCGACCGCACCTGGGCCGTGCCCGGCGGACTCGTCTCGAGCAACTACTTCGAAGTGCTCGGCGTGCAGCCGTCGGCAGGGCGGTTCTTCGCGGCCACGGAAGACGTCCAGGCGGCCGCTGTCGCCGTGATCAGCGATGGCGCGTGGGAGCGTTTCTTCGGGAGAGATCCCGCAGCCGTCGGTCAGACGATCTCGGTGAACGGCGCCGCGCTCCAGGTGATCGGGATCACTCCGGCCGGCTTCCACGGGGTGCGCAAGGACAGCGAGCGCCCCGAGATCTGGATTCCACTGGGCCAGGCGGCGCTGACGCTTCGGGACGCCAGGAAACAGCCGGCTGGCCTCGATTCGGCGCGTGCCTGGTTCGACTATGTGGGGCGCAGGCGCGCCGACACCTCCCTCGAGCAGGTGCGGACCGAAGCCGCGGTACTCGCCGCGCAGGTCGGCGCGGCGATCGGCAAGGAGCTCACGGCCACGGCCTCGCGAGTCTGGCTGAACGATCCGGCGGAATCCGCCCCCGCGATCCTTGGTTTCATGGTGATCCCGCTCCTGGTGCTCGCGATTGCGTGCGTCAACGCCGCCAACCTGATGCTCGGGCGCGCGGCGCGACAGGCGCGCGACTGGACGGTGCGGCTGGCGCTCGGCGCCTCGCGTTGGCGCGTGGTGCGGCAGGTCCTGACGGAGGCGACGCTCCTCGCGGCCGGCGCGGCGGCGCTCGGGTTCGTGCTCGGCCGGTCGGCGGTCCAGCTCGCCGCGAGCCAGGTCCCCATCCCCATTCCCGTGGACGCGCGCGTCGTGTTCTTCACCATCGCGATCGCACTCTTCACCGCTGTGGCGTTCAGCATCGGACCGGCGCTCGGCGTGACGTCGAAAGCCGGCCGGCGCATGGCGCCAGCGTCCACGAGGGCGGGCGCCGCACGCTCCCGCGCGCGGTTCGCGCTCGTGGCGCTGCAGGCGGCGATGTCGCTCGGCCTGCTCACCACCAGCGTGCAGTTCACGCGCACCGTGTTTGCCGACAATCCGCGCGCCGCGCGCATTCCGGATCCGCAACTCCTGGTGATGACGACAATCGACCTCGACCCCCTGCGGTTGACGCCTGAAGCCGGGGAGGAGTTTTACCAGCGCCTGACCGACCGGGTGCGCCAGGTGCCCGGCGTCTCGGGCGCCGGATTCTCGACGACGGGTCTCGTCCGCGGCGCCCTTGGCGACGTGGCGGGCGCGCGTCTCTGGCTGCCCGACAGTCCCCCTGAGGGCATCCGCGGCTTCATCCCGATGCAGGTGTCGC
>JBBECO010000148.1:0-8116 GCA_040881785.1 Vicinamibacterales bacterium
ACCTAAAGGTCGGGCCTACAGGTCGGGCCTACAGGTCGGGCCTACAGGTCGGGCCCACCAGGTCGGGTCTACCCGGGTTCGTGTCTACCCGGGTTCGTGTCTGCCAAGTCTGTGCTGGACGGCAGCGGTGACTTCGGACACCGGCACGGTGCCGAGGCACCACTCGCGCTGGTGGCACTCCCGATCGTAGTGGCAGCCGCAGGCGCCGTACCGCGACACCGCGATGTCGGCCTCCAGCCAGGGACCGTTGCGCGACGGATCGGTCGGGCCGAAGATCGACACGATCGGCGTGCCGACGGCCGCCGCGATGTGCAGCGGTCCAGTATCCCCCGACACCATCAACGACGCACCGCGGGAGATTTCGACGAGGTCCGCCAGGCGCGTCGGCGGCGCCAGGACGGCCGCGCCGCCGGAGGCGTCCACGACGGCCTGCGCGAGCGGCGCCTCGGCGGGCCCCCAGAGGACGAACGGCACCAGGCCGCGAACGTCGCGCAGAAACGACGCGAGCTCGCCGAACCGCTGCGCGTCCCACCGCTTGTTCGGCCACGCGGCGCCGGGATTGAGCAGCGCGTACGGCTTCCCCGCTGTTTGCGACGTGATGATGTCGCGGGCCGGCGAGGCGACACGCGCGAGTGGGAATTCGATCGCCGCGCCGGTGATCCCCAGCCCCTCGAGCAGCCGCAGGTTCTTGTGCATGACGTGCCGGTCGCCCGCAGGCCCGGCCGCGACGTCCACGGATTCGGAATAGAACGGCCGCGCGCTCTTCTCGCGCAGGTGCCAGATCGAAAACCCCAGCACGCGCGGCGCGCCGGACGCGCGCGCGAGCACCGCGGACTTCATCAGTCCCTGGAAATCGAGCGCGACGTCGTAGCGCCCCGCGCGGAGCATGCGCGTCGCATGGATCCAGGCGCGAAGCGTCGATTTCTCGAGGACGAGCAGGCGGTCCACGACGGTCACCAGCTCGAGGATCTCCGCGTGTTTCGCGTCAACGAGCCAGTCGATCCGCGCGTTCGGATACGCGGCGCGCAGGGCCGCCGCCGCGGGGATCGCATGAATGATGTCGCCGAGCGCCCCTAGACGGACGATCAGGATGGCGGGGCGCGGGCCGAGAGGATTCATCCGCGGATCCTGGCGAGCAGGTCACGCGTCGAGTGATCCTTCGGATCCCCGACGATGGCGATGCGCCCGCCGTAGGCGCGCACCACGTCGCGCTCGGGGACGGTGTCGACCGTGTAGTCGGTCCCCTTGCAGTGGACGTCGGGCCGCAGCAGCGTCAGCAGCTCGGTGACGGTCGGCTCGGAAAAGATCGTCACGTAGTCCACGCCGCGCAGCGACGCGACGAGCTCCGCACGGACCTGCGCGATGAGGATCGGACGTCCCGGGCCTTTGGATCCCGCGGCGGTGTCGTCGTTGATCGCCACCACCAGGCGGTCCGCTTCGGCGGCGGCGGCCTGGAGATACCGGATGTGCCCGGCGTGCAGCAGATCGAAGCAGCCGTTGGCGAACGCAATCGTCCGTCCCGCGCGGCGGTCCGCGGCCACCGCCTCGGCGAGGCGCTCGCGCGTAAGGATCTTGTCAACCAATGCCCTTGTCAACCAATGCTCTTGTCGGTGAGGATCGCCGTGCGCAGCTCGTCGGCCGTCACCGTCGCCGTGCCGCGCTTCATGACGACGATGCCGCCGGCGTAGTTGGCGAGGCGTGCGGCCTCTTCGAAGGTGGCGCCGGCGGCGCTCGCGAGCGTCATGGTGGCGATGACGGTGTCGCCCGCGCCGGTGACGTCGGCGATCTGGTCGGAGCCGTGGATCGGGATGTGGACCGTCGGACGGTCGCGCTCGAAGAGCGCCATGCCGCGGCTGCCGCGCGTGATGAGGACGGCCTGCGCCCGCAGCTGCGTGAGCAGGTCACGTCCGGCGCGCTCGAGCACGCGGACGTTCTCGCCGATGCGGATGCCGAAGAGCTGTTCGACTTCTGACTCGTTCGGCGTGCAGGCGGTGATGCCGCGATACCGCAGCAGCGAATAGCGCGAATCGACGAGCGTGGTGGCGCTTCCGGACGCCTTCTGCGCCGCCGACACGAGCTGCGGCGAGACGAGGCCGGTGCCGTAGTCCGAGACGAGCAGCGCGTCGCAGCGCTTGACCGCGCGCAGCAGCCGTCCCTGGATGTCGTCGCGATAGGCCTCGGCGGACCCCGCGGCCGCGGCGCGATCGATCCGCACGACCTGCTGCTTGGCCGAATGGATGCCCCCGGCGAGGATCCGCGTCTTGGTGGGCGTCCGGTAGCCGTGAGGCCGGGCGATGCCGGTCACCCTGGCGTTCTCCTGGAGCGCTTCCACCAGGCGATCCCCTGCATCATCGCGTCCGGCGAGGCCGATGACGACGGGTGCGCCGCCGAGCGAGGCGACGTTGCTGGCGGCGTTGCCGGCGCCGCCCGGGACGATCTCGGTCGAGTCGTAGTTGAGGATGAGGACCGGCGCTTCGCGCGAGACGCGCGCGATCTCGCCGTAGATGAACTCGTCGACGATCAGGTCGCCGAAGACCGCGACGCGCGTACCGTCGAAGTCGTCTACGAGTTGGATGAGCCGTCGGGCGCCTGAATCTGTCATACGTGTCGGTCCATCCGCCGTGTCAGGGCGCCGTAAACGTCTTCTTCACTGATCCGCTTCATGCAGCGGTGGTCGATCGGGCATTCGCGCAGCATGCACGGACGGCAGAAGACCGGGTGCAGGAGCACGTCGTGGTCGCCGAGCGGCGCGGTGGCCCGCTCGTTGGTCGGGCCGAAGATCGCGGTGACCGGCACGCCCAGTGCCGCCGCCAGGTGCATGGCGCCCGAGTCGTTCGACACGAACGCGCGGCACGCGTGGATGACGCCCATCAGCAGCCGCAGGTCGGTGCGGCCGATCAGGTTCACCATGTTGACGTCCGGCGGCACCGAGGATTCTATCGCACGGCCTGCCTCGCGGTCGCCGCCGGCGCCGACGAGCACGGCGCGGATGCCGCGTTCCTGCCAGAGGCGCGTGATGACGCGCGCGACGCGATCGGGGGGCCAGCGTTTCGCGTGGCCGTACGCGGCGCCGGGAGCGAACCCGACGAGCGGCGTACCGGGCGCGATGTCGAGTTGTTCGAACAGCCTGAGCGTCCGCAGGCGTGTCCCCTCCGAAGGGGTCAGAGGCGGGGTGTCACCAGACGTGTAGCGCAGTCCTTTAGGGCTGCCAACACCCATCCCCAACCCTTCCGCCAGGCGCAGATAGAACTCCGACTGGTGGACCTTGCGCGGACGCGGGACGGCCTTCGTCAGGAACACACCGCGGGCGCCGGCCGCATAGCCCCAGCGATTCGGGATCCCGCTCCGCCTGGCGATCCACGCGCTCCGGAAGGAACTGGTCAACAACAGGATCGTGTCGAACGAGCCCTCGCGCAGCGATGCGGCCTCGGTGGCCTTGTCCACCGTGATGAGCTGCTGCGGGCGGACAGGCGTCTGCTCCTCGAACACCGGCGCGATCGAGGACGTCGCGGCCAGCGCGAGGAAGACATCCGGAAACGCCTGGCGGACAGACGACAGCGCGGGCAGCGCCATCATCACATCCCCGAGCCAGTTCGGCAGGCGCACCACGAGGCGCCGCGGCGCGTCAGACGCGGTCATCCGCCTCCACCGCGTCCATCGCCGCCTCCTCGCCACCCGCCGGGAACATCGGGCCGACCTGCTCGGCGGCCGGCACGTCGCGCCACCGGCGGTGCATCCACAGCCACAGCTCGGGGTAGCGCCGCACGTACATCTCCAGGACGTCGGTGCACCGCTGCGTGAACTCGCGGATCGCCGCCTCGCCGGCCTCGGCCGGCGGCTCCACGGGATGCTCGTACACCATGCGGAAGCGTCCGCCGGGGAGCGGCAGCGCAAAGATCGGCAGCACGGGCGCCCCGGTCTTCAGCGCCAGCGCCGCGAGCGCCGAGGTCGTCGCCGCGGGACGGTTGAAGAAATCCACGTAGACCGCGTCGGCGCTGATCAGGTGCTGGTCGATAAGGATCCCGACGGTCTGGTTCGCCGCGAGCAGACGCAGCACGCGGCGGATCGCGCCGCGGCGGTAGATCACGGTGTTGCCGGTGGACTGCCGCATCCGCTCCAGCAGATCGTGCAGGAGCCGATTGTCGAGCGGACGCGCGAGCACGGCCATCGGTCCGAGCCGCAGCGCGTGCACGAGCGCCTGGACCTCCCAGAAGCCGAAGTGACCGGTGAAGACCAGCACGCCGCGCCCCTGCTCCTGGGCCGCGCGCAGGCGCTCCTCGCCGTCGAACTCCACGCGCGCGAGCATCTGCTCCGGCGTCAGCGTGTGGAACTTGAGGAGCACCATCAGCAGCGTCCCGAAGTGCTCGAACATCCGCCGCGCGATGACGCGGCACTCGGCCGTCGAGCGCAGGGGAAACGCCGCCTCGAGATTCTGGACCGCCAGGCGCCGATGGCCGCCGTCAGACAGGTGGAACGCGCGCCCCAGCAGCGCGCCGAGCGAGAGCACGACCGGCATGGGCAGCAGCCGGACGGCCGCGACGACCGCGGCCACGGCGGCATACTCGGCGCGGTGACGGAACGAGGGACGCTGCTCAGCCAAAGGGACGCTGACTATTGTAAGCGGGCGCCTGCAGGCTGTCCGCTGGGCGCGCAAGCGCGGTGGCATCAGAAGCGCTCGGGTCCATGTCAGCCCCGGCGCGCGACGGCGCGGGGCAGCAGGGATACACGCTCGCGGCTCCCGCTTCGCTGGCGTGGAAAATCGGGCCCTCCGGCGCACGTCCTTACGGTGCGTCCTCGGCTGGGGTTTGCCCGACGCCGGACTGGGATCAGTTTCGACAGCGGGGTTCGCCGCTCCGCAGTGGCGAAACAGCGCCTCGGCCGGGCAAGGACGCCTACGGACCCGATTTACCCACTTCGCCCTCACGCCGCTCAAGGTCGCTCGCGACCGTGCATCCCTGCTGCCTGATCCGCAAGTCGCGCCCTGTACCGGTGGCAGCTGCGGCGGGTCCATGTCAGATCCGCGGCGCGGTGCGGACAGCCCGGGGCGTCAGTTCGAAAAACGGCATGCAGGCGTCCCGATCGGCGGAGGCAGGGATTCGCCACCGGCGGTTGGAGCCGCCTGGAGCCGACCCTGATCAGCACCCAGCGTACGGCAAATCCCAGCCGACGCCGCGTCGTGAGGTACCCGCCGGAATGTCGTTTTTCCGGGCGTAGGCCGCGGCGCCGCGGAGCTGATATGGACCCGACGTCTTCGCTGCCACCGCGATCTGCGATCGAATCGGCGACGCGGTCTTGGGGTTCTTACGGCCCGGTGGGGATCTCGCCGGGCGCAATCCCGTCGAGCATCTCGTCGGACGTATCGCGCAGGTGGCGGCGGCACCAGGCGACGGCGAGCGCGGACACCTGCTCGAGCGCGCCGGGCTCCTCGAACAGGTGCGTCGCGCCGGGGATGATCTCGAGCGCCACGGGCGCGCGCATCTGCCGCATCGCCTCCCGGTTCATCCCGATCACCGGCTCATCGTCTCCCCCGACGATCAGCAGCGTGGGGGCCTTGACCTTCGGGAGCGCGCTCCCCGCCAGGTCCGGACGACCGCCGCGCGAGATGACGGCGCGTGCGACGAGCGGACGCTCGGCGGCCGCGATCAGCGCGGCAGCGGCGCCGGTGCTCGCGCCGAAGAACGCCACCGGCAGCGCCCGCATCGGCGGCTGCGCCTGCGTCCAGTCGGCGGCGTCCACGACCCGGCGCCCGAGCAGCTCGACGTCGAACCGGTGCTGGCGCGTGACGTTGTCCACCAGCTCCTCCTCCGGCGTCAGCAGATCCATCAGCAGCGTCCCGAAACCCGCCGATTCGAGGGTGGCGGCCACCTGCCGGTTGCGGCGGCTGAAGCGGCTGCTGCCGCTGCCGTGCGCGAAGATGACGAGGCCGGTCGCACGTTCGGGCAGGTGCAGGTCCCCTTCGAGCAGGGCGGACCCGCTGGTGATCAGAACGCCGTCATGCAATGCCTGCGGTGCCATACGTCCCCTCACACGCCTGTGGGATAGGTTTCCGGAAGGTCGGCCTCATGCCGGGCCCACGTCTCCAGCGGCTCGAGGGCCGACGTGCGGTCGATGTGCAGGACCGCATCGAACTGCTCGGCGAGATTCGCGCGGAAGTAATGACTCAGGCGCTCGGATTCGGGACGGTAGATCACGCCGATCGCGCGCTCGAGCCGCTCCTGGCGCAGCGCCGGCCGCGCGGCCCCCTGCCGAAGCATCAGCAGGAACGCCGGAATCCCTGTGTCGTGGAACAACCGCTCGTAGCTGCCCGGCAGCGACGGACGCACCTGCCGCCGCTCGGGCGGATCCTCCCAGTTGCGCGCGGCCGTCACCGTGCCGTCGTGCGTCGTGAAGCCGATCAGGAAGGCCTGCGCCCCGAAGCGCTCCCGCGCCAGCTGACCGACATTCAGCTCGCCGCCGGCGGCCATCTGCGTGGCGCGCGCATCGCCCAGGTGCGAGTTGTGCGCCCAGACGACGGCGCGCGACCGCCCGTCGGTGCGTCCCGAGTACGCCAGCAGGGCCTCGAGAGTCTCCATCATGTGGCGATCGCGCACGTTCCAGGATTCGGCACGCCCGGCGAACATGGCGCGGTAGTAGGTCTCGGCGTTGCTGACCAGCCGGGCGTTCTGCTCGGCGAAGAAGTACTCGTCGGCCGCGACACGCCCGTCACGGTTCGCGTAATCGAACGCCCGGCGCCGCAGCTCGATGAGCTGCGCGGTCACTTCGTTCTCGCAATCCTTCGACCACCCGCGAACCGAGGCGTAGCCGTACGCCTGCGGGTCGTCGCCGAACGATTCGAAACAGGAATAGCGCTCGCGCGCCTGCTCCGCCCCCTCGGGGTCCACTTTGCGCAGGTAAGCCAGCACCGCGTCGATCGAACGGTGCATGCTGTAAAGATCGAGGCCGTAGAAGCCGGTGCGATCGGCAGCGGGACGGGACGCGTTGTGGTCGCGCAGCCATTCCACGAATGCCACGACATCGCTGTTGCGCCACATCCACCGTGGAAATCGCGTGAAGTCGTCGAGCGCCGCCTCAGGACCAGGCTCCTCCGACGCGAGGCGGACCCATCGGTTGACGCGATACGCGTCGGGCCAGTCTGCCTCCACGGCCACGATGGTGAAATCGTGATCCCGTATCAGCGCTTTCGTCAGCTCGGCGCGCATGCGGTAGAACTCGTGGGTCCCGTGTGACGCCTCGCCGATCAGGACGACCCGCGCGTCTGCCGCCGCCGCGACCAGAGGTGTCAACTCATCGCGGCGTCCAACGAGCGGCACGGCTTCGCGCCGGATCGTTTCCAGCACGCGGTCGCTCGTCATCGAGCGCCTCCGCGGGCGGCAGCCCGCTCGTCCAGGAGCTCGCGCACCTCGTCGTCGGTCGTCTGCGAGAAGTCGCGATACCAGAGCCCCACCGCGGAGAACGGCTCCGGCGTGCGCACGCAGACGATCTCGTCCACGATCGCTGCGAACTCGCGGCACGTGTCGCGCGCCGCCACCGGAACCCCGACGACAATACGGGCGGGCTGCCGCGCGCGGACGGCCTGGACCGCAGCCTTCATCGTGGAACCGGTGGCCAGGCCGTCATCGATGAGGAGGACCGTCCGTCCCTGCACGCTCACGGGTTCGCGCCCTTCGCGGTAGTCGCGCTCCCGCCGCTCGAGCTCGATCTGCTCGACGCGCGCCACCTCATCTATCGCGGCTTCCGGCACGCCATACCAGCGCACCACGTCGTCGTTCAATACACGGACACCGCCGGTGGCGATCGCCCCCATGGCGAGCTCGGGATGCCCCGGAAGGCCGAGCTTGCGGACGAGAAAGATGTCGAGCGGCGCATCGAGCGCTTCCGCCACCTCGAAGGCGACCGGGACACCGCCGCGCGGCAGCGCGAGCACGACTAAATCCCCGCCGTCGCGGAATTTCTCCAGACGCGTCGCCAGCTCACGACCAGCTTCGCGCCGGTCCTGGAACACTTGCGACGGGTCGAAATCTCCCACGGATCTTCCCCTTGGTGGACAGCTGCAAGCGGGATGCCCCTCGACTCGCCTGATCAAGACCTCGCTCGGGACAGGCCCCTCGACTCGCCT
>JBBECO010000148.1:8216-21614 GCA_040881785.1 Vicinamibacterales bacterium
CCCTCGACTCGCCTGATCAAGACCTCGCTCGGGACAGGCCCCTCGACTCGCCTGATCAAGACCTCGCTCGGGACAGGCCCCTCGACTCGCCTGAACGAGGGCTCGCTCGGGACAGGCCCCTCGACTCGCCTGATCGAGGGCTCGCTCGGGACAGGCATCGGCCTTGCGTCTGAAATCCCGATACGGAGGTGAACAACATGCAGCACAACCGCGGAGCACTGGTGACGGGTCTGGTCCTGGGCGCCGGGCTCATGTATCTGATGGATCCCGACCGCGGACGGCGGCGGCGCGCGCTGGCGCGGGGCAAGATGACGCGGGCGGCGCGCAAGAGCACCGATGCGCTGGGCGCGACCGGACGGGATCTTGCGCATCGGTCGAGCGGCCTGGCGGCGAAAGCGAAACAGGCGTTCAGTTCCGAAGAAGTGGACGACAACGTCCTCGTCGAACGCGTGCGCGCGCAGCTCGGACGGCACGTCTCCCACCCGCGCGCGCTCGATGTGCAGGTGTCGAACGGTGCCGTCATCCTGCGCGGACCGATCCTGGCGAGTGAAGTGAGCGGCCTGATCGCGGCGGTGGAAAAGATCCGCGGCGTCGACTCCGTGACATCGGAGCTCCAGTCGCACGAGAGCGCCGAGAACATTCCGTCACTGCAGGGCGGCACGGCGCCGCCGAGCGCCTGGGGCAACCTCCTGCCGACGCGGTGGTCGCCGACGACGCGGCTGCTGACGGGTACGGCCGCGACACTGGCGGCGCTCGTCGCGGCGCGCAACGCCACGGCATTAAATCACTAATCGCTAATCACTAATCCCAATCACTAATCCCGAATCCCGGATCCCGGATCCCGAATCGGATCAGGGATCAGGGATCAGGGATCAGGGATCAGGGATCAGGGATTATCAGATCAGGGATTAGCGATTAGCGATTAGCGATTCGCCCCTCGCAGCGTCAATAGACGCCCAGAGCCATCGCCGGAAATCGGCGAGCGGCTCCGGCAGAAGCGTCAGCGGCAGCCAGCCGACCGGCATGGCAAATGGACGGTGACGCAGGAGCCGCACGTAATCCTTCTCGGTCGTGAGGACGGCTGACGCGCCCGCGCCCCGCGCATCGGCGAAGAGCTTCGCCACGTCGCGCGCGGAATACGGATGATGGTCGCGAAACGCCGCGCGCGCGGCGACGGTCCATCCCTGCGCCTCAACGCTCGAGAAGAACGCCTCGGGATCCGCGATACCGGCGAGCGCCAGCACGCGGCGTCCCTCCCCAGCCGGACGGTCGAACACGGGAGCACCCACCACGCGGCGCGCCCGAAAGACCTCGCGGTCCGACGCCGCGTCCTCCTCCGGAACCTCGCCGTCCAGCGCGATCAACGCGTCCGCCGCGATGAGCACGTCGGGCGGCTCGCGCAGACGTCCGGCGGGGAACGTCGAGGCCGTGAGATCCGCGGCCGTGACCAGCACGACGTCTGCGTCGCGATCCACCTGGAAGTGCTGAAACCCGTCGTCCAGGATGTGGACCGTTGCGCCGAGCTGATGCTCGGCCAGGCGTCCGGCGAGATAGCGGTCCGGGGATGTCATGACGATCGCGCCGGGGAGCTGGCGCGCCAGCATGAACGGCTCGTCGCCGGCGCGCGCGACGTCGGCGCGGATCCCTTCCGCGTCGCGGACGATGACGACGCCGTCCGCGGCCTCGGTGCGCGCATAGCCCCGGCTGAGAATCGCGGGACGTTCGCCGGCCTCCAGCAGCAGGCGCGCGATCGAGGCGACGAGCGGCGTCTTCCCGCGCCCGCCCGCCGCGATGTTGCCGACGCTGATGACCGGACGACGGAGCCGCCGCCGCGCGTCAGGCCGCGCCGCGTACCACTCCCGGCGTCGGCGCACTACCGCAGCGTAGCAGGATGAAGAAAAAGACATCCTGCTAATGGAGGCCTTTCCTATTTCCCATATCCCATGTCCCATTCTCTAGGCGCAGCATCACTATCACCGCGCCCTGAAGGGACGTACGTTGCCCTGCCGATCCGGCTGCAGCAGCTGCGCGATGGCGACCAGGCTCCGCGTGCGCGCGCCGCGGTTGGCTTCGACCAGCGCGCGGGCGGCCGCGCCGAGGCTCGCGCGGCGCACCGGGTCGTCCAGCAGCTCGAGCAGCGCCGTTTCGAGCTGGCGCCCGTCGCCGACCTGCACGGCGGCGCCGTTGTCGAGAAACGTCTGCGCGATCTCGGCGAAGTTCTGCATGTACGGGCCGAAGACGATCGGCTTCCCGAAGACCGCCGGCTCGAGGATGTTGTGGCCGCCGGCGTCCACGAGGCTGCCTCCGACGAACACCACGGTGCCGATCTGAAAGAGCTGTGCGAGCTCGCCGATCGTGTCGAGAATGACGACGTCGTGGCGCGGTTCGGCATCGACGCGCAGGTCGCTGCGGCGCGCGACGTTCCAGCCGGGCCGTCGCGCGAGCCGCTCGACCTCGTCGAACCGCTCCGGCTTTCGTGGCGCGATCACGAGGAGCGTCGTCGGTCGCGTGGAGCGGATCCGCTGGAAGGCCTCGAGCAGCGGCTCTTCCTCCCCTTTGAGCGTGCTGGCCGCGATCACGACCGGCCGGTCGGCGCTGACGCGGAAGTAGCGCAGCACGCGGTTGTGGCCGCGACCTGGAGCCGAGGCGGTGCCGGGCACTTCGAGCGAGTCGAACTTCAGCGAGCCGGTGACTGTCACGCGCGACGGGTCGGCCCCCATATCGATGATCCGGCGGGCGGATTCCTCCCCCTGCATGCAGAAGCGGTCCACGTGCGCGAGCACGTGCCTGAAGAGCGGACGCGCGAGCTTGTAGCGCGGGAAGGAGCGCGACGAAATGCGGCCGTTCACGAGGATGGTCCGGACACCTGCGTCGTGGCAGGCACGCAGCAGGTTGGGCCACAGCTCGGTTTCCATCATGATGAACAGACGCGGCCGGACGAGCCGGAGCGTCCGCTCGACGATGAAGCGGAAGTCGAACGGGAAATAGAACACCTCGTCCACGTATTGGAGGTTGTTGCGCGCGACCTGGTGCCCCGTGATCGTGGTGGTGGACAGAAAGATGCGCAGGTGCGGGTAGCGCTCCCGAAGCTCCTGGAGGAGCGCCCGCGCGGTCAGTACTTCCCCCACCGAGACGGCGTGGATCCAGATCGACTCGTCGGCGTCGAGATTGAAGGAAACGGGCAGAATCCCGAGCCGCTGCGGCAGGCTCGTTACATACTTCCGGTAGCGCACGGCCTGGTACAGCAGGTAGGGCGACATCACGACGAAGACCAGGACGATGAAGAGGCTGTAGACCGCGTACATGACAGGATTACCGAGCAAATGTAGTCGCGGTTTGACCGCCGCGCAAGCGGTTCACTAAAATCAGCTGTTTGCGTTGTTTGGAGGTCAGATGGCTATCAAAGTCGGGATCAACGGATTCGGCCGCATCGGGCGCAACATCATGCGCGCGGCGATGGGTGACGCGAACTTCGACTTCGTCGCGGTCAACGACCTGACGAACGCCGAAACACTGGCGCACCTGCTGAAGTACGACTCGATCCTCGGCAACCTGAACGCGGACATCGCCGCCAAAGGGGACCGGATCACCGTCAACAAGGACGAGTTCCAGGTCCTCTCGATCAAGGACCCGGCGCAGCTCCCCTGGAAGGACCTCGGCGTGGACGTCGTCTTCGAGTCCACGGGGCTCTTCACCAAGCGGGAGGATGCCGCGAAGCACATCGCCGCGGGGGCGAAGAAGGTGATCATCACGGCGCCGGCCAAGCAGCCGGACGTGTCGCTGGTGCTCGGTGTGAACGAAGAGACGTACGACGCGGGCAAGCACCGGATCATCTCGAACGCGTCGTGCACGACGAACTGCCTGGCGCCGGTGGCGAAGGTCCTGCACGAGACCTTCGGGATCCGCAAGGGCTGGATGACGACCGTCCACTCCTACACGAACGACCAGCAGCTGCTCGACCTGCCGCACAAGGACCTCCGCCGGGCGCGCGCGGCGGCGCTGTCGATCATCCCCACGACGACCGGCGCGGCCGTCGCGGTGGGTGAAGTGATGCCCGAGCTCAAGGGACGCCTCGACGGCATCTCGCTGCGCGTGCCGACGCCGAACGTTTCCTGCGTGGACCTCGCGGTCGTGGTGGACAAGAAGACGACGAGGGACGAGGTGAACGCGGCGTTCAAGGCGGCGGCCGACGGCCCCATGAAGGGGATCCTGCAGTACGTCGAAGTGCCGCTCGTGTCGATCGACTTCCGCGGCAACCCGCACTCGTCGATCGTCGATGCGCCCTACACCAACGTGATGGACGGCGACTTCGTGAAGATCCTCTCGTGGTACGACAACGAGTGGGGCTACTCGAACCGCTGCGTGGACCTGCTGCGGTTCCTCGTCAAGAAGGGGTTGTAGTGGCGCGCAGCGTCCGGGACCTGGATCTGCGGGGGAAGCGGGTCTTCATCCGCGTGGACTTCAACGTGCCGATCAAGCACGGCACAATCGGAGACGACACCCGGATCCGCTCGTCGCTGCCGACGATCCAGTACGCGCTCGAACAGGGCGCACAATCCGTGATCCTCGCCTCGCATCTCGGGCGGCCGAAGGGGAAGCCGAATCCGGAACTCTCCCTGCGCCCGGTGGCGGTGCATCTCGCCGAGCTGCTCGGGCGTCCGGTGACGTTCGACGATCCGAAGGCCGACGGCGTCATCCTGCTCGAGAACCTCCGGTTCAATCCAGGCGAGGAAAAGAACGATCCCGCGTTCGCCGCCCAACTGGCCGCGCTGGCGGACGTCTATGTCAATGACGCCTTTGGCTCGGCGCATCGCGCCCATGCGTCAACCGAAGGGATCGTCCGCCACGTCAAAGAGGCAGGGGCGGGGCTGCTGATGGCGGCCGAGGTCGAATACCTGGGACGCGTGCTCGAAGCGCCCGAGCGTCCGTTCGTGGCGATCCTCGGCGGCGCGAAGGTGTCTGACAAGCTCGAAGTGATCCAGAACCTGATCCCGCGCGTCGACGGCCTGCTGATCGGCGGCGCGATGGCTTATACGTTTTTCAAGGCACGCGGGATGCACGTCGGGAAGTCGCTCGTCGAAGCGGACCTGCTCGACGCCGCGCGCGACATCGAAGCGCAGGCGAAGGCGCGGAATCTGCGGTTCGAGCTGCCCATCGACCATGTCGTGGCTGCCAAACTCGAGGCTGGGGTGCCTGCTGAGACACTCGACGTGGACGATCCGGCAATCGGGGATAGGATGGGGCTCGACATCGGCCCGAAGACCATTGCACGATATCGCGAGCTCATCGGCACGGCGAAGACGGTGACCTGGAACGGCCCGATGGGAGTCTTCGAGATCGACGCGTTCGCGGCAGGGACGATCGCGGTAGCGAAGGCCGTCGCGCAGGTCGATGGCGTGACGGTGATCGGCGGCGGTGATTCGATAGCGGCGGTGGCGAAGGCGGGTGTGACGGACCGCATCACGCACATTTCCACGGGCGGCGGCGCATCGCTGGAATTCCTCGGCGGGCGCAAGCTGCCTGGAGTCGAGGCACTGAGCACCTAGCACACGGCACGGCGCACCGCGCACTGCGCACTGGCACCAGGAGCACTATGAGAACTCCTTTTATAGCGGCGAACTGGAAGATGTACAAGTCCGTCCACGAGACGGTCGTGTTCGTCAAGGAGCTGCGGAGCCTCGTCAAGGACGTCAAGGACATCGAGATCGTCGTCGCGCCCCCCTTCACGGCCGTCCATGCGGCGGCGGAAGCCGCGCGCAACACTCCCGTCGCCATTGCGGTGCAGGACGTCCACTGGGAACGCGAAGGGGCGTTCACCGGCGAGATCAGCGCCGGCATGGTGAAGGAAGCGGGGGCCGAGTTCGCCATCATCGGCCACAGCGAGCGCCGCCGGCTCTTCAACGAGACCGACGAGACCGTGAACCGCAAGGTCGTCGCGACCCTCAGCGCCGGCCTCTTCCCCATCGTCTGCGTGGGCGAGACGCTCGAGGAGCGCGAGCGCGAAGAGACGATGGACGTGCTCGACCGGCAGATCAAGACGGGGCTCGACGGACTGACCGGCGACCAGGTCGCATCGCTGGTGGTCGCGTATGAACCCGTGTGGGCGATCGGGACCGGCCGCAACGCGACGCCGCAGCAGGCCGGCGAGGCGCACGCGCACATCCGGTCGCGCCTGCGTTCGTGGTTTGGCGCGACCGCGGCCGACCTCTGCCATGTGATTTACGGCGGCAGCGTGAAGCCCGACAACATCCACGAGCTCATCGTGCTGCCGGATGTGGATGGGGCGCTGGTCGGCGGGGCCAGCCTCGATATCCGGGCCTTTGCCGACATTGTGGCGCGCAGCCGCCAGAGCACTGTATAATCGGGCGTTATGCTGTACTACCTGGCCACGACTCTGTACATCCTCGCGTGCCTGCTGTTGCTGCTCGTCGTTCTGCTGCAGCAGGGCAAAGGAGGCGGCATGGCCAGCGCGTTCGGCGGCGGCGGCAGCCAGACCGCGTTCGGCGCGCGCGCCGGCGCGAGCGTCCTGACGCGCGCGACGACGGTTCTCGGGATCCTGTTCATGATCGGCGCCCTGGCGCTCGCGATCATGGGGGCGCGCGGCGGCAGCGGGTCGCTCCTGAGCGGCGAGCGCAGCGCCCCCGTGGCACCCGCGCCGCAAGTACCCAAGTGATTGCGGCGATGGGAAATGGGGCTTTCCCATTTCCCATATCCCATTAGGGCCGCCGCTTTTTGGCGGCCCGACCCTCCTCGCGAAAGTGGCGGAATTGGCAGACGCACCAGCTTGAGGGGCTGGCGATCGCAAGATCGTGGGGGTTCGAGTCCCCCCTTTCGCACCAATATTGAATCGGCGGGGCCCCCTGCACCCCGCCTGGCGACCGCCGTTACGCTGGCGCTTCGCCGCCAGCTCCACTCTGGTCGCCCCTTCGCACTCCAGCCGTGTCATCGCGCCTCGCGAAGTCTGTCTCGCCGAAGCTGCGCAGCAGCGAAGGCGGACCCGCCTTTGAACCCGCTTCGCCGCCAACCCCGCGCGTGGAATACCGCCCTTAATCTACGCATACAGCGCGTGGATTATCCTTGACCGTCCGGTCGCATACCGCCATAATCTACGCATACGGTGCGTAGAATGACCAAGTACATCCATCAGCTGCCCGAATGGCCCCATTTTCAATGGGATAGGGAGGCTCTGTCTGAGCCGCTGGCCCGGATAAGGCACCGGCAGGGCCGCTTGATGGGCCGGATGGAGGGCCTCGGCTTTCCTCTTCAGAAGGAGGCGGAGCTGCGGACGCTCACGCTGGACGTCCTGAAATCGAGCGAAATCGAGGGAGAGCATCTGAACCCGGACCAGGTGCAGTCGTCCATCGCCCGCAGGCTGGGCCTGGATGTTGGCGGGGCCGAGGCCGCGGACCGGCATGTCGAGGGTGTCGTCGAGATGATGCTCGATGCGACGCAGAACTTCGATGAGGCGCTGAGCGCGGATCGCCTGTTCGGCTGGCATGCGGCGCTGTTCCCAACCGGCCGGAGCGGCATGCGCAAGATCGTGGTCGGCGCGTGGCGCGATGATGCGCGCGGGTCGATGCAGGTTGTTTCGGGTCCGGTCGGTAAAGACACGGTCCATTACGAGGCGCCCGCGGCTTCCCTGCTCGAGAAGGAAATGGCCAGGTTCCTCGAATGGGCGAATGATGCGTCCGACACAACGGATGCTGTGCTCAAGGCTGCGCTCGCGCATCTGTGGTTCGTGACGATTCACCCGTTCGACGATGGCAACGGCCGTATCGCGCGCGCCATTGCCGATTGGGCGCTGGCGCGCTCGGAGAACAGCCCGCAGCGTTTCTACAGCATGTCGGCGCAGATCCAGCATGAGCGGCATGCCTATTACGACATCCTCGAACAGACGCAAAACGGTTCGCTCGATGTCACGCCGTGGATGGAGTGGTTTCTCGCGTGCCTGGGGCGGGCGTTCGATGGAACCGAAACGACGCTCGCAGCCGTTCTGCGCAAGGCGCGGTTCTGGGAGAGCCTCGCCAACATCCCGATCAACGAGCGGCAGCGCGACATCGTGAACCGTCTGCTTGATGGGTTTGAGGGAAATCTCACCACCGTGAAGTGGGCGACGCTGACGAAGACCTCGCACGACACGGCGCTTCGCGATATCCAGGACCTGATCGACCGCGGCACCCTGAAGAAGGATGCCGGCGGCGGCCGGAGCACCAGCTATTCGCTCGCCGCCCCCTGAAGTGGCCCGACCGACCCTTCGGACCCCTCGGACCTATCGGACCTATCGGACCTTTCCCGGGCGGGGGCGGATGGGCGGCTTGCACGTCGGACACGGCCAGTGCTTCAGCTTCGCCGCCTCCGTCACCGTCACCCGCTTCGTCTTACCCGACAGCTTCTCGCACGTGTCGCGATGGTAGTACTTGCCGCCGACATCGATGAGGACCATCGGTAGTGTGGCCGGAGCTCCTGCCTTCCCCCCACCGGGCCCCTGCGGTGACTGCGCAGGGTCGCACTCCGCGTGCGCCTTCAGTCCGCGTCCATGGGCCTGCGCCACGGTCATCGCGAGGACTTCCTTCGCGTTCCGCAGCCGCTCGCACCCCGCGCGATGGTACTCGGGCGTCCCGGGCACCGAGATCACCATTTCAGTTTGCGCCTGCGCGCGAAGCGGACTCGACGGCGACGCGAGCGCCGCGAGACCGCAGGCGATACTGACGAGGGCGCGCGGAGTCATCGAACAAACTTACCTCGATCCACCCGCACGTTGCACGCGGCACGTGGCACGTTCCTCGCCGGACGGCTCAAACGTGCGAGATAATCACCCATGCCCGTGTCATCCCCGTCCCGCAGCACCGTCGTCTCTCCCGGCATCGAGCGGCTGCTCACCATGGAGCGGCGGCACGTCGATGGCCGCCGGATCGGCCTCGTCTGCAATCCCGCCTCGGTGGACGGCAGCTTCCGCCACAGCGCGGACGTGCTCGCCGAGGATGGCGGGCTGACGCTCGCCGCCATCTTCGGGCCGCAACACGGTTTTCGCGCCGACCTGCAGGACAACATGATCGAGACGCCGCACGGCCGCGACGATCGCCGGCGCGTACCGGTCTTTTCCCTCTACAGCGAGGTGCGGGAGCCGTCGGCCGCGATGCTGGAGGGGCTCGACGCGCTCGTGATCGACATCCAGGACGTCGGCACGCGCGTCTACACGTTCATCTACACGGTGGCCAACTGCATGATCGCGGCTGCCAGGCACCGCCTCCCCGTCATCGTCTGCGACCGCCCGAACCCGATCAACGGCGTCGACGTGGAAGGGAGCCGGCTCGACGAGCGGTATGCGTCGTTCGTCGGGCAATACCCGATTCCCCTGCGGCACGGGATGACGGTCGGCGAGCTCGCGCAGATGTTCAACCAGGCGTTCGGCATCGGCGCCGACCTGCACGTCGTGCCCATGAAGGGCTGGCGCCGGGAGATGTTCTACGACGAGACGTCGCTGCCGTGGGTGATGCCGTCGCCGAACATACCGACGCTCGACACGGCGATCGTCTACCCTGGCGCGGTGCTCGTCGAAGGGACGACGCTGTCGGAGGGGCGCGGGACGACGCGGCCGTTCGAGCTGATCGGCGCGCCGTGGATCGACGGCGAGCGGCTCGCCGAGGCGATGAACGCGCGCGACCTGCCGGGCGTCCATTTCAGACCGGTGTTCTTCGAGCCGACGTTCCAGAAACATGCGAAGCAGACCTGCGGCGGATGCCAGCTGCACGTCCTCGACCGCCAGGCCTTCAGGCCGGTCCGGACGGCGGTGGAGCTGATCGACGAGTTCCATCGCGAGGAGCCGTCGCGCTTCGAATGGCGCGAGCCGCCCTACGAGTACGAACACGAGAAGATGCCGATCGACATCCTGTTCGGATCGGATCGACTGCGCGCGGCCGTGGCATCCGGCTCGGTCAGCGAGCTCGTGAAGGAATGGAGCACCGACGAGGAGGCGTTCCGCAGCCAGCGCGCTCCATTCCTGCTGTACTGACGCGCGTCCGGTATTCGGGGCTCGGGGCTCGGGGCTTGGGGCTTGGGGCTCGGGGCTCGGGGCTCGGGGAGATTGCGGAGAGAACGGAGAAGAGAGATGGACGTCAAAGAACGGGAGAAGCTGGTTGCGCGCTACCGGGACGGGTATCGTGCCATCGTCGAGGCGCTGCACGGGGCGACGGAGAAAGAACTGGCCGCCAGGCCGGCGCCGGCGAAGTGGTCGGCGCGCGAGATCGTGCATCACCTCGCCGACAGCGAGATGACCGCGGCCATCCGGCTGCGACTGCTGGTCGGGACGGACCGGCCGGCGATCCACGGCTACGACCAGGACGCCTTCTCAGAGCGGCTCCACTACGACCGGCCGCACGAGAGCTCGCTCGAGGCGTTCCGCTACGCCCGGGAGACCACGGCGCAGATCCTCGACCGGCTGAGTGATGAGGACTGGCGCCGGACCGGCACCCACTCGGAAGCCGGCGCATACGGCGTCGAGAAGTGGCTGGAGATCTACGCCACCCACGCCCACAGCCACGCCCGCCAGATCGTCGAAGCCATCGCAAAAGCGAGAATCGCTAATCGCTAATCGCGGATCAGGGATCCGGGATCCGAGATTAGCGATCCGGGATCCGGGATCCGGGATTCGGGATTCGGGATTCGGGATTCGGGATTCGGGATTGATTAGGGATTAGCGATTAGAGATTAGGGATCATCCCCTCGTCTTCGCGATGCCCGGCGCCTTGAGCTCCTGCGCGGTCTCGGGCACCATGTGGCGCTCCAGGAGGTGCTTCTTGAGGGTTTCGAACGCCGCCTCCACTGTGTTCACGCGGCAGAGCACGCTCAGGTCCTCTTCGCCGATCGCGCCCCACTCCACCAGCGGCTTGAAGTGCAGCACCTGGTCCCAGTAGTCGGTGCCGTACAGGATCACGCAGAGCTTCTTCGTCATCTTCTCGGTCTGGTCGAGCGTGAGGATCTCGAACATCTCGTCGAGCGTGCCGAAGCCGCCGGGAAAAATGACGAGGGCTTTCGCGAGGTACGCGAACCAGAACTTCCGCATGAAGAAGTAATGGAACTCGAAGTGCAGGCCCTCCGTGATGTAGCGGTTCGGTCCCTGCTCGAAGGGCAGGCGGATGTTGAGGCCCACGGTCTTGCCGCCCGCTTCGGCGGCGCCGCGGTTGGCCGCCTCCATGATGCCGGGGCCGCCGCCCGAGCACACGACGAACCGCCGCCGCGGCTCCTCGAGCGACAGGCTCCACTCGGTCAGCATGTGCGCGAGCCGCCGCGCGTCTTCGTAGTAGCGCGACCACTCGAGCGCCTTCTGTCCGCGCTTCAGCGCAGCCTTGTAGTCGCTCCGCTTCCTGGCCTCATCCGTCCCGAGCTTGACGAGCTCCTGCTCGGCCCCCTCGCGGCTCAGCGTGCGCGCCGAGCCGAAGAACACGACCGTGTCCTGGATGTTCTGCAGCCGGAACCGGCGGGCGGGCTCGAGATATTCGGCGAGGATCCTGATGGGGCGTGCATCGGACGACTCGAGAAACTCCAGGTCGTGGTACGCGAGCGGCTGCTGTTCTGTCTTCGGCGCCTTCTTGGGCTCCTTCATCGTGACGACACACCTCGAAAAAACTGTATCATTTTGGGATGCGAAACCGCCTCATGTGGTCCGCGGCCATCGCCGCGATGACCGTCACCTCTCTGGTGGCTCTCGGCTCCTCGGACGCCCCGCAGGCCACGCCCACCGGGTGGATCCTGGGCGACGACGCCGACACGAAGAAGAATCCGCTGACCGCCGATGACGCCACGCTCGCGACCGGCAAGGCGATCTTCAAGGACAAGTGCCAGCGCTGCCACGGCCCCGGCGGTCTCGGCGACGGCCCCGACGCCGAACCCGACGCGACGGAGATGGACCTCACGAATCCGAAGCGCGCCGGCCGCAATCCCGACGGCGTCGTCTTCTACAAGATTCTCAACGGCCGGAGGCGTCCGTACAAGATGCCCCCGTTCAAGGACGAACTCACCGAACAGCAGATCTGGAACGTCGTGACGTACGTGCAGACACTGCGGAAGCGGCCTTAGGTGCTGGGTGCCGGTGCGCGGTGCGCCGTGCGCGGTGCTGGTGCTGGTGCTGGTGCTGGTGCTGGGTGCTCGCGTTACAAAAATCGGGTGATCACCTCACCTAAGAGGTAGCCGACGGCGGCGACGCCGAAACCGACGATGAACATGTCGCGGCCGCTGGCCCAGATGCCGCGGCCGGTGAAGAGACTGCGCGCGGCGCCGATCGCGAAGTGCGCGAGCATGCTCACCGCGAGTGAGACCCACACCGCGCTCGCGTGTTCCATCACGAGGAACGGCGCGATGGGAATGAAGGCGCCGACGGCGGTCGCCGAGCCGGTCACGATGCCGTCCTTCAGCGGGGCGAGCTCCGCCGGGTGGATGTTCAGCTCTTCGCGCACCATGGCGTTGAGCGCCTGCGCCGGGTCCTGCATCATGTGCCGCGCGGTTTCCTGCGCGCGGTCTTTCGGCAGCCCTTTCGCCTCGTAGATCAGCGCCAGCTCCTCTTCCTCGAGGTCCGGCATCAGGCGCATCTCGTGGCGCTCCATCTCGATCTGATGGGCGTGGACTTCCTGCTCGCTCTTGGCCGCGAGGTATCCGCTCGAGCCCATCGACAGCGCGTCGGCAAGGGCGCCGGCGACGCCGCTGATGATCACGATCTGCGGCCCCACGTTCGCCCCCACGACGCCCGCGACCAGGCCGAAGTTCGCCGTCAGGCCGTCGTTGAACCCGTACACGACGCTGCGGAGCATGCCGCCGGCGCCGCCGGTGTGCCAGGGCTCCCCTTCGCGCCCCATGATCTCCGACAGCTCGCGCGCATGGACGGCCGAGTCGGACGCGATATCCACCGCGGCCTGGTGCGTCGCCTGGTGTGCCGAGCCGCGGGCCATGCCGAGGTAGGCCTGCACTTCGCGTCCTTCTTCGGCGAGCAGCATCGGCAGGACCGCGGACGGCCCGAAGGCCTTCGCCATCCACGCGAGCGCACGGGTCCGCAGTGCCGTCTTGTAAGCCGGCAGGGGACGACCCGCCTCACGGAACAGCTCTTCCCACCGGGCGGCATGGCGATCCTCCACCACGGCAAGCCGCTCGAACAGCTCGCGGCGTTCGGTCACCGGCTCGATGGCCGCCAGCCTCCGGTACAGGACCGCCGCGTCGCGCTCGTCCTGATAGTGCTCGTCCCAGCTCGCGTCCGCCGTTGGCCGCTCCTGCATGCCCCCAAGAATAGTGCTTTACCATTTACCATGTCCCATTTGCCATCCGCGCGAAGCGCGGGCAGCTTCGAACACACCCTCATGATTGGCGCGGCGCCGACGCGCGTGATGGCGGCCTTCTTCGACCCGGCGGCGC
>JBBECO010000149.1:0-3323 GCA_040881785.1 Vicinamibacterales bacterium
TCGACCGACGGCACGCTCTTCTGTCTCGGATAGATCCCGATCGTCATATCGATCTTCTTGTCGTTGGCGATCAGCCGTTCCCGGCTGAAAGGCGCCGGCGGGGGGGAGTCGCGGGACGACAGCTGCTTGATTATTATTCTCAATGGAATTATTCTATTCGGCATAATGTTGTTCATCAACCGGGGAGCCGAGCTCGCTGCGCTGCGGGAACTGGACATCGGGCTCGCTGTCGTCTGGGGACGAAGGCGGATCGGCAAGACCCGACTTCTGCTCGAATGGTGCGACCGCGAGGACGGGCTCTACACGGTCGCGGACCAGTCCAGCCCGGAGGTCCAGCGGGCGTATCTGGCGGGGGCGTTGGGGGCACGGCTACCCGGCTTCGGCGACGTCACGTATCCTGACTGGGAGCGACTGCTGTCCCGCCTCGCCGCGGACGCGAGTGCCCATGGGTTCAGGGGCCCTGTCGTGCTCGACGAGCTGCCCTACCTCGTCGCGAGTTCGCCGGAACTGCCGAGCGTGCTCCAGCGCTGGATCGACCACGACGCCGCTCGGGCGCGGCTGCGCGTCGCCATCGCCGGCTCGAGCCAGCGCATGATGCAGGGCCTGGCGCTCGCCCCCGACGCGCCCCTCTACGGCCGCGCGCGCGTCCTGCTGGACATTCAACCGCTGGCCCCGAGATTCCTCGCGGACGCGCTCGATCACGTGTCCGGGGTCGATCTCGTCGAGCAGTGGACCGCGTGGGGCGGCGTGCCTCGCTATTGGGAACTCGCTGCCTCCAGGCGCGGTCCGGCGAGAAACCGTATCGCCGCCCTGGTGCTGGACCCGCTTGGCCCGCTATTCAGCGAGGCGGAACGCCTCCTGATGGAAGAGTCGCCGTCCGCGCTCGAGGTGCGGCCCGTCCTCGACGCGATCGGCGCCGGGGCGCACCGTGTCTCAGAGATCGCCGGCCGGCTCGGACGCCCCGCGACATCGCTCGGCAAGCCGCTCGATCGACTCCTGGGGATGGGTCTCATTCGCCGCGAGGCACCTTATGGGGATCCCGCGCGTGGCGGCAAGCGCAGTCTCTACAAGATCGACGATCCGTTCCTGCGGCTCTGGTTCCGGGTCGTCGCGCCGAACCGCGCGGCGCTGACAGCGGGGACGCGGGCCTCTCGGATGGCGCTGCTCGCACCGCATTGGGACACACTGGTCGCACAGGCGTGGGAGGATCTGTGTCGCGCCGCCGTCCCGAGGCTCGCGCGCGGCGCCCTTGCCCGGCTCGGCCCGTGGAGCCCAGCCCGACGCTACTGGCACGGCGCCGAACCCGAGTGGGATGTCGTCGCCGACGCCGTTCAGGGATCGCGGCTGCTGGTGGGCGAAGCCTGGTTCTCGCGGAAACCGGTCACGCCGGCTGCTCTGAAGGCAACGGCAGCGTCACTGTCTCACCGCCCGTTGCCGCCGGGCACGGCGGGCCGCGACATCGTCCGGGCGCTCTTCGTCCCGAGAGTCGCTGCCGGCGCCCCCCGCGTCGTCGCCGGCGTGCACGTCGTCATTCAGGCCGACGTCCTCCGATGATCGCCCGCGCCGCCTGACGAACACCGCAGCACAAGGCGGCGGAAACTGCGCGCCGTGTGTGGCCCCATCGTCACGTCCACGTGCGTGCAGGGATGACCGTCGCCCTATTTCCTCTTGTAGACCGCCTTGACGGTGCGCATCTGTGGCGTATCCACGGCCGTCGTCGCCTCGACGAGCAGCTGGTTTTCCGCATCGAGCGTCCAGACGCGGATGATCTGGGTCGTGGCGCCCGCAAGCGTCGCCGTCGTCTTCATCACCAGCGAGTTGCCGCGCCACGCGGCGTCAGCCAGCAGTTTCGGATCCTTCTCGGCCGTGGGGTCGGCCGGCAGGCCAGAGCGTTTAGGGCTGCCAGGTTTCTGCGGCGTGGAGAGCACTGAAGGAAGTTACGGTGCAGACTCTTCTTTCCAAAAAACGCCCACCGAGGCGCAGGTCTCGGCCGTCGTGTCGCCTTGTGGTCACGGGCGCATTCAGCGGAGGCGCTTCCACTGTGCCATCCAGATGTTGCCGGTCTGTTCGGTGCGACCGAAGACGAAGCCGTCGAGCGACCTCGCGACGGTCGCATCTGTGATGGTGAGCCGGGCCTCGTGCGAATGGAAGATCGCGGACGGCGCGCCCACCGGACGCTTCGTCGCCCGATCGAGCCGTTGGGCCCAGAGGCAGCTGAACCCATCGTGGTCGGAAACGCCGTAGACGCCCGTCCCGTCCGGGAACCATTTTGCCAGCTCCGCGATAACGGTGGTCCAGGAGCTTTCGGGTGGCGGTGTCTCCCCTTGAAACGGGGCAATGAACTCACGGTAAGGTACTTCCAGGAACGTGATCCATCGACCGTCGGGGGAGAAGGAGCCGCTCGCGAACCACCGTTGGCTCAGATGGATGAGATCGATCCGGCGTCGTGAGGCGACATCAACCAGGTACACCCGCCCGTCGACCGAGTTCCCGATCAAGTACTTGCCATCCGGGGACCAGCCAGTCGCCTGGCCGCAACCTTCGCAGACTGTTTCTGCGGTGCCGCCGCTGGTGGGCACGAGCCGGATATCCCACTTCCCGCCTCGATGCGTGGCGAAAGAGATCTTCGTGCCGTCAGGGGCGAATTTCGGGTTGTACTTGTCGATCTGGCTGGCGGTGAGAACCGTCTCCGACCCGGTCTCCTGGTCCCTGAGCCAGATCTCGTGACGCCCGGAGCGGGCCGAGACGAAGGCCATGTTCCTGCCGTCCGGGGAGACCGCCGGGTGGAAATCCGCTTCCGAGCCCCGTGTCAGCTGCCGCAGCTTGCCGCGGGCGTTGTCGCTGTTCGTCTGATGTGGCCGGCTCCAATCATGCGGCAGGCTCCAGATATCGCTGTTCTCGAGCAGACTCGCGAAGGCGACTTTCACGTCATCGCCGGCCGCGGAGGCGACAGAGGGAGCTTCCTCGATCGCGGAACTGGAGGTCATGCGCTCGGGGCGGCCGTTCACCTTCGAGGTGTCGGGTGAGATTCCCATCCGCCACAGGTTCCGGCTGTCACCGGAACGGGCGGCGAAGATCAGGACGTTGTCGTCCTGCCACGCCGACGGGATCAGCGCCCAGGGATACACCAGCAGCGGACCACTGAGGTCCCTGGCTCGCGTTGCCTCGAGCGCGCCCGTCGAGACCGGCGGATCTTCGCCCAGCGACGTCACCCACCAGTCGATGCTCTCGTCGGCGGGCAGTTTCTCGTCGCGATTTCCCAGGAACAGCAGGCGATCGCCGTCGGGCGCCCATTCGGGATAGGCCGCGCCCACGAAATCGGG
>JBBECO010000150.1:0-3279 GCA_040881785.1 Vicinamibacterales bacterium
TTCGCCCTCTTCGTGGCCGCGGCCGCGATCGCGCCGCTGCTGATCTACGGCGTGATGTCCGTGCGGTCGCTCCGGAGCGCCACCGAACAGTCCGTGGGCGCGGGCAACCTGGCCGTGGCGCGACAGGTCGCCGCGCGCTTCCGCGACTACTTCGAAAACAACCGGCGGATCCTGGAATCGATCGGGAGCCAGCTGCACGGCATCCAGCTCGCCGACTGGCAGCGGCAGCGTGTGCTCAGCAACCACGTCATGGACTTCGACGAGCTCCGGGAGATCTCCGTCGTCGATGCGGCGGGCATTCCCCGGTTCTCGAGCCGCACGGTCCCGCGGGCGTTCAAGATCGTATCCGGAGGCGAGCGGCGGTTCACCGTGGCGCCGCCGGAGATGGACGCCGACCAGCTGCCCACGGCTCGTATTGCCATTCCGTTCGACGACGAGCCCGCCAGGGGCGGCTGGATCGTCGCGGAGATCTCGCTCGAACAGCTCTGGCGGGAGGTCGACGAGATCCGCATCGGCACCCGCGGGTTCGCCATGCTGATCGACGAAGAAGGACGCTTCATCGCGCATGGTGATCCCGACAAACGGCGGCTCGCGGCCGACCGCGCGCCGGCGACGGCCGAAGAACGAGGCCTGGCGGCGCTGAGCGAGTCGGACATCCGCCGGCGGCTGCCGCGCGTCGCCACGGCGTCCGGGACCATGGTCGGCGTCGCGGCCAGGATCGGCACGCCCAACTGGACGGTCCTGATCGAACAGCCCGAGGAGGAAGCGCTCGCCGTCGCGTACCGCCTCGAACGGCAGCTGTACCTCGCCATCGCGATCGCGCTGCTCGCGACCGTGGCGGCCGGGTCCTGGTGGGGCCGTTCCTTCATCCGCCGCATCTTCGCGCTCACGAGAGTCACCGACGCACTCGCCGCCGGCCGCATGGACGCGCGTGTGACGCCGACGGGCCGCGACGAGATCGCGCAGCTCGGCACGCAGTTCAACGCCATGGCCGATCGCCTCGTCGAGCTGCAGGACGAGATCCGCAAGCAGGAGCGCCAGGTCATGTTCGGCAGGATCGCGGCGGGCCTCGTGCACGACCTCTCGCACCCGATCCAGACGATCGGCAACAGCTGCAAGCTCATTCAGCGCATCTTCGACGATGCGGAGTATCGCGCGACCTTCCGCCAGACCGTCGAGCGGGAGCTGGCGACGGTCAAGCGCGTGCTCGACGATCTGCGCAACATCGCGCGACCGATGCCGCTCGAGCGCTTCGCCGTGGACCTCAACGCGTCGTTGCGCGAGGCCGTGGACACGATGACGCCGCTGGCGGAAACCGCGGGGTTGACGCTGCGCGCCGAACTCGCGCACGAGCCCGTCTACGTCGAAGGGGACCTCTTCGCGATCGGCCGCGTGCACCGCAACCTGATTCTCAACGCCATCCAGGCCACGGCCCCCGGCGGCCTCGTCGTCGCCGCCACCGAGGTGCATGACGGCCGCGTGCTGATGAAGGTCTACGACACGGGCTGCGGCATCCCGGCCGAGCGTCTGCACGACATCTTCGAAGACTTCGTGACGACCAAGCGGCGCGGGCTCGGGCTCGGCCTGGCGATCTCGAAAAAAATCGTGGAACAGCTCGGCGGACAGATCCGGGTGGCGAGCGAAGTCGGCAAGGGCACGACCTTCGTGCTGGAGTTCCCGCGCGCGACGGCCCCGCCGATCGCGCTCATTGCCGGGTGAGTGCCACGTGCAACGTGCTTTGAACGGAGTTAGGGACCCCGGGGAGGGTGAGCGATGTTTCTCAAGCTGGTGAAAACGGCGCAGATCGAAGTCAACGGACGGAGCTACGCGCTCCGTTATTACGAACAGCGCACGGGCCGGGGGACGCGGAGGTACAGCTGCGAGGTGCTGCTGGGGGGCTCCGACCGGATCATCATCGACGACGACACGATGATGAGTCTGGAGTCGAGGGTCGAGCGGCTGGCGCCGGCGACGGTCTACAGTCGGGTACTTGCGGCGGCGAGCTGATACACGGATTCCACGAATGCCGCGAGCGTCGCGGACCGCGGAGAACACGGAAAACACGGGTGTTGATCCGTGAAATCCGTGTCATCCGTGCAATCCGTGTTTCTACTTCTTCGGAAGTACGGTGTCTTTGAGCTGCTTCGCGATGCGCGCCTTGACGACGGTCTTGGCCGCGATCTTGATCTGCTCTCCGGTGGCCGGGTTGCGGCCCATGCGCGCCTTGCGCTTCTGCACCACGAGCTTCACCATTCCGGGAATCACGAACTCACCGGAACGCTTCAGCTCCTTCTCCGCGAGTGTGTTCAGCTCGTCGAAGAATTCCCGCGCCTGCGTCCGCTTCATCTCGAAGCGATCCGCGAAATGCGAGAACAACTCTGATTTGCCCATCCTGCGGGCCTCTGCCATTGGATATTCCCCTTGCTAGGGCGCGCTCAACAACTCCCGCATCGGCCGCGCGCGCGATCGGCGGCTGCGGAGAAAATGACGACCGTCCGTGGATCGAGTCAGCCGGTATCCTATCGTTCTCCTTTTTCCGGTGTCAATCAGCATAGGCGCAGAAACCTCGAAAAATCGGCCCGAATGCTACAATTTTTCGTCATGCCCACCGCCACGCTGGAGACGTTCCCCAATCCCCGCCCCGGCCGCGACTACGAGATCGAGATCCGCTGCCCCGAGTTCACCTCAGTGTGTCCCAAAACGGGCCTCCCCGACTTCGGCGAGATCCAGATCTATTACGTCCCGGACGAGCTGTGCCTGGAACTGAAGGCGCTGAAATACTACATGGTGGGCTTCCGGAACCAGGGGATCTTCTACGAGACGGTCACCAACCAGATCCTCGACGACCTGGTCGCCGCCTGCCGCCCGAGACGGATGACGGTCGTCGGCGACTTCTCGGTCCGCGGCGGGATCTCGACGGCGGTCACGGCGGTGTACGAGAAGGAGGAGCGCCTGCAGCCCGCGCGAGGCGACGGAGTGTAGCGGCGCGGAGCGCCGCCGCCGAGCGCGAGCGAGCGGGGGTGGGGCCCCGCGAGCACTGATAAATGCTGACAGACCGATGATGGATCCTCACCGCATCCCCATCGAGGGCGAACTGGACCTGCACCCCTTCCAGCCGCGGGACATTGCCTCGGTCGTCGAGGAATATGTCAACGAGGCGCATGCGGCAGGTCTGAGAGAGGTGCGCCTGATCCACGGTCGTGGCATCGGCGTGCAGCGGGGAATCGTGCAGCAGGCGCTCGAGCGGCACCCGCTCGTCGAGAGCT
This sequence comes from Vicinamibacterales bacterium, assembly GCA_040881785.1. Classification (GTDB taxonomy): domain Bacteria; phylum Acidobacteriota; class Vicinamibacteria; order Vicinamibacterales; family 2-12-FULL-66-21; genus JACDCA01. The sequence continues at coordinate 3,267 of JBBECO010000150.1, forward strand.
TCTCGGACGACAC
>JBBECO010000151.1:0-21221 GCA_040881785.1 Vicinamibacterales bacterium
CCGGCGGTAGAGGCGGTGCGAAGTGTCGGAGACATCCCACCATTGTGGCACTTCGCGGGCTCGTGTGACGGAGGATGGCGCTGGCATCCCACTCGGCGTGGCATACTGCCCTACACTGATGATCAGAGATGCGTTCAACGATGTGGCGAACCTCGACCGATATCGCCGCATGACTGACGGCGAGAAGAAGATCGTCATCATCGGCGGCCCGAACGGCGCCGGCAAGACGACGTTTGCGCGAGAGTTCCTGCCTCAGGAGGCCGGCTGCCCCGAGTTCGTCAATGGGGACCTGATCGCGGCGGGCCTCTCCCCCTTCCATCCAGAAGGCGCCGCCTTCCGGGCCGGGCGGCTGATGCTCGAGGAGATCGCTCGCCACGCCGCGGCCGGCCGCAACTTCGCGTTCGAGTCCACCTTGTCGGGGCTGACGTACGTGCGTATGATCGCGGCGTGGCGGGCATCGGGCTACAGGGTCAAGCTCGTCTTTCTCTCGCTGCCCACGCCGGAGGACGCGATCGCCAGGGTGGCGATGCGGGTTGCCCAGGGCGGGCATGATGTGCCGGCCGCGACGATTCGCCGGTGATTCGCCTCAGGACTTCGCAATTTCGCGGACGTCTATCGCCGGAACGTGGACTACTGGCAGTGGTTCGACAACAGCGGTGATGCCGCGGTACTGCTGGAGGAAGGCAGACTCCCATGACCACGACACGCGAATCCACGCTTCCCGACGCGGACATGCAGGCCGTGCCAAAGGCGCTCGCCAGGGCCGCGAAGCGGGCGCGGGAGATTGCCCGGCAGACGGGTACCGCCGTAGTCGTGGTTCGTGATGGCAAGCGGGTTGAGGAACGAGTCGGCCCGAATGAGGGTGACGGCGTAGATTCCATCAGGGCGTCCTGAGCGCCGCGAGCGCGGTGGTCCAGCGCAGCAGTTCGTCGAGCATGGTCGTGGCGGAGGCGTTGGTCTTCTCGGTGCCCGGAAACCGGCCGTCCTGGAGTTCCCTGGCCACGAACGGGATCGTGACGGCTTCCACGATCGGCACCATTTTCAGCGCGCCGAGCAGCAGTTTCGTGGTCTGCACCGAGCGGAGACCTCCGGAGATCCCCCCGTAGCTCACGAAACCCGCCGCCTTGTAATTCCACTCGATGTAGAGATGATCGAGTGCATTGACGAGGGCCGGTGGGGAATTGAAGTTGTACTCAGGCGTCACGATGACGAACGCATCCAGCGCGTCCACGGTCGCACTCCACGCCTTCGTCGTGGCCTGCGTATATCGTTTCAAGCGCGGGTGATTGGGCTCCGAGAGCAGCGGCAGGTTCACCGCGGCGAGATCCAGCAGTTCGACGTCGAAGCCGCCGTGCTGGCGGGCCTGATCGAGGAACCAGTCGGCTACCGGCGCGCCGACTCGTCCTTCACGTGTACTGGCGATCACGACTCCTAAACGCGGCATCTGCTCCTCACTGTTCCTGCAATCCCGTGCGTGCCTACGTTCCGCGGCTCGAGCTGGCGATCGGCGCTGGGCCTCGAGGACGCGCGGACCGTGTTCCGGCGGTACACGGCGCAGCGCGCCGGCGAACGGGAGTGTCTGCCGGTCATCGGATCGGGCCGAAGAGCACGGCGTTCATCAGCAGCATCTGCGTGAGCTCGGTGAAGCCGCGGAAGTTCGGATCCTCGGCGAAGGCGATGATGTGGCCCTGGCCGACCGGCTGGTGCATCAGGAACGCCTTCTGCGCGAGCTGCGCGCCGACGTCCGGCCAGACGAGACCGCCGGCGACCAGGCGATCGCCGGCGGCGTAGACGCCGACGTTCGTGCCGCGATCGAGCGTCAGCGGCCGGAAGACGCGGTTGCCCTCGACCATCGCCTGGATCTCGCCGTCGGTGCCCGACGAGAGCCAGTGCTCCATGTTCATCAGCACGCGCGTGATGACGCCGCTCGTGGCTTCGGGCCGCTCGCGCGGCGGCGTGATGGCGGCGTCATAGTCGTATGTGTCCTCGCCGGACGGCCTGGCGGGGGCGGCGCCGCTGGCGGGCTGTCCACCCTGTGAAGCCGCGGGCCGATCCGGCCGGCCGCCGCGGAGCTCGGTATAGGTGTCGAGCAGCCCGGCGCTCGCCGCCCAGCGCGACGCCTCGCCCAGCGTGATCAGCGTGCCGCCGGTGCGCATCCACTCGCGCACCCGATCGAGCATCGCGCCGCCGAGCACTGACCCATAGCTGCCGGCCGGCACGACGATCACGTCGTAGTTCGCGAGCGTCGCGCGGCCGAGCGATCCCGCCCGCACGGCTGTGACCGGCTGATTGAAGCGCCGCTCGAGCGAGAAGCGCGCCCATCCTGCCGAGAGGCTCTGCGCCGGCGCGTCCCACACCAGCAGCACGCGCGGCGTCCTCACGATGCGCACATGATTGCTGCCGAGCGACGCCCCCGCGTCGCTCCAGGCGGTATCGATCGGCAGGACCTCGAGATTGTGCGCGGCGGCGACGCGCGAGAGGCGATCGCGCACGTCATCCGGGTTCTCGTCGGCCCGCACGACGGCCGTGCCGATGCCGTATTGCCGCCCGGCGAGCGTGAAGCCGGCGCCAGCCGCGCGAACGGTCATCCCTTCGCGCGTGAGGTCGGACATGGCCGATGCCATGCCGGCGCCCCATGGGATCAGATAGCCGACCTTCGCCGCGGGCACCGGCGCCGCGGGCCGCGCCGCGCTCGTCCACGCCGCCGTCTTCGCCCCGGTCGGCCGGTCCGTGACGATGAGGTCGACGTCGTAGAGCAGCGGCAGGCTCCACGCCGTGATGTCGTAGATCTGATCCGGCATCCGCAGCTTCCGCCGCCGATCCTGCTCCGCGATGAACTCGTCGCCCATCGTCGTCTGCGGATCGAGCAGCGTGCGCACGAAGCGCCCCATCGGCTGCGCGAGCGGCACGATGAACGACCCGGCCGCGATCTCGCGCCCCGCAACCTTCACGGGCGCCTCGACGCGCCGGACCTCGAGGCCGTTCTTCATCAGGAGATCAGCGAGTCGCTCCGCTCGCGTCGGGTCGTTCCCTGCGGCCAGCACATACTCCGTCGTGCCGCCTTCCGCGACGGCCGAGCGGCGATAGTCCACGAAATCGCGCAGCATCTTCTCGCGGTTCGCCGCCGCGGTGGCCGCCGTCTGAATCGCCGCCGTGAAATGGCGGACGACGCCGTCGCGATAGGTGAGCAGCGTGCCGTCGCTCCGGCGCAGCGCAAGGCCGCGCGTGCCGGCCATTTCGAACGTCTTGCCGAGCGATCCGATGAAGAACGGCCACGACGCGCCGTACCCGGGATAAAAGGAGTCGTAGATCTCACGCATGAAGTAGTGGAAGCCGCGCTCGTCGAAGCGCGCGGCGTTGGCGCGGCCGAACGTCACCATCCAGTTGCGCTGTGCCTCGGTGGTGTTCGGCGTGTTCGGCGCGGCCGCCGGCGGGAAGTAGTACTGGCTCTCGCCGCCCATCTCGTGCAGGTCGACGGTCACCTGCGGCAGCCAGTCGAGCAGGAACCGCACCTTACCCTGCGACTCGGGATGGTTCTGCGGGAACCAGTCGCGGTTGAGATCGAACAAGTAGTGATTCGTCCGGCCACCGGGCCAGCCTTCGTCGTGCTCGGCCGCCACGGGATCCGGATCCGGCCGCATCGCTTGCGCGTGCGTGTTCGACGAAATGAACCGCGCGCGCCCGTCGGGGTTCTGCATCGGATCGATCAGCACGATCGACTCGCGCATGATCAGATCGACCGTCGGGTCGCCGGTCGCCGCGAGCAGATGATACGCCTCCGCCAGCGCCGCGTCCACCCCGGACGCCTCGTTGCCGTGCACGCTGTGCGTCAGCGCCGTGATCACCGGCTGGTTCTGAATGAGCCCCGACGCGTCGCCCGGCGCCGGATTCGCGAGCTGCTGCCGGCTTGCCTTGATCTCGTCGATCCGCGCCATCCGCTCGCGGCTGCCGACAATGAAGAGCCAGAGCGGGCGGTCCTGCCAGCTGCGCGCGTACTCGGTGAGCCGCGCGCGGTCGGGCGCGGCATCCGCCAGGGCCCTCAGGTAGCGCCCGACGTCGTCGGGCGTCGTGATGCGCTCGCCGTGATCGTAGCCAAGTACCTGCGTGATCGTCGGGATGTTCGTGTCGTACCTGGTGCCGGGTGACAGCTCGGGCGCCGGCTGAAACGCTGGCTGTGCGCTCGCGGACGTCGCCGTGAGCACAAGGGCGGCAAATAGGATGGCTCTGCGCATGGCGCAGAGCCTACCGTATCCGCCCCGTTTCAGCGAAGGGGGGCCTCCGGATCGATCAGCGCCAGGCCGGACGCCGGATCCATGCGGCGCCGGAGCCGGCCTCACGTACCTTCTCGACCCGGAGCGGGGTGCCAGGCGGGCGCCAAACGACCCCAACAGATCGCATTTGAAAGTCACGGGACTCCCGCTGAACACCGGGTTGAAGCAAAATCACTTCGTGACAACGGCCTCCCGCACACGCGTGTGATGCTGCTCGAGGGCGGCACTGACCCTGACAGGGTAGGGCGGATCCGCAGGCTCGAGAGCGGTGACGTGCCCTGGCAAACCCGCCAGCTCCTCCGCCGCGCGCCGCCGGATCGATGGGAGGTCCGTCGCGCCCTCGGAGGTTCGCCGTCCACCACGCATGACCAGCTGGAGCAGTGGCCGTCCTTCGAGGCGCTCCTCCGCGCGGCCGATCACATCGCCCGTGGCCCTGCCGGCTTCTTCGCGCCTGAACACCTGCTTGCGCCCGGGCAGGACAGGCTTGTCGCGCGAGAGCTTGGTGCGCCCTTCGCCGCGGAACTCGGACAGTTTGTATACGATATCAAGCGATGGCGCGTCGTCGGACACGCCCAATTCGGTGCCCACACCAAAGCCGTCAATAGGTGCGTCGCTGTCGAGCAGGTCGGCGATGTCGTGCTCGTCCAGCTCGCTACTCGCAAAGATGCCGATCTGCGGCAGGCTGGCGGCGTCGAGCAGGCGGCGTGCCTCCTTTGCAAGCGCGTTCAGATCGCCTGAATCCAGACGCACGGCGGTGACTCTGACGTCCTCTGGCGCGTTCTTGACAAGCTCGATCACGCGACGGACGCCTTCGAGTGTGTCGTACGTATCCACGAGGAGCACGGTGCCGGGAAAAGTCCGCGCAAACGCCCGAAACGCGTTGCGTTCGTCGCCGTGCGCCTGGACGTAGCTGTGCGCCATCGTCCCGGCGACCGGTATCCCGTACATCTTGCCCGCCAGAACGTTCGACGTTGCCTCAACGCCGGCGATGTACGCCGCGCGTGCACCCTTCAGCGCCGCGTCGATACCGTGCGTCCGTCGTGCCCCGAACTCCACCACCTTGCGGCCTCGCGCAGCCGCCACAACCCGCGCCGCCTTCGATGCGAGCACCATCTGGAGATGGACCTGGTTCATGACGAACGTTTCGACGAGTTGACCCTGTGGAAGTGGAGCGATGATCTCCAGGATCGGCTCGTTCGCGAAGATGGGTCTCCCTTCCGGTACGGCCCAGACGTCGCCCGTGAATCGGAGGGCGCGCAGCGAGGTCAGGAACGCATCCGAGAAGAGATCCAGTGAGCGCAGGTACGTCAGATCCTCGTCGGTGAACTGCAACTGCTCCAGGTACGCCAGCACTGATTCGAGTCCGCACGCGAGCAGGAAGTTCCTGTGTTCCGGCAGGCGGCGGACGAATAGCGTGAAGACCGCCGTGTCGGTCATGCCCTCTGCGAGATAGGCTTCGAGCATCGTGAGCTCGTACAGGTCGGTGAAGAGTCCCAGCTCGTTCGATCGCCCGCCCATCATGACTGCCCGTCGTCGGTCATCTCGAACCGGGCTCCCGCCTGCCGCATCTCTTCATTCGCCGTGTGCCGGCCGGCAGGTGTCACGGGACGAGTGCCATCGGCGATCACAGTGGTTTCGAATCCGTGCCGCCGCGCGTCCAGGACCGTGGCGCGCACGCAGACATCCTGCGCCAGGCCACCGACACACACGCGGCTCACGCCTGATTTCCGCAGCTCCGCCGCGAGTCCTGTTTCGTCGAACGCCGAATACTGGTCCCGATCGAACCGCACACCCTTCGTGACGATGATTACGGAGCCCGGCAGCTTCAGGTCGGGATGGAATCTGGCGCCCTCGCTGTCCTGGAGGCAATGCGGCGGCCATGGCCCGCCGGACTCGGCGAAGCTGAGATGTCCGGCAGGGTGCCAGTCGCGAGACGCGTACACGGCAACGCGCGCATCCACCGCCGCGGCGATCCAGCGGTTGAGCACCGGAACGACCTCGTCGCCATGCTCGATGGGCAGCGCGCCGCCAGGGCAGAAATCGATCTGAACGTCGACGACGATCAGCGCGTCGCCGGGCTGGAGGGCGTGTCGCGAGGATGGTCCCCTCCCCCCCTGGCGATCGATCTCTCCGTTCGGCTCGTGCCGGCTGATCTGTTTCAGCGACTCCCGCGTCTCAGCCATCTCTTTTACCCCTTGCACACCTATTTTCGAACGCAAACTCCCTGCGCGCAATCGTCTGGCTGAGGTGTTTGCGCCTGTCGTCTTCTTCGGACAGGGCTTCCCCACATTCTTTCTTTGCAGCCTCCTTGGTAAACCCATGGAGGCAGTTGGTGACACGTCGCGAACGATCGGGTACTGGCACTAGCGCATCGGCTCACCTGCTGTTCCTTCCCAAAGCTGCCACGTCAGCACGAGCTCGATCGCACGCTTCTCATCCTCCGCCTTGCTGGCGGCTTCGATCCATTCCCGCGAAATCACCGCCTTCGCGCGATCCGGCACGTCGAACCCGCCGCCGGCGATGAACTTCCCTTCCGTCAGCACGAACCGCAGCTCGTCAAGGTCCTCCAGCATCCGCACGACCGGGCCGCCCTGCTCCTGCCCCGGCTCCGGTTCTCGTGAGTAGTCGAACCGGATGCGGAGCGAGCCGCGGTTGCCGTCAATGACCAGGCTCGCCGATCCCCTGATCCCAACGCCTTTGAGCAGCCGCTCGAACGCCCGGTCGGCGCGAAAGAAGTGCGTCTCGGTGATGACATGGAACGGCCGTTCGTCGCGGACGACCGTCGTCCGCACCAGGCCATCGGGCCCCATGGCCCGGAACCCCTGCGCGGTGGTGTGCTCGCCGATCAGCGCCGGACCGATGAAGCCCTGTTCCTCCGCGATGCGCTTCCCGACATCCTCCTCGTCGGAATAGACCCCCGCCTCGTCCACCGTCCAGCGGACGGCGCCGTCCGGTGACAGGTAGAGCGTGTGTGTGACCTCTTTCTGCAGGCAGCCCGCGGCCAGTACCCCCGCGAGCACCGCCGGAATCGTGAGTCTGTGTCGCATGGTTTCTGTCTCCCTGCCTTGTAGACGGCACGGGCGGTGCGAACCGAACACGCACCCCGCACCCCGCATCCCGCATCCCGCACCCCGTACGGGATAATCCACGCGGATGCTTGGCGACACCGGGTCGGAACTCCTCGAACGGGCAAAGGCGGGGTCGCCCGAGGCGCTGAACCTCGTGTACGAGCGCGCGGCCGGGCGGCTGCTGGCGTTCATCCGCCTGCGGCTGGGGCGCGATCTACGCGCGCGGCTGGAGTCGCGTGACATCCTGCAGGCGACCTTGTTGAAGTCGTTTCAGCGTCTTGGCGATCTCCGCGGGAACGACACTCGATCTCTCATGGCCTGGCTCGCGCGCATTGCGGAGCACGAGATCCGCGACTGCGCCGACCACCAGCACCGCCAGCGGCGGGACGCCGCGCGCGAGGTGCCCCTGGACGACGAGGCGCCGGTGCCCGCCATCACGCGCTCGGCGCTGTCACGGGTGATCCTGGACGAAGAAGCCCTGCGGCTCGAGTCGGCGATCGACTCCCTGCGTGCGGACCACCGCGACGTGATCCTCATGCGAAAATTCGAGGAGCTGTCCTTTGCCGAGATCGCCGCGCGGACCGGACGGAGCGAAGACGCGGCGCGCATGCTGCTCGCGCGCGCGATGACGGCGCTCACACTGAAGCTCTCGGAGATGCCGCGATGACGCCCGCGACGACGTCGGAGCTCGAAGCGCGGCTGGCGCGCTTCGTCGAGCATCACGTGCTGCACGGCGACCGGTTGCCGCTCGAGAACCTTTGCGCCGACCGTCCCGAGCTCATCCCCGCGCTCGACGCGCTGGTCCGCCGCTACCTTGCCCTCACCGAGTCACTCGGGCAGGATCCGTTCGCGGCGACGCCGGCGCCGGCGGCCCCGCCAGGGGCGCTGCCGGCGTTCGCGGGCTTTCAGACGATCGAGCGCATCGGCGCCGGCGGCATGGGCGAGGTCTACAAGCTGCGCGACCTGACGCTCGACCGTGTTGTGGCCGCGAAAGTCATCCGCGGCGATCGCGACCGTCGCGCCGCGCGGATCGACGCCTTCCTGCGCGAGGCCCGCGCCCTCGCGCTGTTTTCCGACCGCCGCATCGTCCAGATTCATGAAGCGCGGCTCGACGCGGATCCGCCCGTCCTGATCATGGAACTGGTCGAGGGGTTCGAGCTGGGCAAGCTGGGCCCCTCGCTCGACTTCGCGCATCGCGCGCGTGTGCTCGTCGAGGTGTGCGAGGCGGTGCACCACGCGCACACACTCGGGCTGCAGCATCGCGACCTCAAACCGTCGAACATCATGCTCGACGCGCAGCTGCGGCCGCGCATCCTCGACTTCGGGCTCAGTGCCGGCGATCCCGCGCGCGGGCACCTGGTCGGCACGCCTCCCTACCTCGCGCCCGAACAGCTCGACCCGGCGCGCCCGATCGATGCGCGGGCGGACGTCTACGCGCTGGGCGTCATCCTCTACGAGCTGCTGTCCGGCGCGCAGCCGTCCGGCGAGGTGCCGCGGCTGCCCGTGGAAATCGATCCGGCGGCGCCCGAGCCGCTGCAGGCGATCGCGCTCACGGCGATGGAGCGCGATCCGGCGCGTCGATATCCGTCCGCGCTCGACATGGCCGCGGATCTCCGGCGATGGCTCGACGGGAGGCCGGTCCTCGCCCGGCCCTCGGCGTACGCGATGACGCTTGGCACGCGCGTCGGTCCGCACATGGACGACGTGCGGGAGTGGCGGCGGCTGAAGCTGATCTACCCGCACGAAGCCGAGCGCCTCGAGTCGGCGTACGCCGCGCTGGACGCACGCGAGGACGACTGGATCATCGCCAGCCGGTCACTGTCGTTCACCCAGATCGCGCTGTACCTCGGCGCCTTCCTGCTCGTGTGCGGAAGCCTCTTCTACTTCGTGGCCGCCCGCTGGTTCGAGAACGTCGAGGACATCGCGCAGCCGTTCGTCGTGCTGGCGCTTCCGTTCATCGGCCTCAACGCCGCCGCGCACTTACTGTATCGCCGTGATCACAAGGCCGTGGCGGTGGCGTTCTTCCTGGGCGCCGTCGCGCTGCTACCGCTTTTCCTTCTCATCTTCTTTCATGAGGCGCAGTGGCTCACCGCGGCGGCCGGATCCACGCGCGAGCTGTTCGACGCCGTCTCGAACCGCCAGCTCCAGTTCACCGCCGGCATCGCCTGCGCCTGGTGCGGCTGGCTCGCGCTGCGGACGCGCACCGTGGCGCTCAGCACGGTGTTCGCCGTACTGGTGCTGCTGCTGACGGTCGCCCTGATCGCGGACTTCGGGCTGCGCGGCGCGATCGAGGACGGCCGCTGGGATCTCGTCGCATTCCGCCTGCTGCCGCTGGTGCCGGTCTATGCGGCGCTCGGCGTCGCTGCCGAACGGACGGCGCGGCCGTGGTTCAGCCGTCCGCAGTACCTGGCGGCCGCGGCCGCCTTCATCGTCGTTCTGGAGCTGCTCGCGCTCGACGGCCGCGCGCTGCAGCACGTCGGCGGCTTCAGCCTGGCCCCCTGGCAATCCCCCGACGTCAGCACCCCGCGGCTGCTCGACACCGTCGCCGCGATGACCGTCAACGGCGCGCTGTTCTACGCCGCGGCATCGCTCCTCATCCGGCGCGGAACGGCGCTCTCGGGTACGGCGGCGCAGTTCCTGTTCATCGTCGCGCCGTTCGCGCTGCTGCATCCGCTCGGATATCTCGTCCGCACCGGCGAGTACTCGCCCCGCTGGGACTGGGTGTATGCCTTCTGCGCGCTGGCGATCATGCTCCTGAGCCAGCGGCGGCAGCGCCGCAGCTTCTACTACGCGGGACTGCTCAATCTCGGCGCGGCGCTGTTCTTCATCGCGCAGCACCGCGAGTGGTTCGATCGTCCGGCGTGGGGCGTGGCGGTGATCGCCGCGGGGCTGTTGGCGCTCGGCGTCGGCTTCATCCTCGATCGCTCTGTGAAGCGGCACTCATAGGGACTCGGTCGCCACTGTGGCGGAGCTCCTCGAAGGCGCGACTGATCGCGGGCTACGAGCGCGTCATCGGGACGGCGGCCGATTCACCGACCCGCCTGAGGGCCTGACGACGCTGATGGTGACGCTCGACGGATGTTCCTTCGAGTGGTGTACCGCGTTCTGCGCGGTGACCCCCTTCGCCTCGTCGAAGTTGTTGCCGCCGGTATTCAGGTTGCGGTCGAACCGCGGGAAGTTGCTGCTCGACACTTCGATCCGCAGCCGGTGCCCGGGCGCAAAGTAATTGCTGGTGGTGAGCGGCTGCAGCGTGACCTTGTAGACCTTGCCCTTTTCCATCCACACCGCCGGCTTGTCGTAACCGTCGCGATAGCGCATGCGCTGGATCGACTCGTCGAGGTTGTAGGCGCGGCCGTCCGGGTAGACGTCCAGCACCTTGACGGTGACGTCGGTGTCTTTCGCGTCCGACGAGACATACAGCGTGGGCACGATCGGTCCGCTCAGCTCGAGGCCGTCCTTGAACGGCTCCGAGGTGTAGACGAGCACGTCCGCGCGCGATTCGTTCTCCCGCTGATCGAAGGAACCGGCCGTGATGGCGTTGCCGGTGCAGCACACATTCCCGCCCACCGAGGGCACCGGCTTCATGGGATCGTACGTGAAGCGATCCGGCTGATCCTGTACCGGCGGCGCGGAGGTGAGCACGCCGTCGCCCTTCAGCGTGTTCGCCTTCCCGCCACTCGAGAGGTAGTACGTCACCGGTGCGGCGCCCGCGGGCGGCCACGTGTCGGACGTCTGCCACGTGTTCGAGCCCATCGTGAAGTAGGTGACCTTCGCCAGTTTGTCGATCCGCGTGTTCGTCACACCTTTCACGAAGCGGTCGAAGAATCCGTACATGATCTCCGCGTAATCGAGGCGCGCGTCACCCATGGAGCGCTCGCCGACGACCGTGTTCTCGGTCGCGCGCGTGAAGCCGCAGTGCCCGACCGGAGCGATGATCGCCCACTGCTGGTCGGCGACCTCCTTCGATGCTGTCTTCCGGACGTGGTTGTACATCGCAAGGTTCGGCCCGACCGAGACGTCGTACCACGACATCTGCCACAGCCCCGGCAGGTCGAGCGTCATGTCGTCGTGCCACAGGCCGCCCTTGTACCAGGCCGGATCGTTCGGCGCCCGCTGGATCATGCGCCCGCCGGTGGCCACCGGCATCTCGTCGGCGAAGATCCCGCGTGGCGCATCGACGGCTTTCAGGATGTCCTGCACCGGCAGGTGCCAGAGCCCCTTCGACCAGTCCACGCGCGGCATCTGCGGCGCCAGATCGAACAGGCGCGAGGCGGCGACGAGATCGGCCTGCGGCGTGTCGCGCGGAAACATCGGCCGGACCTGGTTCTGCTGGCCGTAGATCCAGGTGATGAAGAGCATCTGGACGGCGCCGCCGCGGTACCAGTTGCCCTGCTCGTAGTACGGGCCTACGCGTCCGACACCCGCGCCGAAGCCCTGCACGTTCATCGCGGCGAAGCCCTTGTGTCCGAGCGCGGCGACCGCCGGCTGATACTCCGCCGTTGACGAACACCCGGTCGCGCCGATCTTGCCGTTGGACCACGCCTGCTTCGTGATCCAGTCGATCGCGTCGTACCCGTCCGTCGCCGGCGGCCCGAGGATGTCGTAGTTCCCCTCCGAGAAGAAGTGTCCGCGCTCGTTCTGGACGACGTAGGCGTAGCCGCGCTTGATGGCCGTGAGCGCCGCGCTCATGTCGGACGGGACGCCGTTGCGCACGTCCCAGTAGTTGAAGTTGTACGGTGTCTTGACCAGCACCGTGGGCACCGGACCGTCGGCGTTCTTCGGACGATAGATGTCGGTCGCCAGGCGCACGCCGTCGCGCATCGGCATCATGACCTTGCGCTCGACCACCGCGAGCGAGTGGAGTTCTTTTTCACGGTCCCAGCGTTGAGCGACCTGCTCCGGGCTGAGACCGGGCCCGCGCTGGGCCGGCAGGGAGACGGCGCCGGCCACCGTGACGAGGACGAGCGTGAGCGCAAGCGCGAAGCGCCGCGCGAGGGCGGAATTCGGCACCGGGCTGCTGGATTTCATAAGCTCATCCTAGTCCAAGGGCAGCCCCTTCGCGCACAACTTCCAACGCCCAACCCGGCCAACGCCCAAACGTACAAAAGAAAAACCCCAGACCCCAGGGGCCCGAGTGGGCACCCTGGTATCTGGAGTTTGTTCTTGTCCGCGACGTTCGGCTTCCGCCCGACCTAAAGGTCGGGCCTACCTACCGAGAGGGTCGGGCCTACTTGACCGTCACCTTCGCGACAGCCTTGCCCCCCTTGATACTGTCGTAGGTCACCGTCATGTCGCCGGTGCCGCGGACGATGTACTCGATGGTGCGCGTGGCGCGTCCCGGCGCGCCCGTACGGAGCAGGATCCGGTCGAGCTCCTTCTGGTCGATCAGCTGCGTCGCGCCCGGACGGAATTTGTTCGGCACCCAGCCGGCCGTCAGGATCTCGATCCCCTTGCCTTCAACGGTCAGCAGGTCCGGACGGACGACGTTGTTCTGCGCGGCCTTGGCCATGATGGTCGGCGTCAGCTTCGTGTTCGTGAAGTCCACGCGCACGCGGTAGACGCCGCCGCCGATCGCCTCGACCTTCGTCTCGCCGCTCGTCATCTGCGGCATCTCGTCGGCCTGGTAGAGCGTGAACGCCATGTTGCGGTGCGAAAGCTCCTCGTTCATGAAACGCGGCGGCACGCGCCCCTGCGTCTTCTTCCATCCGCCCATCTCAACCTTGCCGAACTGCGGATGGTCGAACTCCTTCCACGCGATGTACTGATCCCCGAACTCGAGGTAGTCGTCGAAGAAGTACTGCCCGCGCTGCCCCGCGATCGGGCTGTTCGGATTCTCCCGCTGCTCGATCAGCGCCGGGCTGTTGAAGTACTGCCCGCCGTTCCACAGCTCGTTCGAGAACGAGAGCATGCCGAGGCCGTCGTTCGTCCAGTCGATGAACCCGCCGTGGACGGTGTAGAGGCCGCTCCAGATCACCAGATACCGGTAGTAGGGCAGCATGCGCTCCCCCTGCGTGCCGAGCTCGTCGTAGACGCTGACGTCGGCGCCCGGATATTCGCCCTGCCACTCCGCGCCCGGTCCGCGCAGGATCATGCCGCCGCTGTTGTGGTACGACTGCACGCCCGCGATGTTCGGGTGCGACATCAGAAAGTCGTTGATCGCCTTCGCCTCGGGCAGCTGGAAGGGAAAGTCCATCGCCCCGCCCTGGATGTAGTTCGGCTGCCAGTTCGACGCCCAGTTGCGGTTGCCGTCGTAGCCGCCGACCGGGTCCTCGTTGACGCGGCCGTCGCCGTCGTTGTCGATCCCCTCGCTGCCGAGCGAGATGTAGTCACCGGTCTGCCCGGGCGGTACCGCTTCGAGGATGCGGGGATCCTGCGCGTTCTTCCGGAGGTTCCCCTGCCCGGGCACGTACTTGATGATCTGCTCGATCACGCCGTTCCCGTTCAGGTCGTCGTCGCCATCCTCATCGAACAGGCCGTCGTTGTCGTCGTCCACCGGCACGTGTCCCGTGCGCGAGCCGGCGCCCGTCCCCTTGAGGAAGTGGTCGCGGCCGTCGGGATTCACGGTGGGCACGATGTAGAACACGCGCTCGTTCACGAGCTTCGTGATCTGGTCGATGCGCCCGTAGTTCTCCATCAGGTACCAGATGGTGTAGAGCGCCACCTCGGAACCCTGGATCTCGTTGCCGTGGACGTTGGCCTCGATGTACATCGCCGCCTTGCTCATCTCGCCGCCCGTATCCGGGTTGTTGATGGTCATCAGCAGGATGTCTCGGCCGCCGTGGCTCTTGCCGAGCGACGTGAGCTTGAGGAACTTCGGCCACGCCTTCTCGAGCTTCTCAAAGTCCGACTTCAGCTCGGCGACGTCGTGCCACCGGTTGAAGTCGAGCCGCACCTTGAATTGGGGATCGGAGCCTGACGCCGGCGGCATCGGCGCCGGCCGGGACTGCTGCGCGCCCATCGACGCGGGAACGACGACGAGCGCCGCCGCGAGTGCCAGTTGTGCGAGTCGTAATGTGTTCGTCATGGCTACTTGAGGGTGATGGAGGCGGTCGCGGAACCGCCCTTTTGAGAAACGGCCTTCAGCGTCACCGTCGATCCCGGCTTGCCCTTGATAACCCAGTCGTAGGACTGGCGGCGGCCGGACCCGGCGAGCGTCGGGAAGAAATTGGTCTTCGGATCCCCCGAGACGATGTCGTCGGGGTCCACGCCGAGCTGCACCATCGTCGGCTTGACCGACCGCGAGCGGACGCCCTGCGCAGACGCCGTCGGCAGCAATCCGCCGTTGTCCACTTCGGCCTTCACACGATAGAGGCCGCCCCCGAGGCTGATGACCGAGGTGCTCGCGATCGAGACCTTCGGGAAGACGCCCGAGAGGTACGTCACGAATTCGGTGTGCGACTTGCCGAGGTCCACGATCTTCGAGGGATCGGGATTGCTCAGCGCGTAGGGGCGGAAGCCGCCGATCTCGACCTCGCCGAGCGTCGGGTGCTTGAAGGGCGTCCAGTTGATGAAGCCGTCGATCTTCTCGGCGTCCATCCAGCGAAGGAGCCGCAGGTCGAAGGCCGCGCTGTCGCCGCCGCCGCCGGGACCGCCGCCGCGGCCGGCCTGACCCGCTGCGCCGCCAGGTCCACCTGCACGTCCACCAGGAGCCGCACCTCCAGGAGCACCGGCACCTCCACGGCCCGGAGCGGCACCGCCACGGCCGGGTGCCCCCGCACCCTCAGCGGATGCGCCAATTCCCCAGCCCGGCGTCGAGAACGACGGCACGCCGAACTGGTAATAGCCGTATTCGAAGAACGCGCCGGCCGGGATGCGCGTCGCCGGCGCCGTGCGAAGGCCCGTCAGCGCGCGATAGCGGTCGCTGATCGTGCGGAAGTACTCCACGTCGGTCGGCGCCACGGTCGTGGCGGGAGGCGTGACACCCCGGCCGCCGCCGCGGCCGCCAGCCGCCGGCGCCGCCGCGCCGCGGCCACCACCGCGGCCGCCGCCGAAGCCGCGCCCGCCGCCAAAGCCCTGCGGCGCCTGGAAGCGGCCGGTGGTGCGCGCGCCTTCGAGGCTGTCGTTCGCGAAGCCGATCAGATCGATAACCGATGCGGGGGCATGCGCGCCGGACGCGTTCGGCGGTGCGATCAGGTTGTCGCTCTCACCGAACGTGAGGATCGCCGCGATGTTCCGCCGGGCGAGCACGTACTCGAGCATGCCGCGCGCTTCGGGCTCGCTTACCATGTGCGGCCCGGCGTCGGGCTGGTAGTAGGGATACTGGTGCTGGAAGTTCCGATTGAGATCCACGCCGCCGGGACCGTCCTCGTTGATGAAGCCGTCGCCGTCATTGTCGATGCCTTCCCAGTACACCGAATAGCCCCCGGCCTCCCCCTTCGCCGCATCCGCGCGCCGCAGCAGACGCGGTTCGTCGGGATGGATCATGTAGGGCCCGTTCGGGTCCTTCACGCGCATCACCGAGATGAAGCCGTCCTTGTTCAGGTCTTCCGGACCGTCTTCGTCGAGCCGTCCGTCGTTGTCGGCGTCGTTCTTCGCGCTGTTCGTCTTGCGCGCGGCCTTCACCGCCCCGAACATCGCTTCGGCGCCGTCCGCGTTCACGCGCGGGACGATGTAGAAGGTGTGGGCGTCGAGGCGCTGCTTGATCGTGGGATTGGACGCGTAGCCGGTGAGGAGCTGCTCGGCGACGTAGAGCGCGAGCTGGCTGCCGATCAACTGGTCCCCTTCGAAGTTGGCCGCGATCAT
The DNA here is from genome assembly GCA_040881785.1 of Vicinamibacterales bacterium. Taxonomy (GTDB): domain Bacteria; phylum Acidobacteriota; class Vicinamibacteria; order Vicinamibacterales; family 2-12-FULL-66-21; genus JACDCA01. The sequence continues at coordinate 16,082 of JBBECO010000151.1, forward strand.
CAGCGCCGGACGTTCGGCGACCGGCGTCCCGCCGGGGTTGGCGATTTCGATCGCCCAGATCGTGCGCCCCTCGCGGGTCTTCGCCACTTCGACGAGCGTCGCGAGCTTCGAATGCGTCTTGGCGAGGTCGCGGAGCGCCGCGGTCATCTCGTCGTAGGTGTGGTACTTCGTGTAGTCGGCAGCCGCAAGCGGGGTGCTGCTGGAGGCGGCCACGAGCGTGACGCCGGCAGCGGCCACACAGGCGGCGCGCAGAAATGCCCTGATGTTCAAAAGCTCCTCCTCGGGAGGTGTAGTGGAGGAGTTAACGTTATCACGGGGACCTGACGGTGAGGGTGCGGGAGCTGACGCTGAGAGTGCGGGAGCTGACGCAGTGGGTGCGGGAACTGACGCAGAGAGTGCGGGGACTGACGCTGAGGGTGCGGGGACTGACGCTGAGGGTGCGGAAGGCTAGCTGCGTAGGTGCTTTTTTAGGAAGCGTCCTGTGTGGGACGCCTGCAACACGTCACATGCCGCGCGGGCCCCAGATTTCTTGCCATGCCGCAAACTCCCTCGGCCTGATCGGATACCGCGCGAAGTTACCCTCGTGAAGACCCAGCAGTTCGTTCTCGGCGACCTCACGAAACGCTGCACGGTCGCTCTCTTCGAGATGCGCCGTCGCCCACGACACGATGTGGGCAGCAGCCGTCGGTCGGTCCATGCGGCCCTGCACGACCTCCGCGACGACAGCGCGAAGTGCGTCTCGATGACGCAGCCGGAAGGGGTCGGGCTCGCCGAGTGACTGCCGCACGGCGGCATAGCGCTCGGCCGACCGCTCGTACGACCAGATGAACACGTCCCGGAGGAGCTCGATCCGATTGAGCTCGTACACCCCGAGAATGGCGTGCGCGTACAGGCCGCGCGGCAGATCCGTGAATGAGAGGGGCGAGAGGTTGACTCTGATAAACGGAATGTTTGCCGCCATTCGTGACACGCGTTTGTTCACATCATCAAACGGCTGCAGGTACGGCAGCTGCACCATCACGAAGAAGGACTGCTCGAAGGGATCTGTAATCGCCGCAGCAGTCGCGAGCAGCTGGTCAAAGCACTCCTCGACAAGCTGCGGCGTCTCTGGCGGGTGATAGACCGACCCGTCGATGCCAACCCCGATGTGACGCAGTCGTCCGGCAGCCCTTTCGTCGGCCAGCAGGTTGTTCGCAAGGATGGCATGCAGGTTCAGGATCGTGTACCGGTTGAAGCCGATCTCCGCCGCGTTACCGACGAGAAACTCCACTGCATCCTTGTGATTGAGAATCATCTGAGCTTCGAGCCGGTCTCGACCTTCTGCCTCCTGGCCGAACTCGATCAGCCGCTTCGTGTCGAGCAGTGAGTACGTATTCCCCTCGAGACGACTCGAATTCCACGACAGGTCGATCAGAAGCCGGTTCAGGATCTGCCGCGCGTATGTTCCCGCCGGCTCCTGCCCGCTCACCGCTCTCGCCCCTATCTCCGCGAGATGCGCGCGCGCGTGCGCCGGAAGGTAGAACGTTTCCCCCGGTCGGTAGGTATTCAGGAATTCGCGGTTGTAGCCGACTGGTTTGCGCGCGGAGAGCGGCTGGCGGAGATACACCCTGATCTCCTGGCTCTCATGTGTCAGCGCGACCGCCGCTTCATCTGGCGCGGCTTCTGGCTGCGCCGGGGCAGGTGCGGCGCCGGACGCACTATAGCGGGCCCAGCGTCCGTCGCCCTCGCGAACAACGCGGCCGTCATCCACGAGACGCTTCAAGCGGAATTGCAGCGTGCGCCGCGGCACCTGTGCACCGAGGACATCCGCGATCTCGGCTGAAGTGATCCCCGGATGGGCGCGGACGGCGTTCTCAATCCGAGCCAGCTCGTCGCTCGGGATCAGTCTAGGCACGGTCAAGGACCTCGAAGTTGCGCGTACAAGCCATATGCGCAATTAAACCACTTGTATGCGCAACAATCAAGCTAGGCGCAACAATTTTTGCGCCTATCCCTACGCGCAATGCCTGAGGCCCTACGCGCAACAAACACCGCACTCGCAAAGCAGAATTGGGCTCGAAAAGCCGCAGACAGCTGATCTGCACAGCCAGTTGCGGACATACAGGCCATTTACGCGGCTTCTCGAATCAACCAGTTGCGGAAATCGTCCAGTGCGGCGACCCACCATCTAAGACCAATAAAATCAACGATTTGTGCGATCTGGCGGTCGGTGGCGTCGTAAGTCTTTTCTAATCAGCGACTTGGTTTGATCTATGCCGCACCGGACGATTATTGAGAGGTTCGCCAGGGTTTCGCGAGGTGAGTCTCGAAGAGCGACGCAGCCGTTGCCGGCTCACCCCAGTTAGCGGCCCGCTGACGCCCACCCTCCCGCCGCGTGCCCACGGGCGAGCTCCTCTCAGTCGGGTCTCTGAACGGCCAGCAACCGCGTCAGTTCATCGGGACGCGAGCGACGGTCGGGTCGATCGATGCCCCGGACCGGTTCCACGAGCCGCGGACCTCGGGCTGACGCGACGAGATGAGGCGGTAGTAACGGGAGCCAGCCTCATGCGCGTGACATCGCGCTGAGGCGGCGCGCCGAACAGCCGACTGTACTCGCGACTGAATTGCGACGGGCTCTCGTATCCCACACGCCCGTCGGCGCTGCCCGCGTCGAGGCTCTCGTTCAGCATCAACTGCCGTGCTTCCTGCAGAAGCAATTGCTTTTGGTACTGCAACGGGCTCACGCCAGTCAGGGCTCGGAAGGTCGAGGGACTCATGTGCGCTCGATCCGCCAATTCGTCTCCGTGTGGGGCCTGAACAAAGTTCTGCTTGAGCCACGCGACGGCCTTCGCGATCTGCTGACTTGGGGAGCCGGACGTGACGAGGCGCCGGAGTTGCGGACCGTGCGGACCTGTCAACAGGCGGAGAATGACTTCCTGCTGGATCAGCGGCGCCAAGCCGGGATCGGAGGCGTAAAGCGACAGGACCTCGTCGACATCGTGGCGATTAAACGCATCTTGAAACGCTCTGTGAAGTTGTTTCTGGTAACTCCCTCATTCGGGTCGCCTTCCTGCTGAGTAAGAGAGTCCGCGACGTTCTTCAGTCAGGCGAAAACGGATCGAGTTCGTGATCGGGCTTGTAGTCGTCGGGGTGCCGATCGCCCTTCGTGCCTTCCGGTGGCGCGGTGTCATCCGCCCTGATGTAATTCCCGACGCAGCCACGCCGACCGAACCGATCGACATCGCCGAGATGCACCCACCCGTACAGATCGAGCGCGTAGGCACAGAACCATACGCCGGGAGTGTTTGACTCGATCCAGACGCACTCGTACACGCATTTCCCGTTGCGCGTCACCACACGATCAACTTTGCCGAGTTCGCGATTGAAGCGAAGCACTCGGATCATCTCCGGCACTATCGGGTGAACCGGCTGAAGTTGCCCGGTGTCCTTGTCGGCTTCGACCAGCGGCGGGAATGCCATGAGGTTCGGCCCCACGCCGGCGAACTCGCCGTACAGCGCCGCGTGAAAGCCGAGCACCCATCGCCGGATGATCGCACGCAGGTCGAACCCGCCCGCAGCGACGAATGGCTGGCCGTCCGCCGCGATGCCAGCCATCAATTCCATCTTCAGGTGTTCGGGATCTGGCGCTCGCTGGTGCAAGATTCCGACGAGTTGCCCAATCGTCTGATCCTCCAGATGCCGATCGTGGTTGCAGGCGTAGTGCGTTGGGAGAATCAACGGGAAAGTTCGATCGGGCTCCAGGAAGATTGCCGTTGGCGGGACGTGATCGCGATTCTTCTGATCGCCGTCTTGAAACGGTACGCCGCACAAGTAGCAGAACGCCAGTCGCTGAGCGGGCCGTACAGCCTGTTGAGTCCGCAATTCGATCGCCACGACGCCCCCCTAATGTGTGAACCGCCTACGACGCGACATCGCGCTGTTCACTGGGCCACGCGGTCTTGAAGCCAGCGTGGATGGCTTCGAGCGGCGCATCCATGTTGAGCGCGGCCACTTCGTTGTACGTGCGAAATACCTTCGCGACCGCCGCGTGACCGAGCGCGAGGGATTCGTGGATCCACTGCTCGGATGGTCCCGGCTCAATGTCGACACCTTCGGCCGTTGCGTGCGCGTGCATGCCGACGAGGTGGCAGGTTCAAGAGCTTTCGCATTGAGCAGTCCTGCCCTCCTTCGGCGAGCGGTAGGTGAAGTGTCAACCGACGGGGTCGCAGCGGCAGCGCGCCTGCTGCTGACCGCGCGCATCGTGACGAACGTCAATCTGTCGAAGGAACTCGTCCAGTCACTTGAATCACTGGCGAAGTCGTCCTGAGGCTGCCTCGACGCGAGGGGCAGGGCGCGGCCCACTGCGGGTCGTCCAGTTGCGGACATCGTCCAGTGCGGCCTTGTGCCCGGTAAGCGACTGACCTAACGCCATTTACACGACGCAAAATTGAACGACGTCGCAAGTTATTGAGTCTATTGGCCTTACAGGGCTGGCTCGCCGGGCTGGACTCGAACCAGCAACTCTGCGCTAGCCGAGACAGCTGGATCAACGGGTTGGAGCGGCCTCGACCAGTCACGCTCGCAGGTGCTTTTTCAAGAAACGTCCCGTGTGGGACGCCCTGCACGCGGCCACGGCCTCGGGCGTGCCGGTGACGACGACCTCGCCGCCGGCGTGGCCGCCTTCGGGCCCGAGGTCGATCACGTGGTCGGCGACCTTGATGACGTCGAGGTGGTGCTCGATCAGCAGCACCGTGTGCCCGGCGTCCACGATGCGGTTCAGCGACTCCAGCAGGCGCTCGATGTCGGCCAGATGCAGGCCCGTGGTCGGTTCGTCCAGGATCTAGATCGTGTGCTTCGCCCGCGGAAGCGCGCTCAGCTCGGTGGCGATCTTGATCCGCTGTGCCCTTCGTCAGGAACGAATGGGCGAACGAGTTGCGAAGCGAGCCGTCCACCATCTTCCGGAAGGCCGTCCGCGGCACGCGCATGGCGTGCACCGTGACGCCGTGCGCGTTGATCGAGAGGTCGCCCTCCTCCACCTTCCGGTCGTCCACGGTCTGCTGCTGAATCGAAGGCGGGTCGGGCGGCGTCGTCACCATCGGCACTCGCGAATCCCGGGAAGGTAGGCGCGATGCCGCCCGGCTGTCACCTGCCTACTTGAGGG
>JBBECO010000152.1:0-2732 GCA_040881785.1 Vicinamibacterales bacterium
CAAGGGCTCCGGTTTCTACATCACCGATTACCCCAAGAAGTCTTCGTCGGACGCGCCCGGTGGGAAGTCCGGCTCGTCGGACAGCGCGGCGTCGGACAAGGCGTCCAGCGACAAGTCGTCCGGCGACACGTCATCCGGGGAGAAGCCGTCCACCGAGAAATCCTCCAGCGACTCGTCCGCGCCGGCCGCCTCCACGCCCGCGCCGACGACCTCCTCGAAGGACTGACTGGAAGGCCTCTCACAAAGCGCAAACGCGAACGGAGCGCGCCGGCGAGAGAGCGTGTAGGGGAGTCCGAGGGGCGAAGCTCGGTAGGACTACGAACGGTCGACGGTCTTCAAATACTCCCGGAAGGGCCCCGCGATGTCGGGACGCCGCAGCGCGAAGTACACCACCGCCTTCAGGAATCCCAGCTTGTTGCCCGTGTCATGGCGGACGCCGTTGATCTCGCAGCCGTAGATGGGACGGCTCTTGAGCAGCTGGCGCAGGCCATTCGTGAGCTGGATCTCCCCGGCGCGGTCCTGTGCCACGGTTTCGAGCGCCGGGAAGATGTCCGGCGTGAGCACATACCGTCCGATGATGGCGAGATCCGATGGGGCCTCATCGACAGGCGGTTTCTCGACCAGGTCGCGGATCCGATAGACGCCCGGTCTGACCTGTTCGGCGTCGATGATGCCGTAGGCGCTGACGCTCTCGCGCGGCACGCGTTCGATGGCGAGCACAGGGGCGTTGAACTCGTTGAACACGTCGATCATCTGGCGCATCGCCGGCGGATCCGCATCGATCACGTCGTCGGCCAGGATCACCGCAAACGGTTCGTCGCCGACCAGCGGCTTCGTGACGAGCACCGCGTGCCCGAGACCGAGCGGCTCGCCCTGCCGGACGTACGCGAAGTTGATGAGGTTGGAGATCTTGCGGATCTCGTCGAGCTGTTCCTGTTTGCCGCGGGATTCGAGGAAGCTCTCCAGCTCGACCGACACGTCGAAGTGGTCCTCGATCGCGTTCTTGCCCCGGCCCGTGACCAGGATGATGTTGTCGATGCCGGAGGCGACGGCTTCCTCCACGCCGTACTGGATGATCGGTTTGTCCACGAGCGGCAGCATCTCTTTCGGCTGCGCTTTGGTGGCGGGCAGGAACCTCGTACCGAGACCGGCCGCGGGGAAGACGGCTTTGCGGATCGTGACACTCACTCCGGCATCGTACCTTAACTTCGGCGCCGGAGCGCCGGGCTCCGGCAGCGCGATATACGATTGAGCCATGCTCGACGCTGGATTCGTACGTGAACACCTGGAAGACGTCCGCCGGGGACTGGAGAGCCGGGGGCTGCAGCCCGACGCGGAGCTCGAACAGCTCGCGGGGCTCGACACCCGCCGCCGCCGGTTGATCCCCGAGATCGAAGGGCTCAAGCGCGAACAGAACTCGGCGGCCGACGAGGTCGCGCGCGCCAAGCGCCAGGGGCTCGACGCGACGCCGATCTTTGCCGCCAACAAGGCGCGCGCCCAGCAGATCAAGCAGCTCGAGATCCAGCTCGATGGCGTCGAGCAGCAGCGGACGGCGATCCTGATGACGATGCCGAACCTGCCGCATGCCAGCGTGCCGCAGGGGAAGAGCGCGGACGACAACGTGGAGGTCCGCCGCGCCGGCGAGCCGCGCGCGTTCGACTTCGACCCGAAACCGCACTGGGACCTCGGTCCGGCGCTCGGGATCCTGGACTTCGAGCGCGCCACGCGCATGTCCGGCGCGCGGTTCTCGGTCCTGATGGGCGCCGGCGCGAAGCTCGCGCGCGCGCTGATCAATTTCATGCTCGATCTCCACACCGGCGAGCATGGCTACACGGAGGTCGAGCCGCCGTTTCTCGTGAACGCCGACTCGCTGCGCGGCACAGGCAATTTGCCCAAGTTCGAGCAGGACCTGTTCAAGATCGCCGGCGACTGGGACCTGTACCTGATCCCCACGGCCGAAGTCCCGCTGACGAACCTGCACCGGGGCGAGATCCTCGACGGCCGGAAGCTGCCGATCCGCTACACGGCGTACACGCCGTGCTTCCGCAGCGAAGCGGGATCCTACGGCGCCGACGTGCGCGGACTGATCCGCCAGCATCAGTTCGACAAGGTGGAGCTGGTGAAGTTCACGGCCGCCGGCCAGTCGCACGCCGAGCTCGAGGCGCTGACGCGGGATGCGGAACAGGTGCTCGAGCGGCTCGGACTGCCGTACCGGACGATGCTGCTGTGCACGGGCGACATGGGCTTTGCGTCCGCCAAGACCTATGACATCGAGGTCTGGCTGCCGAGCCAGAAGATGTATCGCGAGATTTCGTCCTGCAGCAACACAGAAGCGTTCCAGGCGCGCCGCGCCAACATCCGCCATCGTCCTGACGGGACCGGGAAGGCGGAGTTCGTCCACACGCTCAACGGCTCAGGGCTGGCCGTCGGCCGTACGCTGGTCGCGATCCTGGAAAACTATCAGGAGGCGGACGGGTCGGTGGTGGTGCCCGAAGCCCTTCGACGCTACATGGGCGGCATGGATCGGATCACGGCACCGTAGCCGCATCTCGCGTCGCCTGCCGCAACTGTGGCAAGGTGAGGAATCCCCAGAAAGTAAGGACGAGCGTGCTGGAGATTCTCTGCAACCGTCGCCGCACCGAGCCCAGCAATCCCGGCGTCTCGAACCTCGATCTGGGGGATCTCACCGGACGGCCCCGCGAGCACCTCGATTTCACGCTCTGGTACCTGGT
>JBBECO010000152.1:2832-21081 GCA_040881785.1 Vicinamibacterales bacterium
GGGATCTCACCGGACGGCCCCGCGAGCACCTCGATTTCACGCTCTGGTACCTGGTCCAACGAAAGCTCGTGGTGCGCGACGATCAGTCCAGTCTGACGATCACGGCAGACGGCGTCGATTACCTGGAGCAGAACCTCGGAGCGAGAGCCCGCCGGCGCCTGTCCGCGGTCAGCTGACCGCCGGGCGCGATTTGGAACCCCGGGACAGGCGATCCGGGCTATCCTCAGGTGTCGCGCTCGCACGCGCGTCGGGAGGCCTGTCATGCTGCCGCGCAAGATCATCGGTACGCTGGTCGCGCTCTCGTTCGCAGCCGTAGCCGCGGCCCAGTCGCCGCCCGCAAAACCGAAACCTCCCCAGAAGCCCGCCGCTCGTCAGAAAGCTCCCCCGAAACCCAAACCTGCGCCCGCTCCCGCGCCCGCGCCCGCGCCGCGTCCCGCGACTGACGTCCAGCTTCGCACCAGTTACACGACGGGCGCCCAGGTGTCGGAGAACCGGACGTACATCCAGGGGGCACGGCAGCGGTTCGAGTTCCCGGGCATCACCATGATCGCGCAGTGCGATCTGAAGCGGAGCCTTCGCCTTCACGATGCGACGAAGCAGTACCTGATCGTCTCCACCGAAGCGCCGCCCCCGGCAGCGCCCGCGCCGGCGGAACCCTCTGCCGAGACCGAGATGGCCGCACAGATGGCGGCCATGACGAGCGCCGGACGCAAACCCCCGAAGGACAAGGGGGGAGTGGTAACCGAGACGATCACGCTGACCGACACCGGCGAGCGCAAGCAGATGTTCGGCCTGGAGGCGCGTCACATCCGGATGGTCGTCGTCCGGCAGCCTGGAGAAGGAGCCTGTGAGACGACGATCACGACCGTCGACACGGATGGATGGTACGTAGATCTGCCTGCTCACGAGTCCTGTTCGATCGACCGCGTCGAGCCGGCACCTCCCCCGGCTGCCGGCCAGGATTCCTGTACCGATCGAGTGGTGACCGAGCGCGCCGGCCGCGGCGATCTGGGGTTTGCCCTCAGCACGACGATGACCACGACGGTCGCCGATGGAAAACAGAAGGGGGGCGACAAGGACCCTGACGTCACGTCGATGTCGATGGAGGTCACCGAGCTGAACGTGACGTCCCTCGACAAGGCGCTCTTCGAGGTACCCCCAGGCTATACCGAGGTCAAGGACTACACGTCCCTTCTGCCTTCACTCGCTGCCGGCGGCACGCTTTCAGATGCCGTGTTCGGATCCATTGCGGACGGCACGAGCAACGTGTCACCGAAGAAGACCGGAATCATCCGTGTGGGAATCGTGGCTCCTGCAAACAAGAGCGGCAGAGAACTGCAGCATACGGGGTTACTGGCCAGCCTCCCGGCCGGTTTCGCGCACCTGCCGTTCGAAAGCGTGCCGCTCGCCGGGGCCACGGCGGCGGACCTCGACCGCGACGCAGCCGGCAAGGCGTGCGACTACATCCTCGTGAGCGAGATCACCGAGATCAAGACGTCCAAGCCGAATCGCGTCGGGGGGATGCTGAAGAAAGTGACACGCGACAGCCCTTCGCCCAGCGAGATTCACGAAGTCCGCGTTGACTACAAGCTCTATGCACTGGGGGACCCGGACACGCCCCGATTCGCATCCTCCGTGAAGGCGTCGAGCGGCGGCGGCTTCGGGGTCCGCTCCGCGCTGCGCGTCGCGGCGTTCGCGGGCCAGATGTACCTGACGATGGGGATGGGTTCGGGACTGATGGGGATGATGGGGCAAGGCTCGCCATTCGGCGGGCTGGGCGGCCCTGGCGAAGGGGCCGGACGCGGGCGGATGAATCCGGGTATGAGCGCGGCGATGTCGATCATCTCGGCGGGCAGCCGGGCGGCAGATGAAGGCGGCAGTCCCGGTGCGCCGGAAGACCAGGGTGCGAGAGTGACGGAGACGGTGCACGCCGCCCTGGCGAAGGCGTCCACAGAAGCGGCGGCCGAACTGAAGAAGCGGACATCCGCCGCTGGCGGGAAGAAAGAATAAGGCTCCAGTGCGAGTGGGGCCACGAGCGTGTGCCGGACCCCGGCGTTTGGTGTGTTTTCTCCCACGCGTGCGAAATAATCCCCCAAGAATCCAGGCATCCTGCCGGGAATCCGTTGATTGTTCCTGTGAATCCTCCGGAATCCGCCCGGAATAGCGGTTGCAGCCTCCGCCGTCATCGACGAACCACGTCGATAAAGGAGGCCCGATGAGGGTCAAGGTTCTGTTTTTCGTGATTGCAGCGGCGTTTTGCCTCGCAGCCTCGACACCGGCTGCCCAGACCGTGCCCCTTGTCGGAGAGCCGATGGCGCTGCCGGCCGTGCCCGTGGCGGCGGCACCCGCGGAGATACCGCAGTCGTCCATCCTCGTCAAACAGCTCGTCACGGCAATGTCGGCTCTGAAGCTCGACGCCATCGCCGCGAAAGACCCCGCGGAGCCCGGCCGCTTCGTGGCCGCTCTCGTGTTTCCCGGCGTCCAGGTGCTGGTTATCAGCTCACGACATCAGGCCCTCGATTACGTGACCATGCAGCTCGGCAAGCGGGAGTTCCGGAGCGTGTACGAGGAGCTGCAGCGGGGCGTGCCCGAGGGCCGGCTGTTCTTCCACGACATGGGATGCGATGGATTCGTCAGGAACGATTCCATTGACATCTTCTACGAGGGGCCGACGGCGCAGACGCTGCTCGATGGCGACTGGGCGGCGCAGTCGCTGACCGAGGCCGCCTACCAGGCAAAGCGGAAGGCCGCGGAAGCCAAATACGCTCACGCCCTCAACGTCCTGCTCGCCGCGGTGAAGAAGATCACGACGACCCCCTAGTCGCAGGCTCGATTCGGCCGCGCACACTTGGCATAAAATGAGGAATCCTTGCAAGTCGTTGACTTGCAAGGATTCCCCAGCATGGAGAGATGGCCGAGTGGTCGATGGCGGCGGTCTTGAAAACCGCAGTACCTGAAAGGGTACCGGGGGTTCGAATCCCTCTCTCTCCGCCACCCTCGCTGGCGCTTGATCGGCTCGCCAGCTACGGCGGGATCTCAGGCGGGCTGATTCAGAGCCACTATCATCTCTGTCGATGATCTCCGAGGCGCTGGTGGCCTACGCGACGCTCTTTGCGTGGAGTTTTCTCGCGGCGACGATCGTGCCGCTTGGATCGGAGCCGGCGCTCTTCGTGGCGGTCTCGCGCGGGCATTCCGTGATCGCGACAGTGTCGGTGGCGACGCTGGGGAATTACCTCGGCGCGTGCACCACCTACTGGCTGGCGCGCAAGGTCGCCTCGATGGCTTCGTTCGATCGGCTGGAGGCCACGCACGCGGGCAGGCTTGCGAAGCGTTTCGGCGCGCCGGCGCTGGCGCTGTCGTGGGTCCCGATCCTCGGCGACGCGATCGTGGCGGCCGCCGGCGTCCTGCGAATGCCCTTCGCGCCGTTCTCGTTCTGGACGATCCTCGGGAAGGCCGCGCGTTACGCCGTCATCGCCTGGAGCGCGTCAGCGCTGATGGACTGACGACCGCCGCCAACTTCTCCGGGATCCGCCAGAGGAAGATCGTGCGCCGGTTGATGCGGCGCGAGGTCTCGGGCTTCCAGTACCCCATGTCCCAGATGTAGGAGACGACGCGCGCGCCGGGTCGGAGCTGTGACTGGATCGCCGGCCTCAGCTTCAGGTTCGGTTCCGGGTGCAGGAAGAGCGTGACGACGGTCGCGGGCCGCAGGTCGACGGCATACATGTCCCCGAGCCTGAACTCGACCCCGTCTTGCACCCCCGCCTCGCGGGCGTTCTTGTTCGCGCGCTCGACGAGGACGGGATCGATCTCGACGCCCACGCCGCGTGCGCCGAATTCCTTCGCCGCCATGATGGGGATGCGCCCGTCACCGGAGCCGAGATCGTAGACGACGTCCTGGGGACCGACCTGCGCCATCTCCAGCATCGCCCGGACGACGGGCATCGGTGTGGGCTCGTAGCGGACGTCGCGCCCGGGGACCGTGCGGCAACTGAGCGTTGCCAGCAGCGCCGCGATGACCAGCACACGTGTGCGTTTCATCGATCCAGTATCCAGCAGAATGCCATCGCGATGTCACCCGTGGGATACTGCCTGCCTCGCATGGATCCCGAAGCCTGGCTCGCTGCGCTGGACGCGCGCCATCTCACCAACCTGACGCAGTCCGAAGTCACCCGCGCGCTGCGGGCCCTCTCTTCCTGCTACGTCGAACGGCGCGACAAGCTCGCCACCGGGGGTGCTCTCGACGGCGCGGGGAAGCGCGCGGCCTTTGCGCTCTTCTACGGCCCGCAGCACTTCGTCCTCACCCGCGAGATCGTCAAACGCCTCGGGATCCACGCGACGCGTGTGGTGGACCTGGGATGTGGGACGGGATCGGCCGGCGCGGCCGCCGCGATCGAGTGCGGCGACGCGCCGATCGACGGTTTCGACCTGAGCCCGTGGGCCGTGACGGAAGCGAACTGGACCTATCGCGCGATCGGCCTTCGCGGCCGCGCGACGGTCGCGAATATCAGGAAGATGAAAGTGCAGGCCGGCGCCGGCGCTCTCGTGCTCGCCGCCTACGCCGTCAACGAGCTGCCGGAGGATGCGCGGGCGCCGCTCCTCGCGCAATTGCTCGAGGCGCACGCGCGCGGAGCGGCCGTCCTCATCATCGAGCCGATCGCCCGCCGCGTGAACCTGTGGTGGAAGGGATGGGCGGAGCAGTTGATCGCCGCCGGCGGACGTTCGGACGACTGGCGCTTCCGCGACCTGCTGCCGCCGCGGCAGCGCACGCTCGCCAAAGGTGCCGGCCTGGATGTGCAGGAGATGACGGCGCGGAGTTTGTACGTGCCGAGTGGTGTCCGCCCGACAGGAAATCGCCCGACCTGAAGGTCGGGCCTACAAGGTCGGGCTTACGAGGTCGGGCCTACGCCACGCAATGACACGGCGCACTCGTCCACGCCGTGGCCTTTCACCGCGGTGACGATGAACACGAGGCGCCCGTAACGGACGGAGTCGCCGACGACGGGCGTCCGGCCGAGCAGCGTCAGCACGAGGCCGCTCACGCTGTCCACTTCCTCGTGTTCCAGGTCCAGGTCGAAGAGCTGCCCGACTTCCTCCACCCGCATCGTCCCTGGCACGCGCAGGCGTCCGTCGGCATCGCGATAGAACGGCGGCTCATCGGTCGGGCTGTCGGCGATCTCGCCGACGACCTCCTCGAAGAGATCGTCGAGCGTTACAATGCCGGCCGTTCCGCCATGCTCGTCGAGGACGATGACCATCTGCGTGCGCTCGCGCCGCATCGTCTCCAGCAGGTCGTCCAGTTCCGCGGTCTCGGGCATCAGCGGCAGCGGCCGCACGTGCTCCTGCGCGAGACTCTCGTTGTTGAGTAGCAGCCGCAGCGCGTCCTTGACGTGGATCATCCCGACGATGTGATCGAGGTCGCGTTCGTAGACGGGATAGCGCGTGTTGGCTGATGATCGGAGCAGCTCGCGGATCTCCTCGGGCGTCGTGCCGAGCGCAATGCCGGTGATGCGCACGCGGGGCACCATCACCTGGTCGGCGGTGAGGTCGCCGAACTCGAAGAGCTCCTGGAGCATCCGGCTGGACTCGCTGCGCAGCACGCCGAGCTCCTCGCTTTCCTGGACGACGAGCTGCAGTTCCTCAGGCGTGTAGTACTGCTCGGCGTGCTGGACCTGACGGCGGACGCCGGCCGCCTTCAGGACGAGGTTCCCGAGTCCATTGAGGCTGATGACCAGCGGGTAGAGCAGGTACTTGGTCCAGATCATCACCGGCGTGATCCAGAGGACGAGCGTCTCGGCCCGCTGAAGCGCCAGCGACTTGGGCACCATTTCGCCGACGACGATGTGGAAGTAGGTCAGGATCGCGACGGCCAGGACGCTGGCAAATGCGTGCGACGCGAGGAAGGCCGGCATGCCGGCGCCGCCGAGCAGGCCGTAGATCGCTTCGGCGACGACATACTCGCCGTACATCCCGAGACCGAGGCTGGACAGCGTGATTCCGAGCTGCGCCGTCGCGATGTACCGATCCTGCTTCTGCAGGTCGCGGAGCACGGACTGCACGAGCCGCGCGAGCTTATGGCCGGCCGCCGCGCGCCTGTCGATGGCCGCTCTGGGGGCGCCGACGATCGCGAACTCGGCCGCGACGAACAGCCCGTTCAGCAGGATCAGGACCGTGATGATGATCAGCGCGGTCATCGCGGGCGCTCGGTGGCGCGCAGCCGGCGGCGCGCGCCTTTGAACTCGTCGGCCATGTCGCCGAGCAGTTCGCCGACGACGTCCTCGAGTGTCACCAGCCCCTCGACGCGCCCGGTCGGCGGGCCCACGAAGGCCTGGTGCGTGCGCTGCTCGCGCAGGAACGCGAGAAGCCGATCGGCCGGCATGTCGGCCGGCACGCGCACGATCGGCCGGAGCAGGGCCGCCGTGCTGAGCTGGCGTTCTTCGACGTACGCCGTGACGACATCCTTGGTGTGCAGCACGCCGATGAGACGGTCCGTGGCGGCGTCGTGGACCGGCAGGCGGCTGTAGGGGCTCGACGCCACGACGCGCAGCACGTCCGGAAACGGCATCTCGGCGTCAACCCACGCCAGACGGTCGCGCGGCACCATCAACTGCGCTGCCGTCCGCAGACCCAGCCTCAAGGCGCGGTGAAGGCGGACCTGCTCCTCGGGTTCGAGCAGCCCGCCGTCCCGGCTTTCCGCGATGAGGAGCTCGATCTCCTCGGGCGAGTGCACATGCCGATGGCCCGTCACCGGGATCCGCAGGAGTTTCATCAGCAGGATGCCGCTGCCGTTGAGGAGGTCGATGGCCGGCCGCAGGACGCGCAGCGACCACTGCATGGGCAGCACCGTGTAGAGGGCCATCTGTGTCGGGTACTGGAGGGCGAGCGACTTCGGGACCAGCTCGCCGAGGACCATCTGCGCCGCGGTGAGCGTGAGCAGGATCGCGATCGCCGTGCTCGATTCCGCGGTCAACGCGTCCATGCCGGTCATCGAGACCAGTGCCGGCGTGATGCGCGGCCCAAGGGCCGCCTGACCGTAGGCGCCGAGCACCAGACTGGAGACCGTGATCCCGACCTGGGAGACGGCAATGTACCGGTCCAGCGCGTGGCTGTCCTCGAGCACAGGCAGGATACGGGCGGCCAGCGCATTGCCGTCCTCCGCCATGCGGCGGAGACGGCTGCGGCGGGCGCTGACTGCTGCGAATTCCCCGCCCACGTACAGGGCGTTCAGGAGGATCAGCAGCGCCACGACGGCGAGCGCAACGAGCATTCGCAAAATCGTACAGCAAAAGGTCTCGCCGCCGCTGCAAGTCGCCCGCCCGGCGGGGGAGTTACACTGGAACGTTTCCCGGCTCATTCAGAGGTCCTGGCACGCATGACGAAAACACTGGTCCCCGCTCTCATGCTGCTCGCAGTCGCCATTCAGGTCCCCGCGGCAGAGGTCAGGCCCGGCATCGAGACCTTGCTCGCCGACCTGCCAGACGGGCTGCGGGGCACGCGCGTCGGCCTCATCACGAACCACAGCGGGATCGACCGCGCCCGGAACACCGATATCGACCTCATCGCGCGGCACAAGGAATTGAAGCTGGTCGCCCTGCTGGCGCCCGAGCATGGCATTCGCGGGACGGCCGAAGCGGGGGAGAAGGTTGCCGACGAGACGGATCCGCGTACCGGTGTGCCGGTCCACTCGCTGTACAAGACCGAGGACCGTGGCCCGACGCCGGCGATGCTGAAGGATGTGGATGTGCTCGTCTACGACCTGCAGGAGGTTGGCGGGCGTACCTGGACCTACGTCTCCACGATGGCGCTGTCGATGCAGGCGGCGGCGAAGAAGAAGATCCCATTCGTTGTCCTCGACCGGCCGAATCCGATCGGCGGCGAGATCGTCGAAGGGGCGCTGCTCGATCCGAAGTTCGCGTCGTTCGTCGGGATGTACCCGATTCCGGCGCGGCACGGCATGACAGTCGGGGAGCTGGCGACGCTGATCAACCAGAAGCACGGGATCGGCGCGGAGCTGATCGTCGCGCGTGTGGCGAATTGGCGACGGTCACAGTGGCTCGACGAGACTGGACTGCCATGGATCAACCCGTCACCCAATCTGCGTTCGCTCGCGGCGCTGACGAGTTATCCGGGTTCGGTCTACTTCGAAGGCACGAACCTGTCGGAGGGGCGCGGCACCGACCGTCCGTTCGAGCAGATCGGCGCGTCGTGGTTGAAGGCCGAGGGCGTCGTGAAGGTCATGAACGCGAAGACACTGCCGGGCATCCTCTTCGAGGCGATCACGATGCCCGTCGCGTCGACCGCTGCGAAGTTTCCGGGTCAGACGATCCCCGCGATCCGTTTTTCGATCACGGACCGGGAGGCCTATCGTCCCGTGCGCACGGCACTACTGCTGATCGACGAGATCCGCCGGCAGCACCCGAACGAGTTCGCCTGGAGCAAGACGATCGATCGCCTCACGGGATCCGACAAGGTGAAGCTCGCGATCGAAGGCGGACGGCTTCCCGCGCTGCTCGAGGATTGGGACCGCGAGGCGGCGGCGTGGCTGGAGAGCCGTAAGCCGTTCCTGCTGTATCGCTGACGCGCGCGCCAAGGTCGGCGAGGAGATCAGCGACGGGCGAGCGCACGGCCGGCGCGATCCAGTCGGTTGCAGAGTGCGATGTGGTGAGCGAGATCGGCGGCGCGTTCCCGACCGCTCAGAAGCCGTGCGCCGAGCCGACGGGCGTGTTCCAGAAGCAGGGAGGACGCGTGCCGCGCGGGTCCCGGGCCGTCCCGCCGAAAGCGTTCGACCCAGTATTGCTGCTTGCTGCGCTCCACCGCGGCCCAGTTGCGATGCGCGAATGCCCGCAGGTCGTCCCGCTCCATGGCGCGATTGTACTTCGCGGCCGTCTGGAGCCCCTCAGGGCTTCCTGCGGCGTGTGGCCGGCCGCTTTTTCGCTGACGCTCCCCTGGCGCCTGTTGGCGCCGGCTTCTTCGCGGCTGCCTTTGCCGCTCCGCGCGTCGTCGTCGCCTTCTTCCGCGCCGTCTGTTTCCGGGACGCTGCCTGTTTCGCGGTCGACTTCGCGGCAGGCCCCGGCGGCGGCGGACCCGGCACGAGCGCGGCCCGGCCCGGCTTCGCATGGAACGAGGGCGTCAGTCGGGGTTCGAACCGCTCCTGCGCGAGCATCTGGGCCCGCTTCTGCTTGTGGCGCGCTTGCAGGATGTCTTCGCCCTGACGCTCGCGTCCCGCAACCTTGTAGTGATCCGGATGCACGTTGCTCTTGCTCATGGGATGAACAGGTGCATCACTCGCGCCAGTGTTGCGCCACCTCAGCGTTTCGGGCCGGCGATGCTATGCTCCGCCTTTATCGGGGGTGAGCATGGCGATGGGACGCCGCGAGTTCATCGGTGCCCTGGCGGCCGGCGCGCTGCTGCCTGGTTCGGCCGCGAGAGCACTACAGCGACCGGCCGGCCAGCCCGGCAAGGCTCCTGCGCCATTCGACGTTGACGCGCTGTACGATCGCGCCATCGTTATCGACGCGCTCTCCGTGCCGCACCGGCTCGACGAAGCGGAGTTTGCCGCGATCGAGCGCACAGGCTACACCGGGATCCACACGTCGCTCGCCAACCGAAACTTCCAGGTAGCCGAACGCGCGCTCGGTCAGTGGGCCACGCAGTTCACCCAGCATGGCGACCGGTTCATCCGCGCGACGAAGGCCGCCGACTTCGAGCGGGCGAAGCGCGAGAAGAAGCTCGCGGTGCTTCTGGGGTTCCAGAACGGCACGATCCTCGACAGCAGTGTCGGTAACCTGGACAAGCTCTACGCGCTCGGCACGCGCTGCATCCAGCTGACGTACAACGAACGCAATCTACTCGGTGACGGCTGCACGGAGCGCACCAACGCGGGCCTGTCGGACTTCGGCGTCGCGGCGGTCGAACGAATGGGAGAGTTCGGCATCCTCGTGGACCTCTCGCACTGCGGCGAGCAGACGTCCGCCGATGGGATCAGCTTCAGCCGTCGTCCGCCGGCCTTCACCCACACGATGTGCCGGGCGCTGCACGATCATCCGCGCGCGAAAAGCGACGCGCTCATCAAGGCGGTGTCGAACAAGGGGGGTGTGACGGGGATGATGGCGCTCGGCTATATGGTCGCGCCGACGGCGGCCGCAAGCCTCGAGGACTACCTGCGGCATATCGACCACGCGGTGAAGGTGGCGGGGATCGACCATGTGGGCATCGCCACTGATTTCCAGATCCGCGGGATCGAAGCGGTCGCGACCATGGAGAGCTGGTACGAGCCGCGGCTGCGCAGCTTCAAGCCGTCCTATAACGTGCGGTGGCCGCCGTGGATCCCCGAGCTGGACGCGCCGGAGCGGTTCCGCACCGTGACCCACGGCCTTGCGAAACGGGGCTACAAGGCCGACGCCATCGAGAAGATCCTCGGGGGGAACTGGATGCGCTGTTTCCGCGACAACTTCGGCGGTTGAAGGGACATATGCGCATCCTGCCTGCGGCGGTCCTGCTTGGTGCGTGCGTCGCTGGACTGTCGTGGCAGAACCCCGCCGCGCAGACACAGCAGCCAAGATTCCGCGCGCGGACTGATCTGCTCACGATCGACGTGACCGTGCTGGACCGGAACCGGCGTCCTGTCACTGGGCTCACGGCTGACGATTTCATCCTGCTCGAGGACGGTCGGCCGCAGGTCATCGCGGCCCTCGACGAGATCTCGGTGGAGGGTCCGGAGCAGGTCGGCGCTGAATGGCTGAAGGCGCCGCCGCAGGACGTCGCGGCAAACCGGCACGACGAGTCACGGTTGTTCGTGTTGGTGATCGACGATGCGACGTTGCCGGCTGATCCTTACTTCGCGAAGCGCCCCTTGACGGTGACGGGCCTGATGCTCGAGGCGACGCCCGCCTGGCGCCGCACGAGCGACGACCGTGTGCGCGCCGTCATTCCCGTGCTGCCAACGACGAGGCGTCAGTTCGCGACATCAGACGCCGTGACGCTGTTCTTTCGGATCCATCAGCGGCCCGGCCGCGCGCCGAAAGAGGTCACGCGAACGCTGCGCATCACCAATGGTCGTGATGAAGTCGTCAGCACGCTGTCCGAAACCATCCCCCCAGCCGCGTTCGGCACCTCCGGGGCGGAGCAACGCGTGGTGGTGCCGATCAGTGCGCTGGGTACGGGGCAGTATCTGTTGTCGGTCGAACTCACCGCCCGAGGGGAACAGGCGCTCGAGCGGCAGCTGTCATTCACCGTCCATTAGCAGGGCACCTGCCGATTCTCCAGGAAAATCGGCAACCAAGCTGCCGATTTTGCTGCCGCATCGAGCTCGTTCCGGGACAGGCGAGGTTTGCGCGCGGCTTCGCCACACCAATCTTCGGGCAGCCCATAAAGGGCTGCGCTACACCTTTTCACACGAAAGAAAACCAACAGTTCTGTGTCCCGGCGTCGTCTTTTGCCTGAACGTGAGCAAAACCGTGTTGAACCGTGTTGGACCGTGGCTAACAGCGTTGAACCGTGGCCGCTACCAGGGCTGCGAGTAGCGCGTGCGGTTCAGATCCGTGTACCGCGTGACCTCGAGCAGCTTCTTCGGCTGCTCCTTGACGACGCGCATCATCGGCACGCGCTGGCGCTGCTTCATCATCGCGGCGGCGCGTGACTCGAGCTGCGTCCGCTGCTCGGGCGTCAGCGAGGTGATGTCGTTGTCGCCGAGCAGACCCTCCATCGCTTCCTCGACGCTCGCCGGCGTGACCCTGAGCACGTTGTCGGTGTAGCCCCACGTGATCAGGTTGTCGTCGGTCTCCGGTTCGAGGATGTACGAGATCAGGTTCCCCTTCGCCTGCGCGGTGCTCACGTAGAACCAGCCGGCCGGCACCTGCACGGTCTCGGTCTTCTTTTCCACGCCGCTGACGGACTGCAGGTAGTGCCCCTGGAAGTACTCGTTGCGCTGCACGCCCGTCGCGTCGTACACCTCGAGCTCGAGCGACGCGGGCTCGGTGAAGCGGTGTACCTGGATCCCGTGATCGAGCAGCAGCGGCACGACCTTCGCGATGGAGGCCGAGACGATGTAGCCAAGCGCACGCGGGATGGTGCGCTTGACGTCGTACTTCAACCAGATGGGCACGTTCTGCAGCGCGTAGGTCTGTGGCGCCCCCTGACCTCGACCGCCGCGACCTTGTGCGCCGGGCTCTGCCGCGCCCCGGCCCGCAGGGGGCTGTCCGCCCGCCGGCTGGGCTGCGCCTCGACCCCGCCCGCGGCCGCCGCCACCTTCCGGCATCCACACCGGCTCGGTCCCACGCGACACCAGCGCGTACTCGACGACCACGCCATCCGCGGGCGTGGGATTCGCACCGGCCCGTGTGGCGCGAGCGCGGGAGGCGTTCGTGAGCGCGCGGATCTCGGCGCCCTTCTCGGCGGCGTGCTTCAGCACGGCCGTCATGCCGATGACCTGACCGCGCACCTGGTGCCGGTACCGCTCGTCCTGCGGAATGGCTTCGACGACCCCGTTGCGCACGCGATGCGAGCTGGACGGCGTTTCGAACAGCAGGCCGATGGAGTTCACGAGACCCGTGTAGACGTGGTGCTTGCGCGGCTCCACCGACGTCGATCCCCAGCCACGCACGCCCTCGCGCGTCTGCGGACCCGAATAATCGAAGCCGTCGTACCCCTCGGCCTGCAGCGCCGCGCGGATCTTTGGAATGATCTGCGCGTAGGGATACGCGCGAAGCTCGGCGTCCGCGGCTGGGTTCAGCGTGCCCTGCCACGTCAGGGTGTAGGGCGCGGAGCCGCCGTGGTGCGTGTCGATGTGGATGTCGGGCGTCCACTCGTTCAGCACGCGGGTCACCAGCGCGTAAATCTCCTGCGACTCCAGCTTGATGTAGTCGCGGTTCATGTCGAAGCCTTCTTCGTTCGTCCGCCGGCGGACCTCGCCGCCGTCCGGGTTGATCAGCGGCACGAACAGCACGATCACATCGTCCAGCAGCTTCTGAAGCTCGCCGGAGACGAGATCGCGGGCGACGAGCTGCGAGGCCTCCTTGCCGGCCGTCTCGCCGCCGTGGACGGCGTTGGCGATGAGCACGATCGTCTTGCCGGAGCGGATCGCGTCCTGGGGCGAGCTGACGGGATCTTTCGCGATGGTGACCAGCGTGAACTCACGGTCCAGCAGCGTCTTCGTGAGCGGACGGATGCTCACGCGATCGCTCATGGCGTCGAGCTCGTACCAGAACTTCATCAGCGGCTCGAACGGCGTCGGCCCGGACTTGAAGTTCTGCGCTTCCTGATACGTCCGGGGCTGTGCCTGCGACTGCCTGGCACCGGCGGGATGGACGAGAAGGCCCGTCAGCGCGAGGACGAGCGCCGCGAACGTCAGGCGGAAAAATGGTGGTCGGATCATGCCCGCGATTATGTCTTATCTCCGTGCCGGATAAGAATTGATGCGTGGCGCATCAACCGGCGATTGGAGTCGCCGCGCTCCGGAAGGCGTACGGCCGCACGGTGGCCGTGCAGGACGTTTCCTTCGAGGTGCAGCCGGGGGAGATCTTCGGCTTGATCGGACCGAACGGCGCCGGCAAAACCACGACCATGGAATGCGTCGAGGGGCTGCGCACGCCCGATCGAGGGACCATCTCGGTGCTCGGAATGGACCCCAGCCGAGACAGCCGCGCGCTGCAACAGCGGATCGGCGTGCAGCTGCAGGAAGCGCAGCTTCAGAAGCGAGTCAAGGTGCGGGAAGCCGTGGCCCTGTGGGCCTCTCTATACCGGAAGCCGGCGGACGGCGATCGGCTCATCGAGCAGCTCGGCCTGGGCGACAAGCGCAACGCCTGGTTCATGACGCTCTCCGGCGGCCAGAAGCAGCGGCTCTTCATCGTGCTCGCGCTCATCAACGACCCTGAGCTGGTGTTCCTCGACGAATTGACGACGGGACTGGACCCGCAGGCGCGCCGGGCGATCTGGGAGCTCGTGCGCGGTATCCGCCAGCGCGGCAAGACGGTCTTTCTCACGACGCATCTCATGGAGGAGGCCGAGCGACTGTGCGACCGTGTCGCAATCCTCGACCACGGCCGCATCGTCGATGTCGGCACGCCCGCCGAGCTCGTGAGACGGCACTGTCCCGAGCGGACGGTGTTCGTGGCGACCGACGACGTCTCGGCACCGGAGCGCTTTCGGTCCATTCCGCGCATCCAGTCGGTGGAGAGCGATGGAGCGCAGGTGATCATCCGCGGACGCGGCGACGACCTCGTCACGCAGGTGATCCAGTGTCTCGCCGAGCATCGGATCCCCGTCATCGACTTCCGCACCGAGGTGCCGACACTCGAGGACGTCTTTCTCCGGCTCACCGGTCATACCATCCGCGACTGAGCATGCCGACATGATGCGTGGACTCTGGCGACTGACCTGGCTCGAAATCAAGATCTTCGTGCGCGAGCCGCTGGGCGTGATCGGCACCGTCGGCGTGCCGGTGCTGATCTTCGTTCTGCTGGCGCGGATGCTCGGCACGCGAACGGGAGCCCTGCCGCCTGATGCACCTCGTGTCTTTTCGGCGGACCTGCCGATCTTTGCGTCCATGCTGATCGCCGCCAGTGCCGTGCTGTCGCTCGTGACCGTGATAGCGATCTATCGTGAGGGAGGGATCCTGAAACGGCTGCGGGCCACGCCGCTGCGGCCCGAGACGATCCTGACCGCGCACGTCCTGGTCAAGCTGCTGTTCACCGCCGTGACCCTGGGGCTGCTCGTCCTGGCAGGCCGGCGTTACTACCCGCTGGATGCCGGCGTCCCGATCCTCTCGTTCACGCTGGCGTTGCTCTTCAGCACGGCGACCATCATCTCGCTCGGGTTCCTGATTGCGAGCGTGGTGCCGGGGGCCCGCTTCGCGCAGCCGATCGGCACGCTGATCATCTATCCGATGCTCGGGATCTCGGGCCTGTTCGTGCCGGTGGAGTCGCTTCCGCAGTGGGCGCAGACCGTGGCGCGCGCGCTGCCGCTCACGTACGCCGTGTCGCTGCTCCGCGGCATCTGGCATGGCGCGGGCTGGTCCGCGCATGCCGGTGATGTCGCCGTCCTGGCGCTGATGGCGGTCGTCTTCACGGCGCTGTCGGCGCGGCTGTTCCGATGGGAGTAGAGGCAGCCCTAAAAGGGCTGCGCTACCGGTCGTAAGCTTTCCTCGAGCCAGATCAGAGCGCCAGAATCTCCCGAAGCTTCTCCTCCACAGAGTGAAGCTCTGAGGGCGGAAGCTCGCCCATCTTGCTGGCGATCATGTCGCGTTTAATGGTCCTGACGATGCCCGTGACGATGGACGGGGACAGAAGGCCGGATTCGCGCCACGCCTCGATCTTGTGGTCTCCCACCAGAAGCCGGCCGACATTACTGGTGATGGCTGCGAGGATCGTCTCCCGCCGACCCTGATGATACGTGTCGGTGCTGACGATCAGACCGGGGCGCTGCTTTGCACCCCTCTCATCGGCAAAAACGAACTTGACGAGCACGACATCGCCCCGACTAAAGGTCGTCATACGCCGCGTCCTTTGGATTGTTCCAAAGGTCCGCCAGGACTGGATCGGCGCGTTCGTTGAGTGCGATCAGATCGGCGGCCGACAACTCGTCGGCGAGATCGTGCTTCAAGCGTGCCTCGACGGCCTCCCACACGTAGTCACGAATCGATTGATCGCGTTTCGCCGCTGCAATGTGAATGCGGCGCCGCGCTTCGCGTGAAACATCAATGCTCAGGCGCGCTCGACGCTGGGTCGTAGTAGGCACGGCCCAACATGGCACAAATACGTAAATGTGTCAAGTCAAAGGGCTGCGCTACTCGGCCCGGAGCGCGATCACCGGATCCACGCGGGTCGCGCGCCGCCCCGGGACGTAGCTGGCCAGAAGCGCCACACCCGTCAGACCCGCCGCCACCACGCCGAACGTCAGGGGATCGAACGGCTTCACGCCGAACAGCAGGTCCGCCATCAGCCTCGTGAGGAACGCCGCTCCCAGGGCGCCGATCACGACGCCAGCGACGGCAAGCGTCGCCGCCTGACCCACCACCATCCGCAGGACGTCGGACCGCTGCGCGCCGAGCGCGAGCCGGATGCCGATCTCCTGCGTCCGCTGCGTCACGCTGTAGGCAATGACGCCGTAGATGCCGACGGCCGCGAGGAGCAAAGCGGCGCCCGCGAAGATCGCGAGCATCACCATCATCAGCCGTCGCTCGGCCACCGACTGCGACACCACTTCGTCCATCGTTCGGATGTCGGCCAGGGCCAGCTCGGCGTCCTGCGCGCGCAGAATGTCGCGCACCGCCGAGATCACGCGGCTCGGCTCTCCCGCCGTGCGGAGCGTGAGCGTCATCGAGCCGTCGCCGTTACGCGCGAGCGGCCAGTACGTCATGGACCGCACCTCGGCATCCAGCCCGGCATGGACGACATCGCCGACGACCCCGACGATCTCGTCCTCGATGTCTTCGTTCCAGCTGACCGTGATGCGCTTGCCGATCGGATCCTCGTTCGGCCAGTGGCGCCGGGCCAGCGCCTCGTTCACGATGACCTTGTTGACCGCGTCGGATGGCTGGCGTTCGTCGAACAGGCGCCCCAGGATCAGCGGGATGCCCATCGCCCTGAAGTAGTCCTTCGTGATCACGCGGACGTCGGCGACCGGCTCGTGCCCGCGCGGCGGCGCCGGCTCTCCGACGACTTCGTACCCGGTCGCCGAGCCAAGACCGACCAGAGGGAGGGAGCTGATGGCGCCGGCAGACTCGACGCCGGGCACCTGCTGCACGCGCTCGAGCAGCCGCTCGAAGAACTGCACCCGCTTCGGAGCGTCCGCGTATCGTGCCTGCGGCAGCGACACGCGCATCGTCATCGTGCGGTCGGTCTCGAAGCCGGCATCGACGTCCATGAGGCGCGCAAAGCTGCGGACGAGCAGGCCCGCCCCGACGAGCAGCACGAGCGCGAGCGCGATCTCGACGACGACGAAGGCCGATCTGGTCCGCGCGCCACGCGCCGCCGAACCCGTGCGCCCGCCTTCTTTCAATGACTCGTTCAGGCTCGCGCCGGCGGCACTGAAGGCCGGGATCAGGCCGAAGAAGATCCCGCTGACCAGCGTCGCGCCCATCGTGAAAGCCAGGACGGGTCCGTCGATCCCAACCATCTCGAGCCGCTGGATCGGCAGGCGCTCCGCAACCACCGCCCGCAGGACCTGCAATCCCCACCAGGCGAGCGCCAGGCCGGCCGCGCCACCCGCGGCGGCGAGGACCACGCTCTCGGCGAGCAGCTGCCGGATCAGACGCCCGCGTCCGGCGCCGAGCGCCGCGCGGACGGCGAGCTCGCGCTGGCGTGCGGTGGCGCGCGCGAGGAGCAGGTTCGCGACGTTGGCGCAGGCGATCAACAGCACGAACGCGACCGCGCCCAGCATGACCAGCAGCGCCGGACGGATGTCCCCCGTGAGCTGCTCCCGAAGCGGCACGACGCGCGCCGTCCAGCCGGTGTTGAAGTCGGGAAACATGCTCGTGAGTTCGCCGGCCACGCGCGTCATGTCGCGCTGCGCCTGCTCGGCGCTCACGCCGGGCTTCAGCCTGCCGACGGTCGTCAGCCACCGGCCGCGCGGCGTGCGTGCCTCAGCCGGCATGCGCAACGGAAGCCAGAGGTCCACGGTCTTGTCGAGGAAGGAGAACCCGGCCGGCATCACGCCGACGATCGAATGGCTCACGCCCTGCAGCGTGAGTCCACGCGTCAGGATCTCAGGATCCTGCTGGAGCCGCGTCCTCCAGAGACGATCGCTGATGACCACGGTTCGGCTGTCCCTGTCTTCCTCAGATCTGAACCACCGTCCCATGGACGGCTGCACGCCGACGACGGGAAAGAACTCCGGGGTGACGTACTGGAAGGGGATCTCCACGGGATCGCCGCGGCCGGTCAGCGTGGCGTTGAACGCCAGGCTGGCACCGCCGATGTCTTCGAACACCTGGTTCATCTCGCGCCAGTGGATGAAATTCCCCGGCGAGACGACGTTGTTCTTCCGGTCGCGCGGGATGTTGTGTTCCCAGACCAGTCAGGCAGAAGGGTTACGTCCGCGATCCGGGCGTGCGACTCGCATGAACGCTGTTCAATCATTGATCGCTGTACGCGCGCTGCGCGGTCTCACCAAGGCGGGAGCGTCCTGTAGAGAAACTCCTGCAGAAACGCGTCTTTGGAGGCGAGGAGCTCGTCGGCGCTGCCTTCGAAGTAGATCCGGGCGTCGTGCAGGACCATGAAGGTCGCGCGGTCCGGCTCGCCTTCCGCAATCGGCCGG
>JBBECO010000153.1:0-3247 GCA_040881785.1 Vicinamibacterales bacterium
CCCCCCCGGGGGGGGGGGGGGGGCCCCCCCACGTAATCATGACCCAGCGAGCCATCCCATCCATCGACCGCCTGTGCCAGCGCCCGGCCGTCGTGGCCCTCGAGGCCCGCTACGGCCGTCGTGCGGTCGTGGACGCCCTGCGCGCGGAAGCGGACCACCTGCGTGCGGTTGTGACACAGGGCACATCCTTCCCGGATCCGGGCGCCGCGATCGAGGAGGCCGCGGCCCGGCGCCTCGCGCGCGAGTCGAGCGCCTCGCTCCGGCCGGTCATCAACGCCACCGGCGTCATCATCCACACCAACCTCGGACGCGCGCCGCTCAGCGATGCCGCCGCGGCGCAGGTGGCGCAGCTCGCGACGGGCTACTCGAACCTGGAGTACGACCTCGAGGCGGGCGCCCGCGGTCGGAGGGACGTCCACGCGGAACGCCTGATCTGCGCCCTCACCACCGCCGAGGCCGCCTGCGTCGTCAACAACAACGCCGCGGGGACGCTGCTGACGCTCGCGGCGCTCGCGGCCCGGCGCGAGGTGATCGTCTCGCGCGGCGAGCTCGTCGAGATCGGCGGCGGGTTCCGCGTGCCGGACGTCATGGCACAGTCGGGCGCCGTGCTGCGTGAGGTCGGGACGACCAACCGCACGCGTGCCGCCGACTATGCCGCCGCGATCGGCGACCGCACCGCGGTCATCCTGCGCGTGCATCCGTCGAACTTCCGGATCGAGGGATTCACCGAGCGTCCAACGGTGCGCGAGCTGGCGGCCCTCGGAAAGCGGTTCCAGATCCCCGTCGTGGACGACCTCGGAAGCGGATGGCTGGGCGGCGATGCACCCGCAGTGCGCGATGAGCCCTCCATCCAGACCACACTCGCGGACGGCGCGGACGTCGTGCTGTTCAGCGGCGACAAGCTGCTCGGCGGGCCGCAGGCCGGCGTGATTGCCGGACGGAGGGAGCTGATCGAGAAGATCCGCCGTCATCCGCTGATGCGCGCGCTGCGTGTGGACAAGATGACCTACGCGGCGCTGGAAGCCACGCTCCAGTCGTACGCCGCGGGCCGGCAACACGACGAAGTCCCGGTGGCGAGAATGATCGCGGCCACCGCCGACGAGATCGGGCGGCGCGCGGAGGCGCTCGCGGCTGAACTGACAGGGACGTCGCTGACCGCGACCGTGATCGACGGGTTCTCCACGATCGGCGGCGGCAGCGCCCCCGGCGCCACGCTCCCCACTCGCCTGCTGCAGTTGCGCCACCCGACGCTCAGCGCCAACGCCCTCGAGCAGAAGCTGCGCACACTCGATCCGCCGATCGTCGCCCGCATCGAGAACGACGCCGTCGTCCTCGATCTGCGAACGGTCTCGCCCGCTGAAGAACCCAGTCTCAAACACGGATTACACGGATTAAACGGATAGCTGGAGCCGTGTCATCCGTGTCATCCGTGTGATCCGTGTATCCAACCGACGGGGTAACACTGACGTCTAACCAGTCGTATACATAAGGGTCGATCGTTCCAATGGTCTTTGGTGGAGTATCACTTTTCATGAAATCCCCTCAGCTTTTCCGCGGCGGTCTGGCCGTGCTCGTGCTCGCCGGAATCGGAGCAGCTCCGGTGCTCGGCCGGCAGGCGACGCCGCCTCAGCGCACCGCCGAACGCGGCGGCGACTATCTGTCGCTGCAGTTCTCCGTCGTCACGCAGGACGGCGCGAACATCGCCGATCTGCGGCCCGACGAAGTGTCGATCCGCGTGGGCGGCAGCGTGCGTCCTGTCCGCTCCCTGCAGTTGATCGTCGCCGGCGGCGGCGAGCCCGACACCGGCCTGCCGCTTCCCTACGGCTCCAACGCGGTCATCGCGGCGGGGCGCACGCTCGCCATCATCGTGGATGACGAGTCGTTCCGGCCGGGGCTGGAAACGGTGTTGCGGAAGGCGACCGACGGACTGATCGAGGGCCTCGGCCCGCTCGATCGGGTGTCGCTCGTGACGCTGCCGCTCGGCGGTACGCGCGTGCCGTTCACGACCGACCACACCCGCCTGCGCACGGCCATGTCGCAGATCGTCGGCCACGCCTCGCCGAACGAGACCGGATCGGATCTCGCCTGCCGCACGCGCCGGACGCTGGAATCGCTCGTCACCTACCTCGAGTCGGCCGGGATCCGCGAAGAGCCGATGACGGTGATGTTCATCACGGCCGCACTCGCCGCCCCGCGCCGCGATGCGGTGACGGCCCTGGCGCCGGGCATGTGCGAGCTGTCGGAACACCTGTTCCGGCGCGTGGCGGTCGCGGCCGGCTCGGCGCGGGCGCAGTTCTACGTGATCCGTCCCGGCGACGCGCCCAATGCCGGCGCCAGCGTGCAGCGCGAAACGGCCCGCGGCTCCGACGATCCGATGGCCGGGCTCGATCATCTGACGGGGGTCACCGGCGGCAAGCTCCTCGCGCTGACCGGCTCCACCGGCACCGGCATGGACCGCGTGCTGCGGGAGACGGCCGCGCACTACCTCGTCACCATCGCGGCGCAGCGCGAGGACCGGAGCGGCCGCTCGCAGGTCCTCGACGTGAACGTGTCGCGCCGCGGCGTCGAGGTGCGGTCCCGCCCTCAGATCACCTTCGCGAAGCCGGATCCGGTCGCCGCGAAAATGCTGCAGCCGTCGCTGCGCGACATGCTCGGCACCCAGGTGCTCTTCCGCGACCTGCCGATGCGCGCCGCCGCCTTTCCGGCGCTGGCGTCGGATGCCACCAGCATCCGTGTCGTCACGGTCGCCGAACCGATTGAGCCCGGCGTGAAACTGGAATCGCTGGGGGCCGTCCTCTTCGACCGCGACGGCAAGGTCGCGTCGCAGTGGCTCGCGACGCCGGAAGAACTGGCGCGCACACCCGTGGTCGGGGCGATGAGCACACCGCCAGGCGTGTACCGGCTGCGCGTCGCCGCCATCGATGCCGAGGGGCGCAGCGGCACGGCGGATTACGAGGTGGAAGCCGAGATCGTCCGGACCGGACCGCTCAAGATCAGCGCGCTCGTCCTCGGCCTGCTCCGCGAAGGGGCCTTCATGCCGAAGCTCCAGTTCACCAACGAGCCGACGGCGGTGGCGTACGTCGAACTGGAAGGGGTTTCGTCGGACGCAAAGATCTCGGCGGCCGTCGAGCTCGCGCAGACGCTGAACGGACCGGCCGTCGTGTCGGTGCCGCTGGCCGTCCAGCCCTCAGGCGGGAACCGCTTCGCGGCCATGGGCTCCATCGCCGTCGGCGCCCTCCCGCCCGGC
>JBBECO010000154.1:0-6203 GCA_040881785.1 Vicinamibacterales bacterium
CCAGCACGCCGAACCGCGTGATCGGGACCTGTCAGCGGCGACTCGCCGCGTTCACCAACCTGACGCGCCAAAGGGATGCCGACGATGCAAAAAGCTAAACGCCGACGACTTGAGCAGGCCGGCTGGGCGGTCGGTGACGCCGGCGATTTTCTGCGCCTCTCGGCCGAGGAGCGACGCTTCATCGAGGCGAAACTCGCCCTGGCCACGGGTCTGCGCCGGCTTCGTGAACGCCTGGGCCTGACACAGGCCGACGTGGCCCGTCGCATCAGATCGAGTCAGTCGCGCGTCGCGAAGATGGAAGCGGCCCACGTGTCTGTGAGCTTCGACTTGCTGCTGCGCTCGCTGTTTTCGCTTGGCGCCGACGATCGAGACGTCGCACGCCTTCTCACCCACAAACACCGCACTCGCGCAGCCTAAACCGACGGAACGGTCATTTTCAGTTGTGGCGGTTTACGATCACAGGGCTGCCGCTGGCTGCAAACCGCGTCAGATGCCCCGCGTGGCCGTCATCTATGGGACCCTGGGTTGGGGGGCCGAGTGCTGAATATCCAGCCGGCGTCTAGCGCTGACCTGCCATCTCTTTCCGGTGAATTTGACGTCGAGTTCCATCGGGCGTAGTCATTTAGCAGCCTGACGTTCGGGATGAGCAGGGCACACCGCTCGCATTGCTGGCTCTGCCCCGTTCGGCTGATTCCCTTGGTCGCCAGTTCGTCACTCGCGCACGCCCCACCAGTACGCATCCAAATGCACTCTTGCCACGCCGTGCTGCGTTGCGATGGACGTCGCGCGCTCGTCGCTAGTGCCGAATCGAACGAGTTCCAGGTCAAAAAACAGTTGCTCGCGCAGTCGACGCCGCCACTCGCACCCTGTCCGCGGGTGGCGGACGCCGTTATCGCGACGCGGGCCGCCCTGCCGAACGACCCTCTTTCAGGCGGCAGCGCCCCGTTGTAGAGGTAGCCGGACGGCCACAACGTTAACCTGTGGTAAAACCGCGTCGTGAGCGATGGAATTCTCCTGAAGGACCGCGAATGGGCGTCCATCGATGGGCAGCTCTGTCTCGTCAGGCAATTCGTTCCGATGGCGAAGATGGAGAACGGACAGGTCACAGCGATCAGCGCCACAATGCCATACGCCTCGGTGACGCTGAGCACCGAGGATGGCCGGGAACTCAAGGGTTTTATCGGTCACAAAACGGACTTCGCCATGATGTGGGTCGCCTTCAATGAGCGCACGGAAGTGGCCGGCACACGGCTCGACGTTCGCTCGGACATCGACTCAAGTGATGATCTCTGTCTCGAACATCTCGGGGAGAACGAAGAAGTGTGGCTGATTTGGACGAGGAAAAGTTACAGAACCGGAGCGGGCTTTTTCAAATCGTTCCTGCCCAGACTGATCGTAATGGTCAGTCGCAAGGGCGCGCTTGAACTTCTCCGAAACCGAGACCTTCGGCCTGAGCTTAGCGGTGAGGCCCGACATTGCGCCATTAGCCCGACCATTAGCCCATTGCTAACGTGGACGCCGGAGGTCATGAAACTGTAGCCAATGCACA
The DNA here is from genome assembly GCA_040881785.1 of Vicinamibacterales bacterium. Taxonomy (GTDB): domain Bacteria; phylum Acidobacteriota; class Vicinamibacteria; order Vicinamibacterales; family 2-12-FULL-66-21; genus JACDCA01. The sequence goes on from JBBECO010000154.1 coordinate 1,550, forward strand.
GCTTCGAGCTCTGAGTCGTCAGACCAACACAAACATTCCGACTCTCCGAACTCTCCGAACAAAAAGAACTCCGTTCGTGTCTCCGTTGGCTCCGTTCCTCCGTGTGTAAACTCCGTTCCCCCCGTAACCTCCGAAGACACGCACGTCACCGATCGACGCGCATCTTGAACTCCTTTGGCGGCTCGACCCCCAGCAGGTGCTTCACGAAGTAATCCCATCGCCGCCGCGTCATGTAGTCACCCGCGGCGCCGAAGCCATGGCCGGCGTTCGGGAACAGGATCAGGTCGAAGTCCTTGTTGGCCTTGATCAGGGCGTCCACGACCAGCAGCGTGTTCTGCGGCGGCACATTCGCGTCCATGGTGCCGTGCGCGAGCAGCAGCTTCCCCTTCAGGTTCTTCGCCATCGTCTGTGTCGCCTGGCTGTCGTAGTTCGAGGTGCCGTCGGCGTTCTTCTTCAACAGGCCGGTCCATTTCTCCGCCCAGTCGTCCTCGTACACGCGATTGTCGTGGTTGCCGGATTCCGAGATGCCGACGTGGAAGAAGTCCGGGTGCATGAACATCGCGGACGCCGTCGCGTAGCCGCCGCCGGAGTGGCCCCAGATGCCGACGCGCGTGAGATCGATCCACGGATGCCGCTGCGCGAGCTGCTTCATCCCCGCCACCTGGTCGGGGATCGTGTTGTCGGCCATGTCGCCGTAGTACGCCTCGTGAAATGTCTTCGATCGCCACGGCGTCCCCATGCCGTCGATCTCGACGACGATGAAGCCGAGCTCGGCGAGGGCCCGCGAATCCGAGCGCGCGGGTGAGAAGCTGCGGCTGCCGACGCTGCCGGTCTGCGGCCCCGGGTACACGCGGTTGATGATCGGATACCTCCGCGACTCGTCGAGCGCGGTCGGTTGATACATGAGCCCGTAGAGATCGGTCTTGCCGTCGCGTGCCTTCACGGTGAACGGGACGGGCGGCGTCCATCCGGTCTCGGTGAGCTTCGCGATGTCGGCCCGTTCGAGCGGCATCACGAGCGCGCCGTCGGTATCCCGCACGACCGCGATCGCCGGCGTCGTCGGCGTGGAGTAGCTGTCGACGAAGAACCGGCCCGTGTCCGGCAGCGCGATCTCGTGGTTGGCGTTCTCGGGCGTGAGCAGCGTCATGCCGGCGCCGTCCATGCCGATGCGATAGAGGTGCGTGAAGTAGGGATCGCGTCCCTGTTCCTTGCCCACCGCCTGGAAGATGATCTGCCGCGTGGACGGATCGATCCGCAGGACCTGCGTGACGTTTCCGTCGCCTTTCGTGATCTGGTGCTTCAGCCTTCCTGAGGTGAGGTCGTACAGATAGAGCTGTCCCCAGTCATCACGCTCCGAGAACCAGATCACCTCGCTGGTCGGGAAGAGCACGCGCCAGTTGACCCTGCCGTTGCCGGACTCGAAAAACGTGTCGACCGTCTCGTCGAGCACCTGGCGTACACCACCGGTGGCGGCGTCGGCGACGAACAGCTGCGTGTGCCGGTGGTCGCGGGACGTCGAGGCGAACGCGAGCTGCGTGCTGTCGTCGCTCCAGTGGACGTCGGCCCAGTCGCCGCCCCGGCAGACGATGTGGTCGCAGAGGGTGGAGCGGTGCGGGTCCGGGTCCATCTTCAGCCGGACGACCCGCGGCGCCTCCACGTCGATCACGACCCGGTGCAGCATGAAGATGTGCTCGTCGCCCGGGAGCGGATACTTCCACGCCTGCAGATTGGGATGGCCGACCTGCACGTCCACCAGATACATCTCGCCCACCTTGCGGCCGTCGTGCTGGAAGGTGGCGATCTTCTTCGAGTCGGGAGACCACAAGAGGATCGGACGATCGCTCTTCGTCCAACCGGCGTTGTTGGTCGCGTAGGCGAAGTCCTTCGCGCCGTCGGTCGTGAGCTGCGTCTCGTTCTTCGACTCGACGTCGCGGACCCAGAGGTTGTGCTCGCGCACGAAGGCGGCGCGCCGGCCGTCCGGCGAGGGGATCTCGTTGACGGGGCGTTGACTCTCGACCGCGGCCTGCCCGCCACGGCCGCGACCCTGGCCGCCCCGGCCGCGACCCTGGCCGCCCCGGCCCTGCCCGGGCGCTGACGCCTTGCACGCCGGCAGATCGCACGGCACTTTCGTCGCCTTGACGGGATCGACCAGGAACGCCTCGCTGCCTTTCCCGGTCGTGATGCGGTACCAGAACCGGCCATCCTCCAGCCAGGTGGGCCGGACGCCGGACCGCAGGACGAGTGGCGTGGTGTGGGAGGACAGGAACCTCTCCGCGCGCGCGTAATCGTCGGCGGTGACGGCGCGCTGCTGGGCGAGCACGGGGAGCGCGGCAGCGGCTACGGCGAGGGCGAGGGCGAGGGCTGGAATGCGTCGGCGCATGCGCCGGACTTTAGCATGCGGCAGGCGTGAGTGTTACCACAGGCGGACCACGCCGTATGCATCGAAGACCGCCTCATTGCTGACGATCGGCAGGTCCTCCATCAGAGACTGCGCGATCAGCATGCGATCGAACGGGTCCTGATGCGTGCCGGCGAGGCTGCCGGCCCTCTGGGCGTGGGGCACGGTGATCTCCAATGGAGAGAAGCTCTGACCGCCGATGCTTCCGGCAATATCGGACGCGACGTCGGCGGCGCCGGGAAGTCGGCCGAGGCGGTACTTCGTGGAGATCTCCCACGCCGATGCCGCGCTGACGAAGACGGCGTTCGTATCATCGGCAATGACACGCCGGACCTTGGGCGGCAGACGCCTGTCGCCATCGAGCCACCAGAGGAATGCGTGGGTGTCCAGCAGCAGACGCACCTCACTTCTCCCACTGAGCGATTTCGTCTGCCGGGAGCGGCTCGAAGAAGGCGCGGGTGGTCTTCGCGCGCCCGCGCATGGCGCCGAAGCGACGGGCGGCCGCCGTCCGCCGGATCGGTACCAGCCGCGCCACCGGCGTCTGCCCCCTGGCGATGATGACATCGTCGCCGGCCTGCGCCCGCTCGATGAGCTTGGAGAGATTCGTCTTGGCCGCGTGTATCGATGTGGTTGTGCGTGCCCGCTGAGCCATGCGCCCATCTTAGCTAAGTACACTTAGCTAATCAACCGACGGGCGCCGCTCCGGGACCGCGCTTTCCTCGGCGAGCACAGGTGCGGCGCCGGTCAGCCGGGGAATCCGTGTATCCTTCTGCCGTCATGAAGCAGCCGTTCATCCTCGTCCTGGCTGTGGTCGCGGGTGGGGTGGCCTCCGCGCAGCAGCCGTCGTTCAGCAATGCCGTCCGCGCCTATGTGAAGCACGCGGAGCCGGTCATCGTGCTCGCCAACGCCCGGGTCATCGACGGCACCGGCGCGCCCGCCCGGGAGAACCAGACCCTCGTCATCCGCGGCGGGAACATCGCGGCGCTCGGGGACGCGGCACGGATCAAGACCCCCGAGGGGGCGGTCGTCGTCGATCTGGCGGGGAAGACGGTCATCCCCGGTCTCGTCATGTTCCACGAGCACCTCTATTACCCGACGGGCGGCAGCGTCTACGCGCAGCTCGGGCAGAGCTTCTCGCGTCTCTATCTCGCCGGCGGCGTGACGACGATGAGGACCGGCGGGAACGTGAACGGCGTGATGGACATCAAGTTGAAGCAGGAGATCGCGGCCGGGCGGCAGGCGGGTCCCGACATCGATGCCACGGCGCCGTACCTGAATGGGCCGAACAGTTTTCTGCAGATGCACGGGCTGAAGGACCCGGCCGACGCGCGCGCGCAGGTGGCCTACTGGGCCGGCATGGGCGCGACGTCCTTGAAGGCGTACATGAACATCACGCGCGCGCAGCTCGGCGCCGCGATCGAGGAGGCGCATGCCCGCGGCATCAAGGTCACCGGACATCTGTGTTCGGTGACGTACGCGGAAGCCGCGGCACTGGGTATCGACAACCTGGAGCACGGTTTCTTCGCGGCCACGGATTTCGTCACCGGCAAGAAACCGGACGAGTGTCCGGGGCAGGCGGCGGGTCAGCGGACCGTCGCGACGCTCGACGAGAACGGCGAGCCGTTCAGGGCGTTGGTGCAGACGCTGGTGGACCGCAAGGTGGCGCTGACGTCCACGCTGACCGTCTTCGAGACGTTCACGCCGGGGCGTCCGAAGCCGCCCGGTCTCGACGTCCTCGTGGCGCCGCTGCAGGAGCTGTACGATCGCGCGTACGAGCGCACCTCGAAGAATACGCAATCGAATTACGCCGCGCTGTTCCCGAAGGGCATGACGCTCGAGCGCGCGTTTGCGCGGGCGGGCGGAATGCTGATCGCCGGCACCGATCCCACCGGCTCGGGCGGGGTGATCCCCGGGTATGCCAATCAGCGGCAGGTGGAGCTGCTGGTCGAGGCCGGCTTCACGCCGCTCGAAGCGATCCAGATCGTCACGCTGAACGGCGCGAGGTACCTCGGACGAGAGGCCCGCATCGGCTCGATCGCCGCCGGCAAGCAGGCCGACCTCGTGGTCATCAACGGCAACCCCGCCGCGACCATCGCCGACATCCGTAACGTCGAAACGGTGTTCAAGCAGGGGATCGGCTTCGATCCGCAGAAGCTGATCGAGTCGGTCCGCGGACGTGTCGGACTGTGGTGATTACACGGATTGCACGGACAACGGAGGCTCCGGAGGTCACGGAAAACACCTGCCCGCTGTCAA
>JBBECO010000154.1:6303-20923 GCA_040881785.1 Vicinamibacterales bacterium
CGCCGGGACAACAGCCGCTCGAAGGCCTGCCGTCCGCGCTTCGCGCGGTGCGGGTGGCAGGCCGCCCGATATAATCGAGGGCGTGAGCAACGAGACGATCCACGCCAACATCCTCGGCGCCATCGGGGACACCCCCATGGTCCGCATCAACCGCATCACGAAGGACGTGGCCGCGGACGTCTATGCCAAGATCGAGACCTTCAACCCGGGGAACTCGATCAAGGACCGCATGGCGGTGAAGATGATCGAGGACGCCGAGAAGAGCGGCGCCCTCAAGCCGGGCGGCACCATCATCGAGGGCACCTCGGGCAACACCGGGATGGGCCTGGCGATCGCGGCCGTGATCAAGGGCTACAAGTGCATCTTTACCACCACCGACAAGCAGTCGAAGGAGAAGTCCGACGCGCTCAAGGCCTTCGGGGCCGAGGTGATCGTCTGCCCGACGAACGTGGATCCGGAGGATCCCCGCTCGTACTACTCGGTGTCCTCCCGGCTGCAGTCGGAAGTCCCGAATTCCTGGAAGGCCAACCAGTACGACAACCTCTCGAACACCGCGGCGCACTACGAGCAGACCGGTCCCGAGATCTGGAAACAGATGAACGGAACGATCGACCATCTCGTCGTCGGCGTGGGCACCGGCGGCACGATCAGCGGGATTGGCCGGTACCTGAAAGAGCGGAACCCGAAGGTCAAGGTCTGGGGCATCGATACCTACGGGTCGGTGTTCAAGAAGTACAAGGAAACGGGGATCTTCGACAAGAACGAAATCTATCCCTACATCACCGAAGGCATCGGTGAGGACTTCCTGCCCGCGAACGTGGACTTCAGCGTCATCGATCACTTCGAGAAGGTGACCGACAAGGACGCCGCCCTGATGACGCGGCGCATCGCGCGGGAGGAAGGGATCTTCGCGGGCAACTCCGCCGGATCGGCCATGGCGGGGGTGCTGCAGCTCAAGGCGCACTTCAAGGCCGGCGAGAGGGTGGTCGTGGTGTTCCACGACCATGGCTCACGCTACCTGGGCAAGATGTTCAACGACGAATGGATGCGCGAGAAGGGCTTCCTCGAGAAGTCGGGGATGGCGGCTCGCGATCTCGTCGCCTCAGGCGTGTCGGGTGAGCTGTTTGCCGTGGAGGCCAGCCGTCCGGTGGAAGAGGCCGTCCGGGTCATGAGCGAGCACGATTTTTCACAGATCTCCATCACGCGCGACGGCCGCGTAATCGGATCCCTGAACGAGACCCACCTCTTCGAGGAGTTCGTCAGGAACCCGGATATCAAAGGGCAGCCGGTGGAGTCGATCATGCAGCCGGCGTTCCCGTTCGTGGACATCTCGACGCCGGTCGAGCTGCTGTCCACGATGATCACCCCGCAAAACCCGGCTGTGCTGGTGCGGGATTTCAAGACCGACAAGAACTTCATCATCACCAGGTCGGATGTGATACGGGTACTCTGTTAGTTTGAGGTAACCAATGAAGAAATTACTGATCGCTCTTCTCGCGGTGACGTTGACCGGGGGCGCGGGCCTGCTCGCCCAGAATCCGCCCACGCCGCCGACGCCGCCGCAGGCGCCGCCCGCGCCGGAAAAGCCGGCCCCGTCGCTGACCGGCACGTGGGCGTTCGAGGTGCACCATTCCGCCGGCACGAGCACCCCCACCGTGACCATCACGCAGACGGGAGAGAAACTCTCCGGGAAGTACGTCGGGTCGTACGGCGAAGCGGAGCTGACCGGCAGCATCAAGGGGACCGAGTTCCGGTTTTCGGTCGTCATCGGCACCGAGCAGACGGTCACGGTCGTCTACACGGGCACCCTGGACGGCGACACCGTCAAGGGCGCCATGACGATGGGTGAGATGGGCGAGGGGACCTTCACCGGCAAGCGGAAATAGTCAGCGTTTCGGAATCACGAAACTCGCGCGGCTGCGGACGCTCGCGCCGCGCGAATCCACCTTGACCTGGATCCGGTGGGTCCGGCCATCGCGATCGCCTTCTTCCACTTCCAGACCGAGCAGGTAGTAGGCCGCCGTCTCGCGCATCACGCGGTCCATCGCCGAATCGGCGCTGGCGTTGACTTCCATCAGCGTCCCGCCGGCCGTGCCGTTGAAGATGTCGAGCGCCTTGGCGTAGACGCTGGCGTCGCGCATCGGCGTCTGCCGTACGCTGGGGGCGTCGGGCGAGAACGCGTCGAGGAACGCCGTATTCAGGTGCAGCGTGTACAGCAGGATGCCCGCGTTCGCGGCCTCCTTCCCGACGGCCGTGGCGTCCCCGCGCATGAACAGCCGTCCACCGGAGTGATCCCCTGTCGGAATGCCGGCGCTGAGCACGACGAGGATCTTGCGTCCAGGAATGTCCTTGACGCTGTCCACCACATCGCGCAGGCCGGCGAGGCTGCGTGCCGCCTGGGCCTCGAGGAGCGACACGGTCTCCGTGAGTTCCATCTCGACCGCGACCCCACACGCCCGGTCACCCGGCGCGCAATTGCGCTGGACGACGCGGGCCAGCGTGTCGGCGTCGCGCGAGGCCACGTCGATGGCATCCGAGAGGGAATACTGATACTGCCGCATCTGCTTGACGCCGGAGAAGCCGATGAGTTTCACGAGGGTGGTCTCGAGAGGCGCGCGATCCCGCGTGGGCTGGACCACGATGCCTGGCGCCGGAAAGCCGATCATGCCCACGTAGTCGTTCGGCGCCGCCCGTTTGAGCAGCTCGCGCGCGGCGTGTACGGCCGACGGCGCATTGACCGCCCGGAAGCTTCCCTGGTCGACGGCCAGGATATAAACGTTCGGCATGGCCGCCAGCGCTTTCGCCCCGGCCGTCCCGGACGTGTCGGTCGGCGCGGCCCCGGCCGGCAGGCCCGTGTTCGCGTCGATCAGTTCGGCCGAGACCACGGTGCGGCGCTTGCCGTCGATCGTGACCTGGAACTGGCGTGCCGTCAGCCCGGGGACAGGAGCACCCTTCCTGTCGACCACCTGGGCGTCCACCATGACCAGCTCCACGCCGGATTTGAAGACCGGCGGGTCCTGCCGGGGCTCGCCGGCGGTGAGTGCAACGGTGACGAGGACGGCAACATCGAGCATTTTCATCCTTCCGACAGCAGGCGCGCGAATAGTAGCCCAACCAGGCTCCGTGTCGCTAACCCGCTGGCGTGCTATCCTTTATAGGCTTCCGGCCGGTTGCGCCGTTACCTTGATGCCCAGAACGCCTTCTGAATTCACGCTCGAGCTCACCCCCCGGGCGCGCGTAGATGTCATCGACGTTCGCCGGGTCATTGCCGCCGAATTCGGCGATGCCCTCGACGACTATCCGCGGGCCCTCTGCTGCTCCTTCCACACGACGGCCGGCTACCTCGACCGTGGCGTGGCCGCCCGCCTCGGCCAGAACGAATCCGATGTCATGCCCTACATCGATGTCTTCCGGACGATGTTCCCGGAAGGGGCGGGATACGAGCATGACAAGCTGGAGCGCCGGACCGAGCTGAGCGAAGAGCAGAAGCCGCTCGAGCCGCTGAACGCCGATTCGCATCTGGCCTTCATGGCCGGCGCGCTGCGGACCTGCGTGTCGTATCCGAACCGGCCCGGTGAAACGATCGCCTTCGTGGACCTCGACGGCATCCACGCCGGGCAGGTCCGCCAGCGCCGGACGACCGTCCTCGGCTACACAGCCGAGGAAACCGTCGCCACCTCGCGCATCGTCGTCCCGGTGTCGAGCCACTCGGTGGATTCGGTGAACCTGAAGGATCCCAGCCTCGGCGTGTATGAGACCTGCGAGCAGCTCGTGCGGATGCACGGCGTGACGAAGGGACGCATCCGGCTGTCGCTGGCCCCCGGCGAGCATCATGCCGGCTTGACGGTGAACGAGTACGAGACGCTGCTGATGCGGCACGACCTGCGCGAAGTGCTGCGCGATCCGCTGCGGTTCATGGCGGAGAAGGCGGGGCACATGCTCGGCAATCCCCGCGCGATCCCGGCCAAGACGCTCGACTACGCGAAGTACGATCTCGTCCGCGTGTTCAACAAGCTGGTGGATTCGCTCGGCCTGCGGGAGTCGATGGTGGAAAGCGTCCTGTCACGCGCCATCGGCGTCCCGGCGGCGCGCTTTCTGCGGATGAAGCGGTCGGTGAGCCTGCTGGTGTCGGACCGTGATTCGGCCGGCGAGGGGGCCATCGTCGAAGGGATCTATCAGAGCCCGATCCTGGTGCAGTGGCACCGTGGCGAGCGTCCCGCCCGGGTGCTCGACGTTACGCTCACGCGTTTCATCTGATTGCTCACGCCCGACCTAAAGGTCGGGCCTACAAAGCGTTTCGATTCCCATTCTCGTAGGCCCGACCTTCAGGTCGGGCGTCAGGCGGCGCCGGCCACGGGCGTCGCAAAGAACCCATCCTCGATCGGCACATTGACCTCGATCTTCTCGGTGAAGTGCGCGAAGGACTGCGTGATGGGGCCCTCGACCCGCTCTTCATCCACCGCGAACGGGAACTTGACGCCGTCGATCTCGCGGTAATCGCTGAACGTCCAGAACGACTGGTGGGAGCGCGGCTCCTTCGTGCGCGGGTTGACGCCGGGCAGGAGCACCGTGCCGGACATGCCCGACTCCAGGTACGACGTCGTGTCGATGTAGACGTAGCGCACCGAGCCGCCGCGGGTCGTCACCTTGAGCTTGAACGCGTCGTGGCCGCCGACGTTCTCCTGGCCCTCGAGCGTCACGGTGTGCCCCTTCAGCTTCCAGTCCACGAGCAACCCGTCGAAATCGCCGTCGGTTTCCCGCCCCTCGGTCGCCACGTTCGGCGCCCGCATCGCGACCTTCCCCTGGACGACGTCCCAGGCCCCATCGGCGTTGATGCCGCGGGGTGTCGCGGCCGTCTGTCCCTTCGGCGTCTGATCGAAGCGGACGAGATTCGGACGCTTCTTGTAGGTGACGACGGTGACGGTGCTGAACGGCGTGGCGACCGTCCTGGTGATCCGGATGGTCTGGATCGCCTGGAGCTTGTCGTAGCCGCCGCGCGCCATGATGTGCTTTCCGACGATCTCGTCCACGGTCTGGGCGGCCGCAGGCGCAGGACTGATGAGCAGAGCGGCCGCGGCCAGCGCTGCAAGGGGGCCGCCGTGAATGAACGAAAGACGCATGCCGAAACCTCCGAAAGAGCTGCGGGATTATGGCCCGGAAGCGGCCATTCACCACGCGGTCCGGATCCAGCAACAGTTATATGCTTGAACGATGGCTTCTGAGCGCCCGGTTGTTCTGCTGCACGCGTTTCCGCTGAACGCGACGCTGTGGCGGCCGCAGGTCGAGGCCTGGCCGGTCGGATGGCGTCTCGTCACGCCGGATCTGCCGGGCTTTGGCGCTTCGCCAGAGGCTCCGACGGCCACCATGGACGATATGGCTCGCGGCATCCTGCGGATCCTGGACGGCCACGGCATCCAGCGCGCCGTCATCGGCGGGCTGTCGATGGGGGGCTATCTGACGCTGGCGCTCTACCGGATGGCGCCGGAGCGCTTCTCGGGAATGATCCTCGCCGACACACGGGCCACGGCCGATACCGAGGAGCAGAAGGCCGGACGCCGGAAGATGATCGCCACCGTGCGCGATCAGGGACCGCCGGCGATCGCCGATGAGATGCTGCCGAAGCTGCTCGGCGCGACCTCGCAGCGCGAGCGGCCGTCGCTCTCCGGCACGGTCCGCGCGATGATCGAAGGCAACCGCGCGGACGCGATAGCCGGGGCGGTCGAGGCGATAATGGGACGTCCGGATTCGACGCCGCTGCTGAGCTCCATCGCGGTGCCGGCGCTCGTGCTCTGCGGTGATGAGGACGTGCTGACGCCGCCGTCCGATTCGGAGGCGCTGCACCGCGGGATCCCGGGCTCTCGTCTCGTGATGCTGCCGCGCGCCGGACATCTGTCGAACATCGAGGTCCCTGAATTGTTTTCGCGAGCTCTGAACGAATTCCTCGCCGTTCTCCCGTCAAACTCCCGTTGAGGTCTCCGATGTACCGATTCATTCTGGTTGCCCTGTTGGCCGCTGCGACCGCGCCGGCGCCGGTGACGGCGCTCGCGCAGCAAAGTCCGTCCAGCGTGGAACCGCTCCATCGTCCGCTCGACCAGATCCTGGACCTCTACGTGCGTGATGGTTTCGTCTACTATCGCGCGCTGCAGTCAGAGCGCTCGCGGCTCGATCGCTATGTGTCTACGCTGAACGTGACGCCGGCGACGTATGCCGGCTGGGCGCCGGAGCAGCAGATGGCGTTCTGGGTGAACGCCTACAACGCCTTCGTGCTGCAGACGGTGATCAACCACTATCCGGTCAAGGGAAAAAGCGCGGAGTATCCCGCCGGCAGCATCCGGCTGATCCCCGGCGCGTTCGACAAGCGCACGCACCGCGCGGCGGGGCGCTCGCTGACGCTCGACGAGATCGAGAAGACCGTGCTGCCGGCGTTCAAGGAGCCGCGGCTGTACCTCGCGCTGGGCCGCGGCGCCGTCGGCAGCGGACGGCTGCGCAGCGAGGCGTTCAGCGGCGACCGGCTCGAACGCCAGCTCGAGGCGGTGGCGGCCGACTTCATGACGCACGAGCAGATGATCAAGATGGACCGCGCCAACGACATCATCTCGCTCACGCCGATCCTGAGCTGGCGGGAAGCGGAGTTCGTCGCGAAGTACGACCCGGGCGCGACCGGCGCACTGGCGGAGCGGTCACCGATCGAGCGTGCGCTCGTCGCCTTCATCACGCCGCGCCTGCTGCCGCTCGAGAAGGAGCTGGTGCGGAAGAACACCTTCCGCATCGTGTTTCACGACGTCGACTGGCGGCTGAACGACCTCACCGGTGGACGGATCGGCTAGCCATGGATCTCGGACTGAGCGAGAAGATCGCGATCGTGACCGGCTCGAGCCGCGGCCTCGGCCTCGCCAGCGCGCGCGCGCTCGTGGCGGAAGGCTGCCGCGTGTGCATCTGCGCCCGCGGCGAAGAGCGGCTGGCGGAAGCGGCCGTGGAAGTCGAGGCCGCGGCGAAGAAGCCGGGGATGGTGACGGCCGTGCAGGCCGATGTGTCGACGCAGGCCGGCGTGGAGCTCGTGATCGAGCGGACGGTCGAGGCCTTCGGCGGGCTCGACATCCTGGTGAACAACGTCGGGCGGGCGGCGGGGACCGACATCCTGCAGACGACCGACGCCGAATGGCAGGCGGCGCTCGACGAGACGCTGTTCCCGGCGATCCGCGCCTCGCGGCTGGCGATCCCGCACATGAAGGCGCGCGGCGGCGGCGTGATCCTCATGATCGCGTCCATCTGGGGCCGCGAGTCGGGCGGACGCATGACCTACAACGCCGTCAAGGCCGCGGAGATCAGCCTTGCCAAGGCCATGGCGCAACAGCTCGCGCCGATGAACATCCGCGTGAACAGCGTCGCGCCCGGCTCGATCATGTTCTCCGGCGGGTCCTGGCACAAGCGCCAGCAGGCCGAGCCGCAGTTCATGGCCGACTTCATCAAGCGCGAATTGCCCTTCGGCCGCCTCGGACGCGCCGACGAAGTCGGCAACGTCGTCGCCTTCCTCGCCTCGCCTCGCGCCAGCTGGGTGAGCGGCGCCTCGGTGACCGTGGACGGCTGTCAGAGCCGGTCGAATATCTGAAGTTGTGAATTGGGAGTTGTGAATTGAGCGGCAACTGGCTCCTTCCAGCATCTGGACGGCTTCTGCATGTGCGCGGTAGCCGTCCGGACGCTCGCCGAGGCTCGTTGCTGACAATTCCCAATTCCTAATTCCTAATTCCCACTACAATCCCCGTCCATGGAACAGATCGCTGAGCTGATCCAGTCGGCCGCCGACTGGCTGTTCGTACCCGTGCTCGTCATCGTGCTCTTCGGCACCGGGCTGCTGATGAGCGTGCGTCTCGGGTTCGTCCAGATTCGCCGGTTCCCCGAGGCCGTCCGCGAGTTCTTCGGGGGGCGCACGCGCGAAGCCGGCGGCGTGCTCACGCCGTTCCAGGCGTTCATGACGGCGCTCGGCACGACGATCGGCACGGGGAACATCGGCGGGATCACCGTCGGGATCGTCACCGGCGGGCCGGGCGTGCTGTTCTGGATCTGGTGCTACGGCTTCTTTGCGACGGCCATCAAGTTCGGCGAGGCCGTCCTCGGTATGACCTTCCGCGAGGCGAGTGCCGGCGAGGTGCGGTCGGGGCCGATGTACTACCTTCGTGACGGCTTGAAGTCACCCGCCCTCGCCCTGACTTACGCGGTTGTCGCAGGCGTGGCCGCGCTCACGACGACACCGTTCACGCAGACGAACACGATCGCGCTGGTCATGAACACGCAGGTCGGCGTGCCGCTCTGGGTGTCGGGCGTGGTGGTCGCGGTGCTCACCTGGCTGGTGATCATCGGCGGCATCAAGTCGATCGGGCGGGTGCTCGAGACACTGGCGCCGGCGAAAGTCGGTCTCTATCTCGTCGGCAGTCTCGTCGTGATCGTCACCTTTGCGTCGCGGATCCCCGAGGTGCTCGCGCTCGTCTTCGAAGAGGCGTTCACGACGCAGTCGGCGATGGGGTTCGGCTTCTACACAGCGATCCGCTACGGCCTGGCGCGCGGACTGTACGCGAACGAGGCCGGCTACGGCACGGCGGCCGTGGCCTATGGCACCGCGCAGAGCAGCCGGCCGTCGCAGCAGGGGCTCAACGCGGTGATGGAAACCGTCATCGTGTCGTTCGGCACGTGCACGCTCACCGCGATGGTGGTCATGCTCTCGGGGGTCATCGACTGGACGCTTCCGCTGGCCGAACGAGTCACGAGCAGCGCGGCCGTCGCTCAGGCGTTCGACATCGCGATGCCCGGCTTCGGCGGCTACGTCGTCGCGTTCTGCGTGTTCCTCTTCGGCTACGGCACGCTCATCGGCTGGGCGTTTTATGGCGAGCAGTTCCTGGAGTACTGGCTCGGCCCGCGCGTCGTGATGCCGTACCGGTGGATCTACTGCCTCCTGATCCCCCTCGGTGCGATCACGAAGGTCAATCTCGTCTGGGCCTGGGGTGACCTGATGAACGCCCTGCAGATCTTCCCGAACCTCATCGGCGTGATCGCGTTGAGCGGGATCGCCGCGAAGATCGCCTACGACCGCCGCGTGTAGCGCAGGGCTTTACGCCTGCCGACGGAGGCAGCCCATGACGTGTAGCGCAGGGCTTTACGCCCTGCCCTGGGCAGCCCTTAAAGGGCTGCGCTACACGCCACTGCACCAGCACCGCGCACGGCGCACTGCGCACCGGCACCCAGCACTGAGGGGGTTTGCTCTTTGTTCGCCCTCCTGTTAGGATCGTCCCCGCAATCCCTATCGGGTCAACCATTTCCATGGCGTCTCACACTCTGCAGGTCGTTTCCTCCGGCGACAAGGACCGCTCCCTCCAGGAGGTCCTGAACCGCCTCACGACGACGCGCGCCCCGCTGGGGGTCGAGGCCGAGCCGGTCGTCACGGCCATCCACCGGATGCCGGCGATCGAGGCGGAATACGGGCCGTATCCCGAGGGGACCGACGCGCGGCTCGTGACAGCGCTGGCACGCCGGGGCATCCAGCAGCTCTACACGCACCAGAGCGAGGCCTTCGCCCACGTCCTCCACGGACGCAACGTCGTCTCGACGACGCCGACGGCGTCCGGCAAGACGCTCTGCTACAACGCGCCGGTGCTGAACGCGATCCTCCAGGATCCGTCCACCCGCGCGCTGTATCTGTTTCCGACCAAGGCGCTCGCCCAGGACCAGCTGGCAGAACTGCACGCGCTGTCACAGTTGGTCACCGCCCCCTTCGACTCGCCTGATTTGGGCGCTCGCTCAGGGCAGGCACCCCCCGAAATCGGCGTCTTCACCTATGACGGGGACACGCCGTCCGACGCGCGGCGCGCGATTCGCGGCAAGGCGCACGTGGTGCTGAGCAATCCCGACATGGTCCATTCCGGGATCCTGCCGCACCATCCGCGATGGGCGAAGCTGTTCGAGAACCTTCGCTACGTGGTGATCGACGAGCTGCACGCGTATCGAGGCGTCTTCGGCAGCCACCTCTCGAACATCCTCCGGCGTCTGCAGCGCATCTGCCGGCACTACGGGTCCGACCCGATCTTCATCTGTTCGTCGGCGACCATCGCGAACCCGAAGGCGCTCGCCGAAGGGCTCACCGGCCGTCCGTTCGAGCTGGTGGAGAAGAGCGGCGCGCCGCGCGGCGAAAAGTTCTTCCTCTTCGTGAATCCACCGGTGGTGAACGCGGAGCTCGGGATCCGCCGCTCCTACCTGCACGAGGCCCGTCGCGTCGCGATGGAGTTCCTCAAGCAGAACCTTCAGCTGATCGTCTTCGCGCAGAGCCGCCTGTCGGTGGAGCTGCTGACGACGTATCTGAAGGAGGCGCTGCATGGTCCGCCCGGATCGGAGGACCTGGTGCGCGGGTACCGCGGCGGCTACCTGCCGAACCGGCGCCGCGAGATCGAAAAGGGACTGCGCGAAGGAGCCGTACGCGCGGTGATCTCGACCAACGCGCTCGAGCTGGGCATCGACATCGGCGCCCTCGACGTGTCGGTGATGGCGGGGTATCCGGGGACGATCGCCGCCACATGGCAGCGGGCCGGCCGCGCCGGGCGCCGCAGCACGCGCTCGGCGGCTGTCCTGGTGGCCAGCAGCGCCCCCATCGACCAGTTCATCGTCCGCAACCCGTCGTACTTCTTCGACGCGTCCCCGGAGCACGCGCTGATCAATCCCGACAACCTGCACATCCTCATCGACCACGTGAAGTGCGCCGCCTTCGAGCTGCCGTTCGCGAGCGACGAGCAGTTCAGCGGGGAGGACGTGCAGTCGGTGCTGTCGGTGCTCGCCGAGCAGCAGTTCGTCCACTTCGCCGACGGCCAGTGGAACTGGACGAACGAGTCGTACCCGGCCGACGCGGTCAGCCTTCGCTCCGTCTCGTCCGACAACTTCATCGTTGTCGACATCACGAAAGGGGAGCGCGTGATCGGTGAGACCGACTTCACCAGCGGTCCCTCGACGCTGCACGAGAAGGCGATCTACATCCTCGAAGGGCAGCTGTTCCAGGTCGAGAAGCTGGATTTCGACGGCCGCAAGGCGTATCTCCGCTCGGTGGAGTGCGACTACTACACCGACGCGATCACCTATACGAAGGTGACGATCCTCGATACATTTGCCAGTGAAGCACGTTCTGAGAGCAGCGAGTTGCCGGTGACCACCTCGGTACCGAGTACCGAACACCGAGTACCGAGTACCGAAGAACGTTCGCACGGCGAGGTCCATGTGGTGTCGCGCGTCGTGGGCTTCAAGAAGATCAAGTTCTACACGAACGAGAACATCGGCTCAGGCGAGCTGGATCTGCCGGAACAGCAGATGCACACGACCGCCTACTGGCTGACCATCCCGACCACGACGATGCAGGCGCTGCCGTTTGGCGGCGACGACCGGCGCGACGGCGTGATCGGGCTGGCGTTTGCGATGAAGAACGTTGCGCAGTTGCTGCTGATGTGCGACGGGCACGACATCGGCCTGTCGGTCGATGGCGGGTCGCTCGACCGCTCAACTCGTACCCGTTCGACAAGCTCAGGGCAGGCCCGTTCGACAAGCTCAGGGCAGGCCGGAGGAATCGGCAGCGTGCCTGAAGCGCTCGCCGCCGAGCCCAACGTCTTCATCTACGACAACTACCCGGGCGGCATCGGTTTCAGCCGTCCGCTGTTCGAGATGCACGACCGCCTGCTGCAGCGCACGCAGGACCTGATCACGAGCTGCCCCTGCGCATCGGGATGTCCCTCCTGCGTGGGTCCGGAGGGGAATACCGGTCCGCACGCCAAGCAGGTGGCCTCGCTGATCCTGATGCACCTGCTGTCTGGTGAAGCCGCTGCCGGCATGCAGGAGCGTCCGTTCTGATGGATTTCACATCGCGCCTGCGGGCGATCGTGAAGCCGGGAGCGCCCCAGCCGGTCATCCGCGAGCTCACCTACGAGCCGGATGACGGGTATCGGAACGGCGCGGCGCTCGATCTGGATCGAGTCGCCGCTTCGCTCGGCGGACGGCGGTTGTCGACGCGCTTCGGCGAGTGCCTCGTGATCGACCGCCGCTATGAGGCGGACCGCTGGCACGGCGGCGTCCGGATCGGCGACTGCGTGATCGACGACATGGACGCGCTGCGGTTACTGGATCCGGGTCTGAAGACGTGTGGCGCAGCCCTTTCAGGGCTGCCTCAGGAGCCCAGCCCCCGCACGATCTTCATCGATCTCGAGACGACGGGCCTGAGCGGCGGCGCGGGCACGCTGGCGTTCCTCGTCGGCTGCGGCTACTTCGACATGGGTGCCTTCCAGGTGCGGCAATTCCTGCTCACCAGCCATGCCGGCGAGCGCGCGCTGCTCGCCGCCGTTGCGGATTTCTTCGACGCGACGGATCTGATCGTGACCTACAACGGGAAGACCTTCGATGTGCCCGTCATGGAAACGCGCTGGACGTTTCACCGGATGGACATGCCGCTGGACGGCGTGCCGCACTTCGACATGCTGCACCCGGCGCGCCGGCTGTGGAAGCAGCGGGCCGACGCGAATCCGGCCCTGGGCGACGAAGGGGGCTGCCGTCTCTCCACGCTCGAACGCGTGCTGTTCGACGTGCAGCGGGTCGGCGACGTCGGCGGCTTCGAGATCCCCGGACGGTTCTTCGGGTTCGTGCGCAGCGGCGATCCGCGTCCGCTCGAACCGGTGCTCGAGCACAACCGGATCGATCTCGTCTCGCTGGCAGCCGTCACGGCGCGCGCCGCGCGTCTCGCGCGCGACGGCTACGAGGCCTGCCGTGATTACGTGGAGGCGCTGGCGCTGGGAAAGATCTTCGAGAAGGCGGACCTCCCCGGACGCGCCGAGGCGTGCTATCGCTACGCGTGCGGATCACCGGAATCGATCGTCCGCGCGGACGCGCTCTACCGCCTCGCCATCCGGCTGCGGCGCCAACGGCGCTTCGCGGATGCCGCTTCGGTCTGGCGCGAGCTGATCGAGTTCACCGAGCCGCGGTCGATACGGCGGGGGCTGCTGGGCGATCTGCGGCAGGTGGCGGTGGAAGCGCTGGCGATCCACCAGGAGCATCGTGCAAAGGACCTGGCTGGCGCGCGGGAACTGGCTTTGACTTCCCTCGAGGAATCCGGCGGTCAGCGCGCCGAGAGCGTCCGCCACCGTCTCGCCCGGTTGGATCGCAAATTGGCCCGCTCCGGCGATGCGGCGCTCCCGTTGTAAGGGCCCGTACAAGCGAAGAGGCCGACTGACGTCGGCCTCTGCAACTCGAGATCTCGCCCGACCTGAAGGTCGGGCCTGCGGGTCTACTTCGCGACCGGCTGCTTCTTGGCCTTCAGCGCGGCGTTGGCGGCCTTGCGGCCCTCCACCGTCTGGACGCCGAACCGCTTGGTGAACCGTTCCACGCGTCCTTCGGTGTCGATCAGCTTCTGGCGCCCCGTGAAGAACGGGTGGCAGTTATTGCAGATTTCGAGATGCAGTTCCTGCTTCGTCGAGCGGGTCTTCCAGGTCGCGCCGCACGCGCAGCGGGCCTCGATCTCGTTGTACTTGGGGTGAATCCCTTCCTTCACGGCAGGCTCCTTCGGGCTCTCGGGAAAACGTCAGTATATCAGACGCGGCCACGCCCGAGTAACTTGCTGTGTCTCAAGAGCTTACCGGATAGCCCATCCGTGGTTTACAATGCGTGCTGCCTCCCAGCTCAACTGAAAGCTGACACCACCATGATTCAGTCATCTCGTCTCTATCTGGCCGCTGTTCTTGTGATGCTGGCCGTGCCGGCCGCCGCGCAGGCCCCCGCGATCGAGCCCGCCCTGAAGGGCTACTTCGAGGGGCGGCGCGTGACCGTGAAGATGGACATGCCCGCGGCGTCATCCGGCGTTGACGTCCATCCCAGGGCCGAGCGGCCCATCAACTACAAGGAGTACGGCGACCGCCTGAAGGTCGCCGGCATTTCGCTCAAGGCGGGCGATACCTCCACCGTCACGCTCATCAAGGTCAAGAAGGACCTCATCGAGTTCCAGATCGGCGGCGGCGGATTCGGGCACGACACCGGCGATGTGTATGCGGGCTACGTCGCCAAGAGCAATCGCGAGAAGCAGCTCGAAAAGGACGTCAAGGCCGAGAAGGACGCCGCCCGCAGACGTACGCTGCAGAAAGAGCTCGACGACCTGCGCAACCGCCGCGAACGCGAGCAGCGCCGCAACGAACAGACGGCCAAGGCCGAGGAAGCCGCCAACAAGGCGCGCATCGCGCAGGAGCGCCTGCACGCCGGCTCGCGCTTCAATCTGCGGTATCAGAAGACCGTCCCCGCCGACCTCACCGTGGACGATGTCATCGAGGCGCTGTCGCCCTACGTGGACTTCAATCTGACGCCGCCTGCCGTCCAGGCGCCGCCGTCGGTGATCACGGCCCCGGCCGGCTCCGCGCTTCCGCGTAAAGGGATGAGCCGCGCGGACGCCGAGCAGCAGTTCGGAAAGCCGAAAGAACAGTCCACGCGAACCGAGGGCGGTCTCACGGTGACGACACTCGTCTTTCTCCATGGTGAGCAGCGCATCTCGGCGGATTTCGTCGAAGACATCCTGATCCGCTACACCATCAGCTCGCGGTAGCTTGCCTCCACGATTTACCGC
>JBBECO010000155.1:0-9324 GCA_040881785.1 Vicinamibacterales bacterium
GAGGGGCGAAGCCCCTCGGATGAGACTAGCGCGTGGCCCGCCGTGCCTGCACGAGCAGCGCGCCGGGGATGCCCTCGCGCCGGACCTCGTTCCACCCCGGCTCCCAGGTCACGGAGGGGGCCGGTCCGGGATCGATCAGAAGGACCAGCGCATCTTCGGCCGTAGCGCGCGCGTAGACGTGCCGTGCGTTGCCGGTTCGGGCCAGCCGATCGACCGCGGCCCCCAGGAGGAACTCCCCCGCCGCCGCCTCGCCGACCAGGGCAAGGCCGGCTTTCCACGCGGCGAGAGAAGCGGCTTCGGGCCCGGCGGGGATCTTCGAGTACAAGCCCCCCTCGTAGTGGAACGTCGCCGCCATCCCGACGAGACGCGTCAAGGCCGCCGCCGCCGCAAAGCGGGCCGGGTCATTGTCCCGCCGCCCTGGCTGATATTCCGGCCCGGCGCCCATCGGCTCGTCGCTCACGACAGGCTTCTTCAGTTGCTCGACGCGTCCGGCGCGCTCGGCCACCTTGAACACATGATCCCAGCCCTCGTCGCCGCGCGGCACATGGGTGGTTGCGTAATCACCCGCTGCGTAGCTCTCACCATATTCAAACGAGCCGAGCGCGACGATCAGCGGCTCGGGCAGCAGATCGGCGAGGTGCTTCGCAAAGGCGGCGTCGTGCAGCCGCGGATCCTGCGTGTCGTGTCCGGGCTCGTTCGCGATCTCGACGAAGGCGTTCCCCTTCTCCAGCGCAACCCGGCCGACTTCACGGATGTGCGCGTCGTAGTCGAGCGTCCGATCCTTCGTGTCGGCCAGCGCGACGACCTCGACGGCCAGGCCGCGCTCTTTCGCGAGGTCCAGGAGCCGCGGCAGGGCCTTGCGCCCCTCCGCGGGGGTGAGCTCGAAGAGATGCTGCGCGGTCAGCAGGACGCGAACGACCGTGAGATCCTCGGACTTCGCCCAGTCCAGATACGCCGCGGCCTCCTGCTCGCGGCCGTGAGCGACCATCTCGGCCAGCTGGAACGACGTGATGCCCCGCCAGGTAAAGGGCTTCCCTGAAGCATCGACAAAGCCCGTGCCTTCGATGCGCAACGGGAACACCGGCGTCGCCGCGACGGTTGGAGCCGCCGCCGAGGGGGCCTCGCTGGCGGCGGCCGGCGCGGCCTCCACCGCGGGTGCAGACGGCTCCTGCGCCGGTGTGCGCTCGCACGCGACGGACACCGCCAGAAGAACGACGACCAGCGCCGATCGCATCACCGTGAATAGAAGCCGTGGCCGACGTTGGTCATCGATTCGAAATCGCTGCTGCAGAGCCACCAGCGTGAATCGGCCGTCGAGTAGGCGGCCCCGATGTGATCGAGCCCCGTAGCGGTTCCCCGTGTGCCGTCGCGGCTGTCGGTCGAGTCCCAGAACACCGGCACGATCGCGCAGGCGTCCCCGGGCCGGTTTCTGAAGGCGCACGCGCCGCCGAAGTGCAGATTGACGGTCGCCGGCCCAATCTCGTAGTTGTGCATCGTGAAGAAGGAATAGTGCCGAATGACGTCCGCTTTCTCCTCTTCGACCAATCCGGGCTGCGGACAGACGGACGCCTTGAAATCCCGCATGATGTCCTGCCAGTCCCGGTTCGTCTGCGGCTTGGAGAACTCCGTCAGGAATCGGCGAGCCATGTCGCCGACCTCCTTCACCGAGTCGTGCAGCGCCACGGTCTGGGTGCGTGAGACATCCTGCGTGAAGTTCTTCGGCTGACCCGGGTGTCCGTAGTTCTCGATCACCTTGAGCGTGATCGTCACGGTGACGGGCGTCGAGGCGCTGTCAGGCGCGGTCCAAGTGACGTTGCGACCCGTCCCGGTGAACGTACCGACCGTGGCCGTCCACTGATAGACCAGCTCGTCGAGCGGCGTCTCGGCGTCGCTGACGGTCGCAGCCACGTCGACCGTCTCCCGCACGTCCGCAACGCGCGCCGGCTGCCCGGCCCGGCGGCCCTGGACGGTGATGCTCGCAATGGACGGCGGGGCGTTGGTCGGCGCGGGACCCGGTCCCGGCGGAGGCGGCGGCGTCGTGGGGGAGCCGCCGCAGGCATTCACGAACAGGCCCGCGGCGAGCGCGAGCACGAGAGGAGATGAAACGCGGTGATGCATCAGGTGATAACGCCGGAGTCTTTGGATCGGTGGACAGCGGGCTCCGCCTCGCGGATCTCCCGGATCACGTAGGTCGGTTTGTTCTGCGACTCGTGATACGTGCGGGAGAGCATCTCGCCGAGCAGCCCCGTCATCACGAGCTGAATGCCGCCCAGGATCATCAGGACACCCAGCAGCAGCAGCGGACGGTCGGCGATCCCTTCGTGCTGAAAGAACTTCACGTAGACCAGCCACGCGCACACGAGCGAGCCGGTCGTCACCATCGCCAGCCCCATGCCACCGAACATCTGGAGCGGGCGCGTCGAATAGCTGCTCAGGAACTTCACCGTCATCAAGTCCAGCACGACGCGGATCGTCCGCGAGATGCCGTACTTCGACGTGCCGTGCATCCGCCGGCGGTGATTGACCTCGTGCTCGACGATCTCGACCCCCTGCTCGGCCGCAATCGCCGGGAGGAACCGGTGCATCTCGCCGTACAGCCGCATCGATTTCACGACGTCCGCGCGGAACACCTTGAGCGAGCAGCCGTAGTCGTGCAGCTTCACGCCGGTCGCAAACGAAATGATCGCGTTGGCGATCATGGACGGCAGGCGCCGGTTGATGAACGCGTCCTTTCGATTCTTGCGCCAGCCGGCCACGATGTCGGGGCCCGTGCGCGCCCGCTCGACCATCGCCGGGATGTCGCTGGGATCGTTCTGCCCGTCGCCATCGGACGTGACGATGAACTCGCCGCGCGCGTGGGCGAAACCGGCGGCAAAGGCGGCGGTCTGGCCGAAGTTGCGGCGGAAGCGGATGACGCGCAGCCGGGGGTCCTGCGCCTGGAGGCCGGCCAGCTGCGCAAACGTATCGTCGGTGCTCCCATCGTCGATGGCGACGATCTCGAAGGGGCGTCCGTAGGCGTCCAGCGTGGCGATCAGCTCGTCGTAGAGCGGCCGCACGTTGGGCGATTCGTTGCGCATCGGTACGACGACCGAGATCTCTGGCTGCATGCGTCAGATGGTGGTAAACGCTTGATTATACGGGGGTTCTGGTTGGCGAGTCAAACATGAGCCCGCCGGCTCGAATGCCAGATCCAGAGCCCGGCGACCACCGTCAGCGCCGCCAGCGACCAGAGGACCGCGCCGGTGTGATCGTGGAGCAGGCTTTCGATCTTCGCCAGCGCGGCTTCGCCGTACCAGGCCGCCAGCAGGGCTTCGCCGAAGAAGCGCACACCGCGTCCCAGCGTGATGCCGATCAGGAAGTCGCGCGGCCGCATGCGGGCGGCGCCGGCCGCGAGAATGAAGATCTTGAAGGGCATCGGCGGCGGCAGCAGCGAGGGGATCGCAATGGCGAGGATGCCGTACTTGCGAAACGCCGCCATGGCGCGGTCTACGTGACGCCCGCGCATGCGCCGGCGCAGGAAGGCTTCTCCACCGCGGTACGCGAGCGCGTAGATGACGTAGGCGCCCGCAATCGAACCGATCGTCGGCCATGCGGCGTAGTACAGCATCCGCTCGGGGTACCGCGCCACGAGCGCCACCATGAGGATGTCCACGACCTCGGGGAACGACAGGAAGGAGGAATCGAGGAACGCCAGGAGGCCCAGGCCCGGGCCGCCCAGCATCTCGGCAAAGCCCATGACCCAGTCGAGGAAGCGCCGCATCACGCAAAGTGTAGACTAGTCTTCTCCGAGGGGCTTCGCCCCTCGGACTCCCCTACACGCGCCCTCGCTCGCCGCTGCGTCGGCTCGCTCCGGTCGCGTGGCTCGCTCGCGGCGCTCGCTCGCGACTGCGGGAGGCATTTTTGAGATGACTTCAGGTGCCGTCCTGCAGAGATACCGTCCTCTCGTCATCGCCATCGCGGCCGTGGTCGCCGTGGCCGGCACGGTCGCGGCCATCCACTACGCCCGGCTCGGCCTGACGCTCGCCCACTACGACGCGCGCGCCCATCTCGTCGTGGCGCGCCGCATCCTCGACAGCCTGACGCCCGGCTGGCAGCAGATCGGCGCCGTCTGGCTGCCGCTGCCGCACATCCTCAACATGCTGCCGGTGCAGGTGGACGCCTGGTATCGGACCGGGTTCTCGGGCGTCGCCATCTCGGTGCTGTCGATGGCGCTCGGTGCGGGATCGCTCACCTCCATCATCCTGCGGACGACCGGATCCATCGTCGCGGCGGTGACCGGCGCGGCGCTGCTGCTGCTCAATCCGAACGTCCTGTATCTGCAGAGCACACCGATGACCGAGCCGCTGCTGTTCGGTCTGACGCTGTTCTCGATTGCCGCAACCGCGTTGTGGGTGGATGAGATTCTTCCGCCTTCAGACGGAAGAGAGCGGGGGCCCAACAACACGAGCTCGTGGCTTCCGCCTTCAGGCGGAAGAACCCTGTGGCCCGGTCTCGGGCTCGCGGCCGCGTGCCTCACGCGCTATGAAGCCTGGCCCATCACGGCCGCGATCCTGCTGTTCGCGTTCGCGGTACTTCTGCGCCGAGGGCAGCCCGTGATGCTGTCGCTGCGCCAGGTCGCGCACCTCGCGCTGTGGCCCGCCGTCGCCATCCTGCTGTTCTCGGCGAACAGCCGCTGGGTGATCGGCACGTGGTTCGTGCCGGGGGACTTCTTCGAGCCGAACAACACCGAGGCGATCGGCAAGCCGCTCGTCGCCTGGCGGCAGCTCCGAGGGGGATTGACGCGCCTCGCCGGCGACACGCTGCCGCGCGCCGGTTATGTGGGAGCCGCGCTCGTGGCGTGGGCCTGGTATCGCTCGCGCGAGCGCGCCCCGCTGGTGCTGCTGCTCTCGCTGTTCGCCGCCGCGGCGATCCCGATTGCCGCGTACGTGCAGGGGCACCCATTCCGCATCCGCTACGACCTGCCGCTCGTCATCGCCTGTGCGTCGCTCTCCGCCGCGGGCATCGCCGTCCTCTGGAAGCCGCTGCGGATCCCGCTGGCGGTCGCGCTGCTGGCCGTGAGTGTCTGGGAAGCTCCCCCACTCGATCGCGAGGCGCCGCTCCTCCGCGAGTCACAGCGCGAGGCCCGGAACAAGGAAGGGCGCCGTGCCATCACCTCGTATTTGCGGGCGCACTACGACGGCCGCGGCATCATGATGAGCATGGGCTCGCTCGGCCACTACATGCACGATCTCTCGCTCGACGGATTCCACATCAAGGATTTCCTGCACGAGGGGAACGGCGAGATCTGGACGTTCGCCATGCTCCGCCCGCGCGGACATGCGGACTGGCTGGTCATCGAGGGATCCGCCGAGGGGGGCGATGCCCTCCACCATGCCGCACAGCGTGCGCACTGGCTGGAGGGATACGAACTGGTGGCGGAGGGGGGAGGCGCGCGTTTATATCGGGCGCGCCGGTGATCGGGACTCGGGACCCGGGGCTCGCGGCTCGGGGCTCGCGGCTCGGGGCTTGGGGCATCCCGCACCCCGCACCCCGCACGGGCTCCCACCAAGAAACATCAATAAACTGTTACCTATGTCCTCGGACTAATTTGTAACCCATGTCCTTGGTCATCCGTAGCCCCGAGCCCCGAGCCCCGAGCCCCGCACCCCGCTTTAGAACCTGAAATGCACGGCGAAGTTCGACGTCCAGCCCCCCAGGTCGATCTTGTCGCCGAGGAACCCCTCGTCGATGCCGCCGGTTTCCCCCTCGGCGCGATGCCACCGCACTTCCCCGCCGATCGTCCACACGTCAGAGACCGGGAAGCGGACGCCGCCGAGGATCACCGGCACGGTCTCGGTGCCCTTGGCGACGAAGGTCGCCGGAAAGATCTCGTCGTTGAAGTCCACGAACTCGCCGCTTTCGCTGTACCGCCAGTTGATCACGGCGACACCGGCGCCGATGTACGGCTGGAATCCGCCACGGCGCCCGATCGGCAGAAAGCGCACCGTGGCCGTGATCGGCACCTGCCGGAGCTTCAGGTCCTGCTCGATCTCGCTGAAGTCGTCGAACTGCAGGTGGCGGTAGATGCTCGGGACGGTCCGCTGATAGACGCTGACGCCCGCCCCCACCTCGATGTAGTCGGTCACGGCCACGAGCCACTCGGCGCCGACGCTCGCGCCGTTGAAGTCTTTCGTGTCGAACAGCAGCGAGCTCTGATTGGCGAAGAGGACGTCGTTCTCGTCGCGCTTGTCATCGCCGTTGAGGACGAAGTACCCCAGCGTGACGCCGATGGCCTGGCGGCTGTCGGACGTGCTGCCGACGCGCATGATCTGGGCCTCGGCCGCCGCCGAGGCCAGGACCATCATCGCCGCGACCGCACCCACGAGGCTCCGCACGCCCCACTGCAGAAAAGTCGTTGTCATGATCGCTCTCCAGGCGCCAACTCCGCCACTCCGCGTGGGTTCGTCAGGGCCTAATGATTGTCTGCTGAGCAGGAAAGATGCCAAGCCCGAGACAGCGTTGAACCGTGTTGAACCGTGGCAAAACGCCGTGTTGAACCGTGTTGGACCGTGGCCAGTGTCGCTCCGTGGCGTCACTCCGTCCGATTTCGTGAACGGAACCGGGCCTGGAAATCCTGGATCGCGGCGAGCATCGGCTCGTGCAACGGACCGTTCGACGCCACGATATTGCCGCGCCGCGAGGCGAACGGGGCGCCGTCAGTGGCCGTCGCCCGTCCCCCCGCCTCTTCGACGATCAGGGCGCCGGCGGCAATGTCCCAGGGGCCCAGGTGCATCTCCCAGAAGCCGTCCAGGCGTCCGGCCGCGACGTAGCAGAGATCGATCGCCGCCGATCCCAGCCGGCGGACCGCGCGTGAGATCCCCAGGAAATGCGAAAACAACCCGACGAGGGCTTCCGGCTTCTGCTGGACGTCGTACGGAAACCCCGTGCAGAGCAGGCTGTCGATCAGCGTGCCGCAGGACGACACGCGCAGCGGCGCCCCGTTGAGCCACGCACCCTGCCCGCGCTCGGCCGTGAACAGCTCCCGGCGGTTGGGATCGTAGACGGCCGCAACGACCGGGACGCCGTCGATCTCGAGCGCCAGCGACGAGCAGAAAATCGGCAGGCCGTGGGCGAAGTTGGTGGTGCCGTCGATCGGATCGAAGAGCCAGCAGAAGGCCGGTGTCTCGTCACGCTCTGAGGCGGCCGAGAATTCCTCGCCGAGGACGACGTGGCCGGGGAAGCGGCGGGCGATCAGCGCGCGGAAGGTGCGCTCGATCTCGCGATCGGTCTCCGTCACCAGATCGATCACTCCCTTCTTCTCGATCTGCATGGCCACGCCGACGCGCGACATCTGCACGTCACCGGCGTGCATCACCGCCTCGACGGCGGTGGCGAGGTAGGCCGGGGAAATCGGCTCAGGCACTGGCCGCGAGCTTCTTGACCATGCGCACTTCCATTCCCCCGTCGGACGCGCGCCGCAGTACGACGTCGTCCATGAAGCTGCGCATGAAGAAGATCCCGCGGCCGCTGGATTTCAGGATGTTCTCGGGAGCGAGCGGATCGGCCACTTCCTGCGGCTCGAATCCCTCCCCCTGGTCGAGTACGCGGACGATGAACTCGGTGGGCGCGGCAGGCGGGGCGAGGGAAAACTCCACGGTCACGAGCTTGCCGTAATCCTCGCGGTTGCCGTGTTTGATGGCGTTGATGACCGACTCGCGCACGGCAACGCCGATCCAGTGGACGGCGTCGTCATCGAGGCCGGCCAGCGCCGCCAGGCGGTCGCTCGCGACCTGGATGACGTCCAGGAGCTCGAAGTTGCTGGGAATCTGCAGGCGCACGACACCGCCGCGCGCGGGCATCAGTGCGCGCCTCCGGCCTCGCAGAGACGCTGCGGCGCGGGGAAGTTGAACGTCAGGACGACCTCCGGTTGCACGGGTTTCGACAGCAATACTAAACCGATTCCACCCGGGAACGCGAATGCTATAGTGCCAGACATGCGCACGGCGGAGGGAACCGCGACGATTGCGCCATCGGAGCGGGCCGCCGGCCGCGTCACCATTCCGGGCGACAAATCCATCTCACATCGGTACGCGATGCTCGCCGCCCTGGCGGACGGCGTCTCGATCCTTCGCGGCTATGCCACCGGCTTCGACTGCCGGACGACGCTCGCCTGCCTGCGCGCGCTCGGCATCGGCATCGAGTGGACGCCCGGGCAGGTCACGATCGTCGGACGCGGCCCGCGCGGTTTCATCCAGCCCGCAGGCGTCCTCGATGCAGAGAACTCCGGCACCACGATGCGCCTGCTGTCGGGCATCCTCGCCGGGCTGCCGCTGGTCACGACGATGACCGGCGACGGCTCGCTGCGGCGGCGCCCGATGCGGCGCGTCATCGGGCCGCTCACCGAGATGGGCGCGCGGGTGGACGCCGAAGACGACCGGCCGCCCCTCACGATCCACGGTGCTGCCCTGCACGGCATCCGCCATCGGCCGGAGGTGCCGAGCGCGCAGATCAAGAGCTGCGTGCTCCTCGCCGGGCTGCTGGCCTCGGGCACCACGACGGTCGAGGAAATCGCGCCGACTCGCGATCATACGGAGCGCGCGCTCGAAACGTTCACTGCGACGGTGCGGCGCGGCCCCGGGACGATCACCATCGACGGCGGTCAGCGCCTCGAGGCGCGCGATCTCACCGTCCCGGGTGACATCTCCGGAGCCGCCTTCTGGGCCGCCCTCGCCGCGGGCACGCCGGGCGGCGACATCACGATCGAGGGGGTCGGGCTCAATCCGACCCGGACCGCGGTGCTCGACATCCTGCGCCGTGCCGGCGCCCACGTCTCGGTCACCGTCGATGATCCGGAATCTCCCGAACCCTCCGGCCGCATTCATGTGACGGCTGCCCACTGGAACGATTTCACGGTTGACCCCGACGACGTCCCCGGCGTCATCGACGAGATCCCCGCGCTCGCGGCGCTGGCCGCCATGATGCCGGCCGGCCGCACCTTCGAGGTCCGCGGCGCGCGGGAGCTGCGTGTGAAGGAAAGCGACCGGATCACGGCGCTCGCCGACGGGTTCCGCGCGATGGGGAGTGAGATCGAGGAGTTCGACGACGGGTTCCGCCTGCGGGCGCGGCCGCTGCACGGCGCGGTCGTGGACAGCGCCGGCGACCACCGCCTCGCGATGGCGTTTGCCATCGCCGCCACGCGGGCGTCGCAGCCGGTGAAGCTCGAGGGCTTCTCCGCCGCGGCCGTGTCGTATCCCGAGTTCTTCGACACGCTCGGCCGCCTGACGTCCTCTACATGAGCGGCCGGAACGGAGCGAAAGCGAGTGAAGGCCGCCAGCCGGGGTGCAG
>JBBECO010000155.1:9424-20811 GCA_040881785.1 Vicinamibacterales bacterium
GGAACGGAGCGAAAGCGAGTGAAGGCCGCCAGCCGGGGTGCAGGGGGCCCCGGCGATACAACATGAGCGGCCGGAACGGAGCGAAAGCGAGTGAAGGCCGCCAGCCGGGGTGCAGGGGGCCCCGGCGTCCATAATGCCCGGCCCAGACAAGGTGTATCTCGTCGGTTTCATGGCCGCCGGCAAGAGCACGGTGGCGCGGGCGCTGGCGCGCCGTCTCGGCTGGCGCGGCGAAGACATCGACGAGCTGATCGAGGCGCGCGAACGGCGGCCGGTCGCGGACATCTTCCAGAAGCAGGGGGAACCCTACTTCCGGGCGGCCGAGCGTGAGATCCTGAAGCTGCTGCTGCCGCTGCGGCATGTTGTCGTGGCGACCGGCGGCGGCACCTTCATGGACCCTGAGAACCGCGCGGCGATCAACATGGACGGCGTCTCGGTGTGGCTCGACGTGCCGTTCGAGGAGCTGATGGCGCGCAGCCCTAGCGACGGCCGGCGTCCGCTGGCGGCCGACCGGGCGGCGATGGAGCGGCTCTTCACGGCGCGCGCGGCGGCCTACGCCACCGCCCGGGTCCGCGTCGAGGCGGGCGGCGCGGGGGCGGAGGAAGTGGCGGAGCGAATCATCGAATGCGTCTTCTGATCCTGTCGGACATCCATGCCAACGTCGACGCCTTCGACGCCGTCCTGGCCGCCGCGCCGCGCGAGACGTGGGACCGCGTCCTGGTCCTCGGGGATCTCGTCGGCTACGGCGCCGAGCCGAACGCCGTCATCGAGCGCGTCCTGTCGCTCGATCCGCTCGCCGTGATCCGCGGCAATCATGACAAGGCCGCCTGCCGGATCGCCGATGCGAGCGACTTCAATCACGTCGCGCGCACCGCGGCCGTGTGGACCGCCGACACACTGACCGACGAGCATCGCATGTACCTCGCGCGCCTGCCGCAGGGGCCGCTGTCGATCGACGAGACCGTCGAGATCTGCCACGGCGCCCCGTTCGACGAGGACCATTACATCTTCGATCTCCCCGACGCCTCGCACGCGCTCGACGCCGCGGCGCGCCCGCTCTGCCTCTTCGGCCACACGCACCTGCCGGTCGTCTATCTCCGCAACACCGAGGGGGACGCGGGGATGGTCCCGAACGTCGATCGTTCCGTGGAGCTGGCCCTCGAGGCCGATACGCGGTATCTGATCAACCCCGGTTCGGTGGGACAGCCGCGGGACGGCGACCCACGCGCGGCGTTTGCGATCTACGACACCGAGCGCCGCGTCATCACACTGATCCGCGTGGAGTACCCGGTGGCGATGGCGCAGAAGCGGATCTTCGACGCGGGGCTGCCCGCGAGTCTCGCCCATCGGCTCGCGCTCGGGCGCTAGCGCGCCCGATGGGAAATGGGAAATGGCAAATGGCCATTTGCCATTCCCATCGCCTCACGCGCCGCCGGTCCTGCGTGAGGCGCGTTCTTCGCGGCGCTTCATCTCCATCGCGAACGCGTCGCGCGCGGCGCGCGAGCCGAGGATCCAGCCGATCACGATCCCCAGCAGCAGGACGGCCGGGATGAACACGAAGTGCGACGCGCTCATCTCCTCCATCAGGGACGGCTCCGCGCGTCGATGCGCCGCGACACCTCGGCCATCTCACGCTCGACCGTGCCGAGGCGCCTCCAGATCGAGAACAGATAGATGAGCACCGCCGCCCAGGCGACGCCGTAGGCGGCCGCCACGAGCGGCGCGGCCGGCATCTCCTCCTGGCCGTGCAGATCCTCGACCGGCACGAACCCTTCCGTCGCCGGCGGCTGCGCCACGGCGAGCGCCGGCACGGCCAGCAATGCCACCAACAGCACCAGTGCGTGAATAACCTTCTTGATCGTCATCATCATCAGTCCTCGAGCGCGAGATACAGGCTGTCGAGCCGCGCGCGGCGGTTTTCGAGCGCCGTGCGGGCCCCGAGCAGCAGAACGTACAGCAGGAGAAACGCGGCGACGCTCCACAGGAACGGCCCGCGCATCGACGGATCGAGACTCGGCACCACGTTGGTCGTCGGATGCACCGTGCGCCACAGGTTGACCGACCAGTAGACGAACGGCACGAGCGCGGCGCCGAAGACGGCCACCGCGGCGGAGAGCTTCTCGGACCCCGGACCACCGAACCGCCGCAGGACGAGGTAGGCCTGGAAGACCAGCCACATCACCAGCGTCGAGGTCAGGCGCGCGTCCCACTGCCACCAGACGCCCCAGGCCTTCCGGGCCCAGAGCGGACCGGAGATGAGCACGATCAGGCCGAAGAGCACCGTGAGCTCGGCGGCCCCCACCGCGACGCGGTCCGCGGCCGGCCGGTTGCCGAACAGGAAGATCGCGCCGGCGATCCCCGCCACGAACGCAGAGCCGAACATCGTGATCGCGGTCGCGACGTGGAAGTAAAAGATCTTCTGCACCAGCCCCATGGTCGATTCGTACGGGGCGTCGAGGATCAGGAACGGCGCGTAGGCGAACATCCCGATGGCGACCAGGAGCGCGACAGGAAACAGTCGTTTCATAAGCATGCGGCCTTTATTCTCTATCGGCGGGCCCCCGGCACCCCGCCTTTATCCGGTCATTCCGTCATCACGGGCTCGAAGATCCAGAGCGACAGCGTCACGAACAGCGCATCGAAGCACAGGAGCAGCACCAGCCAGGCCCGCGCCATCGCGAGATCCGCCTCCGGCTGCAGCAGCGCCGCCGTGCCGCGGACGCCGCCGATGATCACCGGCACGGTCATCGGATACAGCAGCACCGGCAGCAGCGTGGCGCGGCTGCGCGAGCGGGCCAGCATCGCGGCGAACAACGTGCCGACGGCAGCATACCCGAGGCTGCCCGCCAGCAGCAGCCCCAGCATCATGGCCGCGTGGCGGAAGAGCGGCGCATCGAACATCAGGGCCACGAGCGGCACGACCACCGCCTCGACGAGCAGGAGCAGCAGCACGACACCGGCGAGCTTCCCGACATAGATCGCCGCGCGCGGCGCCGGCGCGAGCAGCAGCGCCCGCATCGTCTCGTTCTGCCGCTCGCGGTCGAAGATCCGGCCGAGCGCCAGCGTGCCGGCAAAGGCGATCGTGATCCAGAGGATCGCGGCCGCCGCATCGGCGACGACCCGCCCCTCCTTCACGAGCCCGAACGCGAACACCAGCATGCACGAGATCGCAAACAGCAGCGAGGTGTACACGACCTCGCGGCTGCGCGTCTCGACGAGCAGGTCTTTCCGCACGACCAGCACGGCGGTCGACATGAAGGGGGTCACGCGTGCGCCCGCCTGTAGCGGTCGCGCAGAGACCCCGCGCCGTCGGCGAGCGGGTCCAGCCGGCCGCCGGTGAGCACATACGCCGCGTCCACGATGGGCTCGATCGCCTCGAGCTCGTGGGTTGTGACGATGACGATCGCGCCTTGCTCGCGAAGCTGCCGCAGACGGTCCCGCAGGGCGTTCGCCGACACGTCGTCGAGCCCCGTGAACGGTTCGTCCAGCAGCACGAGCCTGGGCTCGTGCAGGAGCGCCCGCTCGACCGCGAGGCGCTGGCGCATGCCGCGGGAAAACGACGACACGGGATCGTCAGCGCGGTCCTGGAGGGCCGCCCTCGCGAGCGCCGCGTTCACCCGATCGGGCACGGCGTCGAGTGTGTAGAGGTCCGCGAAGAAGCGGAGGTTCTCCGCGGCTGAGAGCTCTGGATAGATGTAGAGATCGTGGCCGAGCACGCCGATCCGGCCACGCAACATGTGGCCGCCTTCGCGCGCCGTCACGCCGCCGTACCGGACGGTTCCAGACGAGGCGTCGAGGAGCGTGGCGGCGATGGACAGCAGCGTGGACTTGCCGGATCCATTGGCACCGAGCAGCGCGACGACCTGGCCGGCCTCGGCGGAAAAGCTGACGCGCGCCAGCGCGCGGCGGCGTCCGAAATGGCGCGATACGTCGGTGAACGTCAGCGACGTGAAATCCACTCGCTACGCCGCGACTTCTTCGTCGAGGGCCGCGTAGATCCGCTCGAGCGCGACCACCAGCTCGCGGCGACGGACGCCGAACGTGGTCGGATCGACCGACCCTTCACGGTGCGCGGCTTCGAGTGCGGTCAACCTGGCGAAGAGACGTTCGCGCTCGGCCCCGAGCCGTTCGCGTTCGGCGGTGGCGCCACGGGCATGCGTGCCCCGGATGGCGCCGTAGACGCCGCCCATCAGCAGCAGGACGGCGAGCGCCAGCGCGATGTTCCGCGGCCAGAGCGGCGCGTGCGGCAGCCCCGCAAAACTGAAGGTGACGTCGGTGCCCGCGGCGAGCGGCGACCCCTGGCCCAGGATGTACGTCTGGCCTTCCGTGGTCACGTCACGCTGCTGCCGGATCTGTGGCGACGACAGGGTCATCTCGCCGACCTTCTGCGCGACAACCGAGAGCTGCGCGAGGCCGGCCGGGAGGCGCTGCGTGATGCTCGCGGACCCGCCGGTGTAGGGCATGGTGTAGGCGAACTGCACCAGGGTCGTGCCCGGCGGGAACGGCCCGCTGACATTGACCCGGTCCCCCGCCGCCACCGCCAGCGGCGACGAGCCGTCGAGGACGGCCAGGTGCTCGCCACCCTCGGGCATCGGAAAGACGATCGGCACCGCGGGCTCCACAGGCACGCGGGCCGTATTCTGGATCTCGAAGATGTTGAAGACGTTGAGCGCGCCGTCGCCGAGCTCGATGACGAACCGCGACTGCTCGCCGAACACGACGATCCCCGTCTTGGGCGGGCTGGCGGCCAGCTGTTTGTCCTCTTCCGCCCGCTCCGCCGTCACGGCATCGGCGGCCACGAGCATCAGGCGGACGCCGCCGTTGGAGGGCAGCGGAAATTCCTGCGACTCGATCCGCTGGCCGTCGACCGTCGCCACCGCCTTTACCGTGGCGCCGACCGGAAGGCCCGAGAACTCCGCGCGTCCGTCCGCATTGGTCTTCATGGAGGCGGCAGCGCCCCCGACGATCTCGACGGTCTGATCCGCGAGGGCATTCGTGAGCGAGCCGCGCACGACGCGGACCGTGACCGTGCCGGGGGCGAGCTCGCTCACCGGCAGCGGCACGCCTGACATCGACTTGGGATCCGGCATCTGCGCGGCGGCCGGCGGCGCCAGCAGCGCCACCAGTGCGATCGTGGCGAAGACGCGTGTCATGCCGTGGCTCCCTGCGCGAGGAGGCGGGCGCCGCACTTCTTGCAGAACAGCGCGTCCGGGTCGTTCGACGTGCCGCAGGCACAGACCGCCGCATGGTGGTCCGACCCTCCGGACCTCTCGGACCTTTCGGACCCTTTGAACCTCTTGGCCCCTCCGGACCTTTCGGACCTTCGGACCCTCTCAGCCAGCTCCTTCTCGATCGCCGCCTTGTAGCCCGCTGCGTCGAGATCGAGCTGCTTCATGAGCGACAGGGCGCGCGCGCGCAGCCGGCCGGCCATCTCGTCGAAGTCGGCCTGCGACAGCTTCCCCATCGAGCGGTCGAACTCGAGCTCCTTGATGGTGCGCAGCACGAGCATCTTCTCGCGTTCGAGCGCCGCACGCGTGCGCTCGCTCACCGGTTCGCCGGTCCGCACGACGACCGGAGCCGTCAGCGGCGCGAGCATCCGGTAGAACGCGGCCGCCGCCGCGCCCGCGGCCGCGATCGTGAGGCTGATCAGGATCAGGTGCGCCGGCGTGGACTGGCGCGCCAGGATCACCGCCACCGTGGCGAGCAGGATCGACGCGAGGACGAAGAAGTGCCACGGCCGGAAGCCGTCGTCCACCCGTTCGTCGTCCATCGCCGGGGCCGCCACGCTCACGCGGCCCTTGGCTTCAATCGAGATCTCGGAGCTCATCGTCCAGCCTCTCGTGCAGCAGCGGATCGTCGGCGACCGCTGGGGCGGGCTCTTCCGGCGCCGCTTCACGGCGGCTCCAGCGGAACGCCAGCACGCCCAGCACCATCGCCCCCGTGCCGCCAATCAGGTACGGAAACAGCCAGGCCAGCCGGTTGAACCCTTTGTTCAAGGGTGACGCGAGCGGCTCCTGGCTGCCGTACTTCGCGATGTAGTACTCATAGATCTGCTCGCGGGTCTTCCCCTCGGCCACGAGCCTGGCGACTTCGTCGCGCATCTGCGCCGCCAGGCCGCACGTGCACTCCCCGATCCGCTTCCGCCCGCAGGTGCCGCACATGCAGATGATCTCGGTCTGCAGGTCCTTCTCGAGCTGCGACTTCGGGACGGCCGGTACGAAGTTCGGGCTCTCGATGTGCTGCGCGTGCACCAGCCCCGGCAGCATCAGCACGAGCAGCAGCGCCGTCGTCGCCGCGCCGGCCGGCATCTTCGCCATCGCGACGGCGAACATCGACTCGGGCAGCATCGACACGATGCTCCCGATCACCATCAGGCCGAGGCCGAACCAGACCCAGTTGACGAGCGGATTGACGGTCAGCTTGTAGGTCGCGCTCTGCGTCGCCACCTCGAAGCCGCCGAGCACGATGTACAGGTCCTCGCCGATGGCGCGCCGGATCCCGACTTCGGTGGTCGGCTCTTCGACCCGCTTCTCGTAGTACCACTTGGCGGGGCGCATCTGCCCGATTTCCTTCCCGTCCTCGAGCACGGTCACATGGCCGGTGATCATCTGCTTCTGGGCGTCGGAGGTCACGCGCAACGCGTCGTGCCGGACGATGAAGGACCCGATCGCCGTTTCCTGTCCCGGTTTCAGCGTGATCTCCGCTTCGTTCTTGAAGCCCTCACCGGCGAAGCCGAAGAACATCACGACGATGCCCAGATGGACGATGTAGCCGGCGTATCGGCGCCGCGAGCGCCCGAACAGACCGACGAGCGCCGTGAAGAGATCCGTGCCGGTCGTCTGCTTGCGAACGCCCGCCCCGCGGATGAACTCCTGCACGATCGTCACGACGACCCAGGCGCACAGCGCGAAACAGATCCCCGAGGCCCAGACCCGCACGCCGGCCGCCACCAGCGCGACGCCCGTCACGACCGCGGCGGTCGCCGGCCACAGGAACTGATGGATCAGATTCGCGATGGTGGACTTCCGCCACGCCAGCAGCGGACCGATGCCGGTCAGCAGCAGGAGGATCAGACCGATCGGCAGCATCCACCTGTTGAAGAAGCTCGGGCCGACGGTCAGGCGTTCGCCGCGCAGCGCCTCGCTCAGCGTCGGATACATCGTCGCGAACAGGACGAAGAACGCCGAGAACAGCAGGATCCAGTTGTTGGCGAGGAACGCCGCCTCGCGCGACGCCCACGAGTCGAGCTCGTTGCGCGCCTTGAGGAGCGGCAGGCGGTAGATCACGAACCCGAAGCTGAACGTGAGGATCACCACCATGAAGATGGTGAAGAGCATCGCGAGCTGCGGGTCCTCGCCGAAGGCGTGCACCGACTGCACGACGCCCGACCGCGTCATGAAGGTGCCAAAAATCGTCAGGAAGAACGTGAGGATGACGAGCGTCATGTTCCAGACGCGCAGCATGCCGCGCCGCTCCTGGACCATCACCGAGTGCAGAAACGCGGTGGCGGTGAACCACGGCAGCAGGCCGGCGTTTTCGACCGGGTCCCAGCCCCAGTAGCCGCCCCACCCGAGCTCTTCGTAGGCCCACAGCATCCCGAGGCCGAGGCCGAACGTCAGGAACATCCAGCCGACCATCGTCCAGCGGCGGACGGCGCGCAGCCACGAGTCGTCCAGAAAGCCGGTGATCAGGGCGGCCATGCCGAACGCGAACGGGATCGTCATGGCGACGAACCCGATATAGAGCGCCGGGGGATGGATCGCCATGTAGAAGTTCTGGAGCAGCGGGTTCAGCCCTGCCCCGTCGGCCGGCGTCGGCGTGAGGAACGTCGAGAACGGGTTGTTGTGGATCACCATCAGGAAGATGAAGAACATCTCCGTGGCGGCAATGACCGCAACGACGTAGGGGATCAGCTCGCGGTGGCGTTCCCGGTTGACGTACACCGCGGCGGCGCCGAAGCAGCCGAGCAGGAACACCCAGAACATGATCGAGCCGTCGAGACCGCCCCAGTAGGACGCGATCTTGTAGGCGAGCGGCTGCGCCGCGTCCGAGTAGCGCTGCACGTACCGGATCGCGAAGTTGTCGGTGACGAAGGCATGCACGAGGATGCCGGAGGCCACCGTCATCAGCGCCGTGACGAGATAGAACGCACCGATGCCGCTTTCGACCAGCCGCGTGGAGCGGCGCCTGGCGCCGGCGACCGAGGCCGCGATCGCATACGCGCAGACGACGAAGGAGACGAGGAGGACGAAGGTGCCGAGGGCGGGCATCCGGTTAGGTCCCCGACCGCCGCACCGGCGCGGCCTCGTACTTGGAGGGGCACTTCGCCATCACGCCGTTGGCCTCGACGAGGAAGCGGTCGCCGTCCAGCCGTCCCTTGATGACGACCTCGGAGCCGTCCTTGAAGGTGTCGGGCACGATCCCGGTGTAGCGGGCGTTGACGACCTTGCCCTTGCTCTCCACCTGGAAGGCGTATTCGAGCGTGTCCGGCTTCCGCATGATCGATTTCGCGACCACGTAGCCGTGGAGCTGGAGCTTCTTGCCCTGCCAGGCCGAGGGGTCCACCATGACCTCCTCCACGTGCTTGTAGTACTCGGTGCCCTCGGCAAGCGACGTATACATCAGGCCACCCAGCGCCCCCACCAGGACAGTCACCGTAGCCACGATTCTGATCGTTTTCGATTTCATCTGATCACCCGCTGGTCGTTGGAAATGAACGACTTATTCTACTTCACCCAGCAGCCGATGGACCGCATGGAGCGGCAGCCCCACCACATTTGACCAGGACCCCTCGATCCGGTCGATGAACCGCGCCCCCAGGCCCTGAATGGCGTAGGCCCCGGCCTTCCCCATCGGTTCGCCGCTGGCGACGTACCAGTCGATATCCCGCCTGGACAACGGCAGAAAGTGCACGCGGGTGGTGACGACCTCCACCCACTCCCGGCGATCGGCGCAGATGACAACAGCAGTAAGCACATCATGGACCGTCCCGGAAAGCCCCTGCAACATGCGCGTTGCGTGGTCGAGGTCGGCCGGTTTGCCGAGAATCCGGCAGTCGATCACGACCTCCGTGTCGGCGCCGAGCACAACCACGTCGGTCTCGCCGACGGTCTGAACAACCTGTCGCGCCTTGTCGCGAGCGACGCGCTCGGTGTAGCGCTCGGGGGGCTCCCCGTCGCGGGGCGTTTCGTCGACGTCGGCCGGCAGGATCTCGAAGGCGTAGCCGGCCGATGTCAGCAGCTCCGCGCGGCGGGGGGACGCGGACGCAAGGATGAGGCGCACGCCTTGATACTATCGCTGGGTGCGGTCGATCCAGACGTTTGCCGGTGGCGTCCTCGCCCAGATCGTGCGCCGCCAGGCGCCGTCGGCCGGCCGGACGAATTTCGCGTGGCAGCTCGCCGTGGGACCCGCGCTGGCGCGCGCGACATCTGTCGCACTGGACGGTACCATCCTCACAGTACGCTCGACCGATCCGCGATGGTTGAAGGAGATCGACCGCGCGGCATCCGTCATCCTGCCGAAGCTGCAGCAGCTCCTCGGCGACGACCAGATTACGAAGATCCGTACACGATCATGAACAACGCCGTCATTCTGTCCGCCGTCCGCACGCCCACGGGCAAGTTCCTCGGGGCCCTCAAGACCTTCACCGCGCCCGAGCTCGGCGCGCTCGTCGTCCGCGAGGCCGTCGCGCGCGCGGGCATCGATCCATCAGTCGTCCACGAATGCCTCATGGGCAACGTCATCCAGGCGGGTAACGGCCAGAACCCCGCCCGGCAGGCGGCGCTCAACGGCGGCCTGCCCGATTCGGTCGCCGCGCTCACGATCAATAAGGTGTGCGGCTCGGGGCTCAAGGCCGTGATGCTGGCATCGCAGGGGATCGCGACCGGCGACATCGAGATCGCCGTCGCGGGCGGCATGGAGTCGATGAGCAACGCCCCGTACCTGGTGCCGCGGATCCGCGAAGGCCTGCGGATGGGCAACGGGACGCTGATCGATTCGATGATCCAGGACGGGCTGTGGTGCGCGTTCGACAACTGCCACATGGGGATGTCGGGCGAGACGGTGGCGGACACGTTCTCGGTGACGCGCGCCGAGCAGGATGCCTACGCCGCCGAGTCGCACCGCAAGGCGGCGCATGCGACGAAGGAAGGCTGGTTCAGGGATGAGATCCTGCCGATCAGCATTCCGGCAGGTAGGGGCCGTTCGCGAACGGCCCATGACACCGTTATTGACACCGACGAGCCGATCCGTCCCGACACCACCGTCGAGGCGCTCGGCGCGCTGAAGCCGGCCTTCAAGAAGGACGGCAGCGTGACGGCCGGCAACGCGCCCGGCGTGAACGACGGCGCCGCCGCGCTGGTCGTCGCCTCTGAAGCGCGCGCGAAGACGCTCGGCATCGCGCCGATGGCGCGGATCATCGGCCAGGCCACGAGCGGCCTCGCGCCGGGGATGGTGCTGATGACGCCGGTGGAAGCTGTCCGAAAAGTGGCGCAGAAGGTCGGCTGGGACCTGAAGGACGTGGATCTCTTCGAGATCAACGAGGCGTTCTCGGTGCAGCTCGTCGCCGTCATGCGCGAGCTCGGGATCGATCCGGCGCGCGTGAACGTCCACGGCGGCGCCGTGGCGCTCGGCCACCCGATCGGTGCGAGCGGCGCGCGTGTACTGACGACGCTGTTGTATGCGTTGAAGCGCCGCGGTCTGAAGCGCGGCATCGCCGCGCTGTGCCTGGGCGGCGGCAACGGCGTCGCGCTCGCGGTGGAAATCCCCTGACGATGTGGGGGTCGTTCGCGAACGGCCGGGTTGTCCGAACGCACTGTCACGGGGCGGTTCGCGAACCGCCCCTACACCGTAGGTGCGGGGCCCGTACGCGGCGGCGTTGCCCCGGATGTATTCCCGGATCCTCCGCAACTCGAATTCGTCGCGGATGACGCGATCCCAGAAATCCCGCTGCCACAGGGTGGCGCCCGGCGTCCGACGCAGAATATTCACGTGCTTCGTCGATCGGGTCTTGAAGGCTCCGACAAGGCGACCCACCGGCTTTCGCGGCAAGCCGGCGGGCCAGACGGAGCCGCTGGTTTCCACAGGCGCAACCGGTGTTGTCGGCACCAGGATGCCGTGCATATGGTTCGGCATGACGCGCCACTCGTCCAGCGTCACGTGGGGATACTGCGACGGCAGCCATCGCCAGCTCTCCGCCACGATCTCACCGACGGTATTCAGGCGCATCTCCCCGGCAACAACTTGCCCGAACATGTCGGCATTGTTCTCGGTAGCGATCGTGATGAAATACGCGCCGTCGCGGGCGTAATCCCACCTGCGCAACCGCAGGTTCCGCCGGCCGTGCGTGGCTGCCATTTCGCGGCCAACGACGCAAAGCGCGGACTAAGATC
>JBBECO010000156.1:0-6357 GCA_040881785.1 Vicinamibacterales bacterium
CGGAGCGTCGCGCCCGGTTCCGGAATGTCGATGCCGTATTCGCCGAGCGGGCGATCCAGCTCGAGGTGCCCCTGTTCGACGCACTGCAGCACCAGAACGGCCGCGAGCGTGCCGGACAGCTCGCCGACCATGTAGGGCGTGTCGGGCGTTGCGCGAATCCGCGACGTCACGTTCTGAAAGCCGTACCCCTTTTCCCAGAGGATGGCGCCGTCGCGAACGAGCGCGGCCGACATGCCGGGAATCCCGGCCTGCTGGCGCAGCGCCTCGAGATACGCATCGAGGATGGGAATGATGCCGTACGGCGTGAAGACGGGCGTCTGCCCGGCGGCGCCGGCGCCGCTGAGCACGATCACGAGCGAAGCGAGGCTCAGGAGCTTTCGCATCTCATTTGATCAGGGTGAACTTCGTG
Source organism: Vicinamibacterales bacterium (assembly GCA_040881785.1). GTDB lineage: Bacteria > Acidobacteriota > Vicinamibacteria > Vicinamibacterales > 2-12-FULL-66-21 > JACDCA01. Next base: position 410 of record JBBECO010000156.1, read on the forward strand.
AACGCCACGACGTCGTCGCCGCGCCACGGCCAGACGAACCCGGCGTTCCCCGGCGCCGCGTGGGCGCTCACGCGAACGTAATACTCGCCGTTGCTTTCGAGCGTGACGCTGCTGAAGAGCGGCAGCCGATCGAAGCGATTGGTCAGCCACGTCCACGCGACCTCTTCGCTGTCGGTGGTGTCGGGGCGTTCCATACGGTTGTCGAGGGTCCGCGTCAGCAGGTAGCGTCCCGTCAGGTTGTTGTATTTGACCGTGGCCTTGATGACGACCGATGCGAGTGTACGGTCGAACCAGATCGCCGAGCCGCGACGCAGGTCCACGCTGTACGTGAAGCTGACGGCCATCCCGCTCCGGATGGTCGTCCGCAGCTCGTCGGTCAACTCCTGCTGCAGTTTGAATGAGACGAGTACCTGGCCGTCCCGCGGCAGAGGCGCGACCGTGAGCTGCTGATCGGCGGGCGCCGACAGCACGAGGAGCGTGGAAAAGATGAGAGCGGCGAACATAGGGTCTCTGGCAGCTCATGATAATGCGAACGCCGGCGCCGACAAAGGGTGTTTCGAGGGATTTGGTCCTTGACCGACCGTTTTGGTCGGAGTTATTCTAGACCAAGAAATGAGACAAGTCTCATTTTGACTACCCTCATGAGCCTGGAACTCACCACGATCGGCGCGCACCCCGTGCTGTCTCCGGCCCTCGCGACGGCGCCGGACCGCACGCCGGCCCGGCCTCTGCTGGCGCTCGAGTCCGTGAGCCTGCGCTACGGCTCGATCGTGGCGCTCGACCACGTGTCGCTGGCGGTGGAAACCGGCGAAATCCTCTGCCTGCTGGGGCCATCCGGTTCCGGAAAATCGACGCTGCTCCGGCTCGTCGCAGGGGTCGAGCGCCCCACCGCCGGGCGCATTCGTCTGGACGGCAGCGAGGTGGCGGGCCCGCGGACGTTCGTCGAGCCGGAGCGCCGCCGCGTCGGCATGGTCTTCCAGGACTACGCGCTGTTCCCGCACATCACTAACGGCGCCAACGTTGCGTTCGGTCTCAAGGGATTGAGCCGGGAGGGCGCCCGCCAGGCGGCCATCGGGATGCTCGAGCGCGTGGGTCTCGCGCGCTACGCCGACAGCTACCCGCACATGCTGTCGGGCGGCGAGCGGCAGCGCGTCGCCCTCGCACGTGCCCTCGCGCCGAAACCACGCCTGCTCCTGATGGACGAACCGTTCTCGAGCCTCGACGGCTCGCTGCGCGATCAGGTCCGTTCCGAGACGATCGCGCTGCTCCGCGAGCTCGGCACCACGACGCTGCTCGTGACACACGATCCGGACGAAGCCATGCGCGTCGCCGACCGCATCGCGCTTCTTCACAATGGGTGTCTCGTGCAGTGCGCACGGCCGCGCGATCTCTATGCGCACCCGGCCAGCACGTTCGCCGCGCGCACGTTCGGGGACATCAACGAACTGAAAGGAGACTGCCGCGGAGGCTGCGTCGAGACGCCCCTGGGTGTATTCGCCGCACCCGGCATCCCCGACGGCGTGCAGGCCAGCGTGTGCATCCGCCCGCAGCATCTGCGCATCGCGCGCCACGGCGGCGGAGCGCCGGCCAGGGTCCTCACCACGTCCTTTCTCGGCGAAGTGGACCACGTCGTCCTCACCGTGCCCGGCCTCGAGTGGCCCGTCGCGATGCGGGTGTTCGGCCGGAGCCGCCTCGAGCCCGGCGACAACCTCCACGTCGAAGTGGACGCCGACGACGTGCTGGTCATTACCCACGACAAATCACGCTGATTCCCTGGTGTCTGTTCCCCGGAGCTGATTCATGAAAACGTCTGTCACGTTTCGTACGATCGCTGCGGCCGCGCTGGCGGTCCTTGGCTCTCTTGCCGCGGGATCCGCATCCGCGCAGGAGCTGAATCTCTACACGACACGCGAACCGGGACTGATCAAGCCCCTGATCGACTCGTTCACGAAAGCCACCGGCGTGAAGGTGAACACGATTTTCGTGAAGGACGGACTGCCGGAGCGCCTCGCGGCGGAAGGGGCGAAGTCGCCGGCCGACGTTCTGATGGCGGTGGACTTCGGGAACCTGACGGACCTGGTGGAAAAGGGGCTGACGCAGCCCGTGCAGTCGACGACGCTTGCATCGGCCGTTCCCGCGAATTTGCGCGGCAGCAACGGCGAGTGGTTCGCGCTCTCGTTGCGCGCGCGGGTCCTGTATGCGGAAAAGGACCTCGGCATCTCGTCGATCAACTATGAGGACCTCGCCGACCCGAAGTGGAAGGGGAAGGTCTGCATGCGCTCCGGTCAGCATCCCTACAACACGGCGCTCGTGGCCGCCTTCCTCGCCCATCACGGCGAGGCGAAGACCGAGGCCTGGCTGCGCGGTGTGAAGGCCAACCTCGCGCGCAAGGCCACGGGGGGCGATCGTGACGTCGCGCGCGACATCATGGGAGGCATCTGCGACATCGGCCTGGGCAACTCGTATTACGTGGGGCTGATGCGCAGCGGCGCCGGCGGCGCCGATCAGGCGGCGTGGGGCTCGGCCATCAAGGTGCTCCTGCCCGCCTTCCAGGGCGGCGGCACGCATGTGAACGTCTCGGGGGCCGCGGTCGCGAAGCATGCGCCGAACCGTGAGGCAGCCATGAAGTTCCTCGAATACCTCGTCTCGCCGGAGGCGCAGAAGATCTACGCGGAAGCGAACTTCGAGTACCCGGTGCGGGCCGGCGCGGCCGTGCATCCGATCATCGGCGCGCTCGGCACGCTGAACGTGGATCCCATCGCGCTGGCCGTGATTGCGCGGCACCGCGCGGCCGCAAGCAAGCTGATCGACAAGGTCGGGTTCGACCATTGACCGACGCGACGCCGGAGGCGCCGCGGTCCCGGCTGGTGCCCGGACCCTGGCTGCTCGCGTCCGGTGTCGTCACGCTCCTCGTGCTGGCGCCGGTCGCCGCGATTGCGATCGCCGCCACCGGAGGCTCGCCCGATCTGTGGCAGCACCTGCTCGCCTACGTCCTGCCCTCGGCGGCGCGCGATACGCTCGTCCTGCTGGCGGGCGTGGGCGGCCTGACCGCCGTGATCGGCACGGCCACGGCCTGGCTCGTGACCGCCTACGACTTCCCCGGCCGCCGCATCTTCGGCTGGGCGCTGCTCCTGCCGCTCGCCGTCCCCACCTACATCGTCGCGTACGCGTATCTCGACGTGCTGCACCCGGTCGGGCCCGTCCAGACGGCGCTCCGGGCGCTGCTTGGTTTCGACAGCCCCCGGGACTTCCGGCTGCCGGACGTCCGCTCCATGGCGGGCTGCATCATCCTGCTCGGTTTCGTGTTGTATCCATACGTGTACCTGACGGCGCGCGCGATGTTTCTGATGCAGGCTTCGAACCTGATCGACGCCGCGCGCACGCTCGGCTCCGGGCGCACGGGCGTGTTCTTCCGCGTCGCCCTGCCGCTCGCGCGCCCCGCGGTCGCCGTGGGCGTCAGCCTGGCGCTGATGGAGGCGCTCAACGACATCGGCGCCTCCGAGTTCCTGGGCGTGCGGACAATGACCGTGTCGATCTATACGACGTGGATCACGCGGTCCGATCTCGCGGGCGCCGCGCAGATCGCGCTCGCGATGCTCGCGGTCGTCGTCGGGCTCGTGCTGCTCGAGCAGTGGGCGCGGCGGAGACGGCGCTATGCCAACGACGCCCAGAACCCGCATCCGATGCGGGCCCACCGGCTCCGCGGCGTCCGCGCCCTTGCGGCCTGCGTCCTCGCGGCCGTCCCCATCCTCATCGGCTTCGTGGTGCCGGCGTGGTACCTCGTGAGCGCGGCCGCGGAGCGCATCCGTTTTGCCGGCGTGTCGCCGGCGATCGTCAGCGAAGCGGTGAATACGGTCGGGATCTCGCTGGTCGCCACGGCGCTCACGCTGGCGCTGGGCCTGGCGGTCGTCTACGCCGTCCGCGTCAGCCGGGGTCCGCTGACGGCGGCCTTCGCCCGTGTGTCGTCGATCGGGTACGCGCTGCCCGGGACGGTCCTGGCGATCGGGGTGCTGCCGGTCGCCGCCGGCGCCGACCGTCTGATCGAGGCCGCGGTCTCGCCGGTCACCGGCATAGCGATCGGGCTGCTCGCGCTGGGGTCGGGGGCGGCGCTCGTCTACGCCTACGTCGTACGTTTTCTGGCAGTGGCGGTGGGCGGGATCGAGGCCGGCTTCGCCCGGGTTTCGCCGTCCCTGGACGAAGCGGCACGGACGCTGGGCGAGACGGCGGGCCGGCGGCTGCGGCGGATTCACCTCCCGCTGACACGGCCGGCCATCGTCTCGGCCGCGCTGCTCGTGTTCGTGGACTGCATGAAGGAGCTGCCGGCCACGCTGCTGCTGCGTCCGCTGGGATTCGAAACGCTGGCCACGCACCTGTACGGTGAAGCCGTCCGTGGGACCTACGAGGACGCGGCGGTCGCGGCGCTGCTGATCGTCATCGTTGGTCTGGTGCCTGTGGTGGTCCTGGCCCGCCTCGGCGACCCCCGGGGTCAGACCCTCCCGTGATTCCAGAATTCCAGTAAATACCCGGCTCTGAACCATCGTGGAGCGCCCCGCCACCGTCAAAAGTAACCAGCGGAGGATGAAGGATGGCCTGGTGGAGGAAGACGAACGAGACGGCCGGGGCAGACGACCGTTTGCCGTCCGGCGGACCGGTTATCCGCCTCGAAGGCATCACGCGTGTCTTCAAGGGGGATGCCGACGAAGAAACACGCGCGCTCGACAGTGTCAGCGTCGACGTCCAGCGCGGCGAGTACATCTGCGTCTCGGGGCCCTCGGGCTGCGGAAAATCGACGCTGCTGTCGATGCTCGCGCTGCTGGACACGCCCACCTCGGGCCGCTACTGGCTGAACGGCCGGCCCGTGGATCGGATGAGCCCCGCCGAGCGGGCCCGCGCGCGCAGCCTGGACGTCGGCCTGATCTTCCAGAGCTTCAACCTGATCGGCGACATGAGCGTGTACGAGAACGTCGAGTACCCGCTGACGGTCCGCGGGATCGCGGCGTCGGATCGGAAGCAGACGGTCGAGGCGGCGCTCGAACGGGTCGGCATGACGGCCCGCGCGAAGCAGCGGCCAGGGTCGCTGTCGGGGGGCCATCAGCAGCTGGTGGCCGTGGCGCGCGCCATCGCCGGACGCCCGGCGCTGCTCCTCGCCGACGAGCCGACCGGAAATCTGGACTCGAAGAGCGGCGAAGCGCTCATGCAGATGCTCGGGGAGCTCCACGCGGACGGAGCCACCGTGTGCATCGTGACGCACGACCCGCGGTGGATTGCGCAGGCGCCGAGACATCTGTACCTGTTCGACGGCCGCGTGGTGGATCGACCGGTGGCGTGAGGGCAGCCGCTGACGCGGATGGGACATGCCTCGTAGTTCGTCGGGGCGTATCATAGCGTCATGGACCTTCAGTTCACCGCCGTCTTTCGCCAGGTGCCAGAGGGGTACATCGGCTTCGTTGAAGAGTTGCCCGGAGCCAATACTCAGGGCGCGACGCTTGAAGAAGCGCGCGCGAACCTCCAGGAAGCTGTCGCCATGATCCTGGAAGCCAACCGAGAGCTCGCTCAGCAGACGACCGGAGATGGGCCGGTCATCCGCGAGTCGCTCAAGGTCAGTGCGTGAAACGACGCGCGCTGATCCACCACCTCGAGCAGCACGGTTGCCGGTTGCTCCGGGAAGGTGGCAATCATTCGATTTATGTCAGCCCCGCCGGCCGAACGTCCCGGCCTGAACCGGCAGCTCCGTCCAGCGCTCAAGGGCTCGATCACGCCAGCGACCTGAAAGCCGCGCTCGGCCAAGTCATCAACAACAGCGACACCAGATTCCGCGACTTCGCGACTCGGCGTCGGTGACACTCCGGGTGTGCCGCCGGCTCTTTTGGTGCCCACTCTCGATCGACGAGGCGTTGAGTCAAGACCGGTGCACGCACCCACGAGCGTGTGAACAAGGGCTTCGGCGC
>JBBECO010000156.1:6457-20806 GCA_040881785.1 Vicinamibacterales bacterium
GGCTTCGGCGCAGGCTGCGAGCGGCGAATCACGAACTCGTTCCGGAACGAGTTAGACCTTGGCACAACATCGGTGCCGCTCGTCGTCTGCAGCGGCGTGATTAGGCGGCGAGCACGCGACGAACCGCGGCAGGCAATTCAATCGTCGCAAAGTACCGCGCTGGAAACAGGTAGTCGTCTCCCGATTCATCGACGACGCGGAGCTGGTTGTGTGCCTCCGCGTCGGCGTCGGGAAGCGCCTCGTAGATCTTTCGCCGTTCGAGAGAGGCCTCGTACCCCTCATTTCGAACACAGACAACCCAGGAGCGGCGTTTGGAAGGCATTCTCTAATCCAGGTAGCGCTTGATCTTCAATTCCTTGCGGCCGATGCCCGTCGCTTCGTACCAGTGCAGCTCTGCCCGCCGGACCGTGTCGTCCGCCAGGCGGACGTTGGCGACGCCCTTGCGCTTTCGCCATCGGCCAAGGCCGTGCTGCCGCCGCAGACGCTTCAGTTCGCGAATCTGTCGGCCGGTGGCGAACGTCTCAACGTCACCGATCTCGCCGAGGACCGAGAAATCCACATGCCATGGTCGCCAAGCCTAGGGCCCCTGTCAATCGTCCGCCTAACGACCTGCCGCTCAGCCGCGAGCCGCCCGGGACCGTGGCTTCGACTTGGCCTTGCGCTTGGCGCGGCTCGTCGGCTGCAGCGGCCTGTTAGCCGGCGTCGCGGCACTTCGGCTGCGCGGCCGGTGGGCCGGAATGCCGTGGAGCATGCCCTCGGCGCTGATGTCTTCATCCACGTCTGGCCAATGAACGCCGTGGCCGTCGCCGATCAACTGCCAGTTCCTGCACTGAGCCGGCGTCGCCTCCGATAATCGCCAGGACCACGCCAGTGGCACACTGATCACGCGCCCGTCAACCAATCGCGCGGTGATCGCCTCGTCGGTGACCTCCACGCTCGAAATCCGAGATTCAACGCTGATCGCAGTGCTCATGCCAAGCCCCAATGATTGCCTGCTCGTGCTCCACGATCAGGCGGCGGATGTCGTTCAGCTCTCGCGCACTGAAGCCATGATTCCACGCCAAGGCGACGGGTGCCAGCCAGAACCTTGCCTGCTGACGGTCACGTCGCACGTGGACGTGCATCGGCTCGTTGCAGTCGAAACTGTAGAAGAAGAACCAGTACGGGCCCGGAATGCCCGGAATCTTCGGCACGTCGTGTGCGTCCGCGGCAGGATCATCTCAGGCACTGAGCAATCTGCCAAGTCCGGCTACGTGTAGTAACCCGCACGAGTGGATGCCTCCTGCAGTATAATCGCCGGGCGGCCAGAGTAGCCGGTCCCGCAAACCACACGGTTGGCGCAGTTTACACGACGCGCGATCGTCCGGCGCGCAGGATTGGACCGGTCTATGTATCTGAGATGTCAAGCGCGTTTGCGGGTGGCCGCGAACGGGGCGCCCCGCTTTGCGCGGAGCCCACTCCCGTGACAAGCGCTTTAGGGCGAGCACAAAGTGGGGCTGTTCGCGCACGGGAGCCCGCCGACGGCGCTTTACATCTCGCCAATACGCGCCACTGGCGCAGTAACATCTGCGCATGCGTCGCAGATGTGCCGTCGCGCTGCTCGTGTGGACTGCCGCGGTCAGCGGCGCGCACGCGCAACAGGATCCCTGGCAGGTGCGGCCCGAGCTGCGCGCGCTGTGGGTAGACGCCTTTCATGAGGGGATCCGATCGGCCCGCGAGGCGGATGACCTCGTGGCCGCGGCGACACGCGCGCACCTCAACACGCTGATCGTCCAGGTCCGCCGGCGCGGGGACGCGCTGTACACACGCGGCGCGGAGCCGCCGCTCGACGATCCCGCCTACGATCCCGCATTCGACGCGCTCGGCTACATCGTCCAGGCCGGGCACGCCGCGGGTCTCGAGGTGCACGCCTGGGTGAACGCCATGCCGGTTCGTGCGCAACTACGACGTGGACGGCCTGCACTTCGACTACGTCCGGTATCCGGAAACCGAGGAGCGGTTGCCGCGCGGCGCGGGCGTCGGCTACAACGCCGTGAACCTCGAGCGGTTCCGACGGGCCACGGGCCGCACCGATACGCCGGCACCGGGCGACGAAGCCTGGATGGCCTGGCGGCGGGACCAAGTGACGCATCTCGTGCGCCGTGTCTCGATCGAGGCCCGCGCCATCAAGCCGCGCATCAAGATCAGCGCGGCCCTGATCCCGTGGGGCCAGCCGCCGACGAACGAAGAGGACTTCGAGGACGCGGCGCCGATGCAGCGCATCTTCCAGGACTGGCACCAGTGGCTGCAGGACGGCTGGCTCGATCTCGGCGTGCCGATGAATTACGCGACGGAAACCGACGAGCGCGTCCGCGGATGGTTCGACGGCTGGATGCGGTGGGAAAAACAGCATCAGCACGGCCGGCAGCTGGCCGTCGGCCTCGGCGCCTATCGGAACACGCCGGCGCACACGCTCGCCCAGGTCGCGCGCGCACGTAAAGACGAGGACGGCCGTGTCGCGGGCGTCTCCTTCTTTTCGTACGCGGTCCCGAAGCAGCCGGCGGTCGTGAAGCCCGGCAGCGATCTTCCGGCGGTGCCCGTCACAGGAGGCGACCGGCTCGCGTTCCTTGCGGATGGGACCGAGACCGCCGACGCCGCGTTTCCGCTCCCGGCCCCGGTGCCCGTCATGCCGTGGATCGTGTCGCCCGAGCGGGGATGGATTGCGGGAGTCGTGACCGCGCCCACGCCGACCGGCGCGGACGGCGCGGTGGTCAACGTGACCCGGCGACGGTTCTGGCCGTTCGGCAACACGACGCGCGTGGTGGCCGACGGGAACGGGTACTTCGGGCTGGCGAAGGTGAAGCCGGGGCGCTACGCCGTCTCTCTCGACAGGCCGCAGAACTCATCGGTCGAGTTCGAAGTGCGCGTCGAACCCGGCAAGGTCGCCCGTGTGAATTTTAGATAGCTGAGACCTGCACGAGGCACGGCCTGACGGGCTCGTCTCTCGAAGAGCACTAAGAGCACCAGGGCCACCAAGAAAGAGCACAAAAACCTGAGTTTCTTTGTGTTCTTCTTGGGGGCCTTAGTGTTCTTGGTGCCCGTTGTGCCTGGCCCGTGGCCCGTTCAGAGCTACTTCGCTACTTCGAGCCAACCCCTTTCAACGTCTCCGCCAGCGCCTTCAGCCTCGCGGCGTCGCGGCCTGAGGCGGACGCCGCCTCCTGCTGCACCTGCGCGGCAAGGGCGTCGAGCTGCGCGCGATCCGGCTTGTCGAGCGCCGCCGTGATCGCCGTGGCCCGCGCGGCCTGGATGGCATTACCGCGCCGCAGCTGGTCGAGATAGGCCCGCGCGACGATGGCGCTTGGCTGGTGGGTCACACCTGGCTGCTGCTGCGCGTTGAACTCCTCGTACCGGACCAGCTGCGCCGCCTCCAGCTCGTTCTGGGACAGGTGCGCGCTCGGCTTCAGGCGGAAGACGTCCAGGCCGCGCGCGATTTCGGCGCCGTAGATGTGGCCGTTGTACCAGTACGTGGACCACTGCCCGGCGGTGATCAGACGCGTGGCGTCGACGGGGCCGCGGTCGAAGTAGGCGATCTCGAACGGCTTCGCCGAATCGGTGAAGTCGAACACCGACACGCCGCCCTGGTACCACGCCTGGACCATGATGTCGCGCCCCGGGACCGGCACCAGCGAACCGTTGTGCGCGACGCAGTTCTCCACCTCGGTCTGCGGCGCGGGCAGCTTGTAATAGCTCCGGAACTGCAGCGTCCGGTCCACGACGTCGAAGATCGCATTCGCGCCCCACTCGGGTAGATCGGTCGCGCGGCAGCGCGGCCGCGTGCCGCCGCCCCACTCGTCGGTGAAGATCACCTTCGTGCCGTCGTTGTTGAACGTGGCCGAGTGCCAGTAGGCGAAGCTCTTGTCACTCACCGCGTCGAGCCGCACCGGCTTCACGGGGTCCGAGATATCGAGCAGGATGCCGTTCCCCGAGCACGCCCCGGCCGCGAGGCCGATCGACGGGAACACGGTGATGTCGTGGCACTGGTTCGTCTCGCTCGTCGTCTGGGTCCCGGGACCGTGGTCGCCTTTTTTCGCGAGGCCCGCGATCGCGCCGGTGGCCGAGTCTGAAAAAATACGCGGACGGCTGACCACTCGCGCCTGCTCGGGTGAGGCGAGCGGGATCTGGATGACGTCGATGCTGTAGTACGACGTGTTCGGATCCTCGTCCGGCTTCTTGTCGGAGCAGCCCGCCAGCTCCTCGGGCGAACGCGGCGCCCCGGTGCCGGATCCATAGACATACAGGTTCGCCGTATCGTCCGGATCCTCGAGAATCGTGTGCGTGTGCGAGCCCCGGCAGGTCTGGACGGCCGCGAGCTGCTTCGGCTTCTTCACGTCGGTGATGTCGAAGATGCGGATCCCTCGGAAGCGCTCGACGCTGACGGGCTCCTCGACACCGGCGGTGCCGCAATCGATCCGCCCGCGCGTCTGCTCCACCGACATGATGAGCAGGTTGCCCCGGACCGACACGTCGCCCTGCCCCCCGGGGCACACGACCGAGGCGATCAGCTGCGCCTTGGCGGGGTTGGCGATGTCATAGATGTTGAAGCCGGAAAAATTGCCGATGAACAGCTGGTTGCCGCGGAAGGCCAGGTCGGAGTTGGCGAAGTTCAGGCCGGCGCCGCGCGGTGCTGTGGGCTTCTGCGTGGCGGGCTTCTCCGTCGCGGGCTTCTCCGTCCCCGGCTTGGCCGCCGGCGTTTCGGGTTCGGTAGGGGAACCGGCCGGCTCCTTCGGATCGAAGAATCCCGGCGGCTTCGGCAGGTTTGTGACGAGCTCCATGTTGAGCGCGGCGACGCCGGCGTCTTTCAGTCCCGCCTTGAGACCGACACGCGGATCCTTCGAGGGGGGCGCCGCGGGCCGTTCCTGCGCGCCGATCGCGATGCCGAACAGACAAACAGAGGCACACAGGGCCCCGGTGACGACAGCCTTCATTTCTGCAGCTCCTCGAGCATGGATGACATGCGGGCGATTTCCATCCGCTGGTCGGCATCGACGTCCGAGGCGAATGCATAGATATCGGCGTCCTGGCCGGCCCCGCGCGTGGCGAAGAGCTCCCGGACCATCACGAGCGCACCCTCGTGGTGCTTGATCATATACGCCAGAAACAGCCGGTCGAAGGCCTCACCGCTTGCCGCCGACAGCCGGCCCATCTCCTCGGGGGTGAGCATGCCTGGCATGAGCGGCGCGCCCGGCGCGTGGTGCGCATGCTCGGACGGCACGACCGCGCCCTGCCCCTCCAGCCACTCCCGCATCATCCGGATCTCGTCGGCCTGCGACACCTCGATGCGCTCGGCGAGCTTCTTCATGTCCGGGCTGCGGCTGCGCGTCTTCAGCAGCTCCGTCATCTCGATCGCCTGCGCGTGATGCGCCATCATGCCCTGCATGAAATGGACGTCTGCCGTGGACGGCGCCGGGCGCTTCAGGCCGGCGGCGGCCTCTGATGTGATGACGCGGCTCGCCTCACCCGGCGCGCCAGGCTGGATGATCGGTGCGGATTGGTCGCGTGCGGCCGAGGCACAGCCCGACAGCAGCGTGGCGGCGACCGTCATGACGGCAAGTGATCGCAGGAAGGCATGGCGCATGGAGGAACCCGGCTGACTCAGTCTAGCCGATGAGCCGAGCCCCCGCAGCCTGAGGCAGCCCATAAAGGGCTGCGCGACACGTCCGCAACGGTCAGATCGACGGTGTAGCGCACGTGAAGACGAGGGTGTAGCGCAGCCGTTTATGGGCTGCCTCGTCCGTCGTTACTTGCGCGCGGCGATCTCTTCCCGCATGCGCGCTTCCTGCTCGCGCAGCTCCGGCGTGAACTCGGCGCCGAAGTCGTCGGCCTCATAGAGCGGCCGGATCTCGATCTCGGATTCTCCCGGCATCGGGTTCGGACAGCGCTTCACCCACTCGATGGCGTCCGCCATCGAGTTCACCTTCCAGATCCAGTAACCGGCGACCAGCTCCTTGGTTTCCGCAAAGGGGCCATCAACCACCGTCCGATTCTTCCCCTGGAACTGGACGCGGGCGCCAGCCGACGAGGGCTTGAGTCCGTCGCCGTCCAGCATGACGGCCGCCTTGACGAGCGCTTCGTTGAACGCGCCCATGTCGCTGAGCAGTTGCTGGTCCGGCAGGGCGCCGGCTTCACTGTCTTTTGTGGCCTTGACGAGAACCATGACTCGCATGTTGGTAACTCCTTCTATCGGCTAGTCGAGCGGCCCGTCTGCGAATCGACACTCACTCCGCGCGAAGCGCCTGGATCACGTCGATGCGCGAGGCGCGGGCCGCGGGCATGAGCGAGGCCAGGATCGCCGCGGTCACGAGGACGGCGGCCGCCACCGTGATCGGGACGAGGCCGGGGATCCGGACATCCGGAATGTAGACGCCCACCACGCGCGCCAGGATCACGCCGCCGACAGCGCCGACGACGATCCCGACGGCGGCAATGACGGCGCCTTCGCGCAAGACGCGCGTCAGCAGGTGGCGCGGCGCCGACCCGATCGCCAGCCGCACGCCGAACTCTCGCGTGCGCGCGCTCACCGAGAACGCCAGCACGCCGGCGACTCCCACGACGGCGATCATCAAGGCCACGCCGGCGAAGCCGCCGAAGACGAGCGCGTTGAGACGGTCCGGGGCGAGCACCTCGGCGCGGATGTCCGCCAGCGTCGCGGCCCGCTCCACGGGCTGATCCGCCGACAGCTCGCGGATGATCCGCGTGACCGACGGCACGAGCGCATAGGGATCCGTCTTCGCGTGGACGAACATGCGGCCGCCGCCGATCTCCTGCTCGAACGGATGGTAGACGCTCATCGCCGGCCCCGGCACCACGTTCTCGTCGTCCACGTCGGCCGCAACGCCGACGATGCGGCGCGGCGCGGTCCGGACGCCGATGAACTGCATGACAGGATCGGTCCACATCAACTTGCGGTTGACGGCGTCCTGCGTCGGGAACATGCGCTGCGCCAGGCTCTGGCTGATGATGACGACCGGCTCGGCATCGCGGCGATCCGCGTCGCTGAAGTCGCGTCCCGCGAGGATCGGCACGCCTAGCGCATCGAAGAACCCCGGTGACACGGTACGGAAGCGGGCGCGCGGATCCTCCTCGCCGTCCGCTTTGGCATACCCTTCGGCCGTGAACTGGAAGCCGGGGCCGAACGTGCCGGCATCGCGCCACGGCACGATGGTGCCGACCGCGACGCGCTCGACGCCCGGAAGCTGCCCGATCCGCCGGATCGCCTCCTTGTACATGACGGCCACCTGGTCCGGCGGTGTCTCGAACGAGAGAATCGGCACATTCAGCGCCAGCACGTTGTGCGTGTTGAACCCTGTCTCCGCCCGCTGCAGCGCCAGCAGCGAGGTGACCAGCATGCCCGCGCCCGCCAGCAGCACGAACGAGGCCGCGATCTGCGTCACGGCAAAGACCCGCAGCCGGCGGTTCGTGCCGGACGTGATCCGGACGCTGCCGCTCGACATGCCGAAGCCGTTCGCCGCGTCCGATGACGGCAGCCGCGGGACGAACGCGAGCAGCACGGCGGCGGCCAGCGCGAGCGTCACCCCGACCCAGAGCACGCTGGCGTCGACGGTCAGGTCGAGCGCGCGGACCGAGAAGCGCGCCGCGTAGCGCGCGAGGATGGCGACCATCGGCTGCGCGATGAGCACGCCGAGGATCGCGCCCGCGCCGCACAGCAGCAGGCTTTCGGCGAGCAGCGTGCGGCGGAGGGCGCCGCTGGTGGCGCCAAGCGCCGCGCGGATCGCGAGCTCCCCTTCACGCCGCACCGAACGCGCGAGAATCAGGTTCGCCACGTTCGAACAGGCGATCACGAACACGAGACCGGACGCGGCGAGCAGCACCAGCAGGACCGTCCGCGCGGGAGAGGTGATCTGGTCCCGCAGCCGGACGGCATCGATCCGGAACTCCGCTTTCACCGGATAGGCCTCGGGGTGCTCGGTCACGATCGCGCCGTGAACCGCACGCAGCTCGGCCCGCGCGCTCTCGAGCTCGACGCCCGGCGCGAGGCGCCCGAACAGCTCCGTCATGCGGTGCACGCGGCCGTCCTGCATCGTCGCATCGAGATGGTGCGGGCTCGTCACGACGTTCGCGATGATTTCCGTTTCTGACGGATACGGCACCGATGGCTCGAGCACCCCGACGATGGTGGCCGTCCGGTCACCGAGGCGCACGGTCCGGCCGATCATCGACGGATCACTCGCCAGCGCCGTCGTCCAGAAGCGGTGCGTCAGTACGGCGGCCCCGGCCGCCGACGGACCGTCATCGGCGGGACCGAGGAGCCGGCCGGCGACCGGCCGCAGGCCCATGACGCTGAAGTACGAGCCGCCCACCACGCCGGCCCGGACGACGCGGGGCTCGCCGAGGCCGATCATGGTGAAGTCGATCACGGAAAAATCGCCGAAGGCCGACAGCGTCTTGACGCGGGCCTGGAGGTCGTTGAGCTCGGGGACGGAGAAGGCGGCGTTCTCGAGCTGCATCCCGGGCGCGCTCTGGCGGATGTACACCAGCCGGTCCTCATCCGCGTTGACGAGCGGGCGGAGCAGGACCCCGCGGACGACGCTGAAAATGGCGGCGTTGGCCCCGATGCCGAGCGCCAGCGTCACGACGACGGTTAGAGCCAGACCCTTGACCCTCGAGAGCGAGCGAAGGGCGAAGCGGAAGTCGGTCAAAAGATTCATGTGGTGTCTTAGGCCTCTGCGTCCTGGTCGTTCGGGATCCGGCCAATTCGACAGCGTCCGGATGTCGATTCCGCCCGGGGCCGATCGACCAGGTTTTAGCCGGTCATTTTAAGCCAGGCGGCGCACGGAGCGATGCGGATCATGGAAATAGCCCCATACCATATCGTCAACGGCTGCCAGGCGGAAGCCTTTCCCTTCGACGCACCCGTACTCGGCGGCCGGTGAATGCGGATCCGGCGCGCTGAGCGCTGACGCGGTTGCGCCTGAGGGTCAAAGGTGGTGTGATCGATCGCCGTGGTGGCGACCGATCGAGTGCACGAGACCGTGAGCGCGGTGTATCAGGCGGAGTCGAGGCGCGTCCTCGCGACGCTCATCCGTTTGCTCGGGGATTTCGACGTGGCGGAAGAGGCGCTGCACGACGCCTTCCGGGCGGCGCTCGAGCAGTGGCCGCGTGACGGCGTGCCGGCCAATCCCCGGGCCTGGCTCGTGTCCGCGGGCCGGTTCAAGGCGATCGATGGCCTCAGGCGGCGGGCCCGGTTCGACTCGCTCGACGAGACCGCCGCGGCCGACACGCTGGGGATCATGGACGACGCCGCGTGGGCGGACCCGGAGAGCGTCGAGGACGACCGGCTCCGCCTGATCTTCACGTGCTGTCACCCGGCGCTGACGGCAGATGCGCAGGTGGCGCTGACGCTGCGCGAGGTGTGCGGCCTGACGACGGAGGAGATCGCGCACGCGTTTCTGACGCCGGCCCCGACGCTCGCGCAGCGTATCGTCCGGGCGAAGAACAAGATCCGCGATGCCGGCATTCCGTATAAGGTGCCCGAGCCGCGTGAGCTGCCCGAGCGGCTCGACGCCGTGCTTCGCGTGATCTATCTGGTCTTCAACGAAGGCTACGCCGCGACGTCCGGCGACTTCGTGACGCGGCACGATCTGTCGGCCGAGGCGATCCGGCTGGGACGCCTGCTCGTGGACCTGCTGCCGGAGCCCGAGGCGATCGGGCTGCTGGCGCTGATGCTGCTGCACGAGTCCAGACGGGCGGCGCGGACGGCGCCGTCGGGCGACGTGATCCTGCTCGACGAGCAGGATCGTTCCCTGTGGGATCGGGAGCTGATCGCCGAAGGAAGCCGGCTCGTCGAGCGCGCGCTGAGGTCGCCGGGGTTCGGACCCTACGGCGTGCAGGCGGCGATATCGGCCGTCCACGCCCAGGCACCAACGGCGGCCGGGACCGATTGGGACGAGATCGTCGGGCTGTACGACCGGCTGCTGCGCGCGGACCCCTCACCGGTGATCCGGTTGAACCGCGCGGTGGCGATCGCGATGCGCGACGGGGCCGCCGCCGGGCTCGCGCTGATCGACGAGATCCTGGATGGCGGAGAGTTGCGCGACTACCGTCTGGCGCACGCGGCGCGCGCCGACATGTGCCGGCGGCTGGGACGCCTGGCCGAGGCGCGCGCCTCGTACGAGCGCGCACTGGCACTGACGAAGCAGGGACCGGAGCGGAGGTTCCTGTCGCGGAGGTTGACGGAGGTGACGGAGGGAACGGAGTTCTTCACAACGGAGGAACGGAGACCCGGAGGCACGAACGGAGAAGATAATTAGTATTTGCTGTTCCGCGGCCTGACCCTGCTGAAGTCGCTGGTCGAACTGCACATGGGGCAGGTCGAGGCCCACAGCGACGGACCCGGCCGCGGCAGCGTGTTCACCGTCCACCTGCCGATCGCTCCGTCGACGGCCGTCAGTGAGATGACGCCGCCGGAACCGCCCATCGCGGTCCGGCGGGTGGTCGTCGTGGAGGACCAGGCCGATGCGCGGCGGATGCTGCAGCTGCTGCTCGAGGCCGATGGGATCGAGGTGCACCTGGCCGAAAACGGCCTCGAGGGGGTCCGGCTGATCGAAGAGGTGCGCCCGGACCTGGCGCTTGTGGACCTGGGGCTGCCGGTGATGAGCGGATTCGACCTGGCCCGACAGGTGCGCGAAAAGCCCGAGCTCGCCGGGATCCGCCTGGTCGCCCTCAGCGGATACGGCCAGGATTCGGACATTCAGGCCTCGCATGCCGCCGGCTTCGACGAGCACCTCACGAAGCCGCCCGATCCCGATCGTCTGGATGAGCTGCTGGGGCGGAACCGCCCGGACGCCGGGAACTCCTGAGCCGGACGGCGCTGCAACCGCACGCAGCACCAGCCCCGAGCCCCGAGCCCCGAGGCCCGAGCCCCGAGCCCCGAGCCCCGTCGTACTCTATAATCCGCCGATGGCTGTAACGTTCACCGTTAACGGAAAATCCACCACCGTCGATGTGCCGGCCGACATGCCGTTGCTGTGGGTGCTGCGCGATGTGCTGAATCTCCACGGCACCAAGTACGGTTGCGGCACGGGCCAATGCGGCGCCTGCACGGTGCACCTGCGCGGTCGCGCGGTGCGCGCCTGCCAGACGCCGGTCGCCAACGTGGCGGGAGCCGCGGTCGTGACGATCGAAGGTCTCTCCGCCGATGGCAGCCATCCTCTTCAGAAGGCCTGGGAGGAGCTGGACGTGCCGGAATGCGGCTACTGCCAGCCCGGCCAGATCATGGCGGCGGCGGCGCTCCTCGCGGCGCGGCCGAACCCGACCGACGCCGACATCGATACGGCCATGAACACGAACTTGTGCCGGTGCGGCACCTACATCCGCATCCGGCAGGGCATCCACCAGGCCGTGCGTTCCGCGAGCGGGACGAAGACGGGAGGTGCGAAATGACACCGACCCTGACGCTCGATCGCCGCAGCTTCCTTCGCGTCACCGCCCTCGCGGGCGGCGGGTTCATGCTCGCCAGCTACCTCGAGCCGATCGACCTGCTGGCGCAGGGCGGACGCGCCCCCGCCCCGCCGCTCGAACCGAACGCGTTCGTCTCGATCGACGCAAACGGCATCGCGACGCTCATCGCGAAGAACCCGGAGATCGGGCAGGGCGTGAAAGTCATGCTGCCGATGCTGATCGCCGAAGAGCTCGACATCGACTGGAAAGACGTCCGCATCGAGCAGGGGGACCTGAACCCGGCGAAGTACGGCGGGCAGTCGGCGGGCGGCAGCTTTGCGACGCCGTCCAACTGGGAGCCGATGCGGCAGATCGGCGGAGCGGCGCGGCACATGCTGATCGCGGCGGCCGCGCAGGCCTGGGGCGTTCCCGCCGCGGAAATCACCACGACACCCGGACGCCTCGTGCACGCGGCGTCGAACAAGTCGGCGGGCTATGGAGAATTCGCAGCCGCCGCGGCGAAGCTCACGCCTCCAGACCTGACGACGCTGACGCTCAAGGACCCGAAGGCGTACCGCATCATCGGCACGCCGATTCCGGGCGTCGATAACCACAAGATCGTCACCGGCCAGCCGCTCTTCGGCAGCGACATCAAGCTGCCGGGCATGCTCTACGCGGTGTACGAACGCAGCCCGGTGATCGGCGGCAAGGCGATCAGCGCGAATCTCGACGCCGTCAAGGCGCTGCCCGGCGTCCGCCACGCCTTCATCGTGCCCGAGGGGATCGGCGGCGGTTCGATGAGCGGCGTCGCCATCGTCGCCGACAGCTGGTGGTACGCCGACTCCGCGCGCAAGAAGCTCGAAGTCAAGTGGGACGACGGGGTTACCGCAGGGGACAGCAGCACCGGCTTCGCGAAGCGTGCCGAAGAGCTCTCGAAGGAAGCGCCGCACAGCACGGCACGCAAGGACGGCGACCCGGACGCGGCGCTCGCCGCGGCCGCGAAGACCGTCGAAGCCGCCTACGCGTATCCGTTCCTCGCACATGCGCCGATGGAACCGCCGAACGCGACCGCCTCGTTCAAAGACGGCAAGCTGGAGCTGTGGGCCGGCACGCAGCAGCCCAGCGGCATCCTGAACCCTGCCATCGCCAAGGGGCTGGGGATCACGCCCGCGGACATCACGCTCCATCTGCCGCGCATGGGCGGCAGCTTCGGGCGCCGGTTGTACAACGACTACGTCGTGGAAGCGGCGATCATCGCCAAGACCGTGGGCGTCCCGGTGCAGTTGCGGTGGTCGCGCGAAGACGAGATGCAGCACGAGGTGTTCCGGCCCGCGGGCTACCACTTCCTCAAAGCGGGCCTCGACAGCTCGGGCTCGCTCGTCGCGTGGCAGAACCACTTCGTGTCATTCAGCGTGGCGGCACCTGCGGCAGCCCCTGGAGGTCCTCCCGCGCCGGGCGCCGCGCCGACGCCCGTTGCCCAGGCGGGAACCTCGACGCAGCCGGGCACCGCTCCGCAGGGCGGGCCGCCGCCCCGGGCCCAGGGGCCGCGCGCGGCGGCCTCCTCCACGCTGAATCCGGCGGAGTTCCCGGCGAGGTTCGTCCCGAACTTCGCGACGCACCTCTCGATGATGCCGCTCGGCATCACGACCGGCGCGCACCGCGCGCCGGGCGCCTGCGCCATCTCGTTCGTCATGCAGTCGTTCCTCGACGAGCTCGCGCATGCCGCAGGGAAGGATCCGGTGCAGTTCCGGCTGGATCTGCTCGCACGCACCCAGGTGCCGGCGGAGGGCGGCGGCTTCGACGCCGGGCGGATGACGGGCGTGCTGAAGCTGGTCGCTGAGAAGTCCGGCTGGGGCACGCGCACGCTCCCGAAAGGGACGGCGATGGGCGTGGCCTTCCACTTCAGCCACCGGGGCTACTTCGCGGAAGTCGCGGAAGTGACCGTGGATGCCAGCAAGCGCATCCGGGTCAACAAGGTGTGGGTCGCCGGCGACATCGGCCGCCAGATCATCAATCCGCTCAACGCCGAGAGCCAGGTCCACAGCTCGGTGATCGACGGCATGAGCCAGTTGATGCTCGAGATCAACGTCGAAGGGGGCAAGGTGACCGAGCGCACGTTCGGCGAGTACCCGGTGCTGCGCATGCGCCAGGCGCCCCCGGCCATCGAGGCGCACTTCCTGACGTCCGACAACAGTCCGACGGGTCTCGGCGAGCCCGCGCTGCCGCCGATCCTGCCGGCGATCACCAACGCGCTGTTCGCTGCCACCGGCGTCCGCGTCCGCTCGCTGCCGCTGTCGAAGCACGGGTTCAGCTGGAGGTAGGCCATCGGATCATCACGGCGTAGGCCCGACCTTCCGCCTTCGCGCGAAACGCTTCGGCGGACTCGTCGTAGCCTTGGCGGAGGCGGTCAGGTCGGGCGGGCAACGTTGGCTTCGACGTCCAGGATTGTGCTGGCGGGTTCGCTCGTCGTGTGGGGCACAGCGTTCGTCTCCGTCGTTGCGCATCCCTTCGAGCGGGTGCGTGTAGCGCAGCCCTTCAGGGCTGCCAACGAGATGGTCCAAACGGCGGCACAGAAGACGACCAACGACGGCATCTACACCAAGGTTCAGGCTGACGGCGCCAAGGCGCAGTTCGACAAGATCTGCGCCGAGTGCCATCCGTTCACGGTGGCGGCCAAAAAGAAGCCGAAGGACGTCCCGCTCGGCGACGAACCCTTCTTCGAAAACTGGGAGGGGCGGTCACTCGACGCGATCATCACGACCATCGTGCTGACCATGCCGAATGACGGATCGGGCGTCGTGACCGACGCCGAGGCGGTCGACCTGGTCGCCTACATCCTCCAGCAGAATGGCTTTCCAGCAGGCGAGACGGTGCTGACCAAAGACAGCGCCGCCGTCGTCGCACGCCCGAAGA
>JBBECO010000157.1:0-20732 GCA_040881785.1 Vicinamibacterales bacterium
TACCATCCGGTCCGCTTTCGCCCGCGGGCCCAGAAGAGGCAGCCCGTAAAGGGCTGCGCTACACTGTCATGTCTTCGGGACGACGGTGCCCTCTGGTCAGGACAGGACGGCCGGGCAAATCCGCGTATTTGCAGGTGTTATCGAGCTCGTCCACTGGCAGCGTCGTTGCTTTTGACGTAGCTGGTGGTTTCAGTCACCATATGAGGTGTCGCGACCAGCAGTTTTTGCGAGGAGCTCCTTATGTCCCGTCAAGCCTTGACAACCTATCTGGCGGCCGCGGCCCTGGTGTTCGGCACTGCGCCGCTCATGGCGCAGGAGAATCCCAAGCAGGAGCATTCTTCGAAGCCGAGCGGAGAGCAGGGCGCACGACCGAATTCGTCCGGCACCAGCTCGGGCAGCGCAGTCTCGCGCCCCTCGGGTGGCGGGGGAGGCTCGAGCTCATCGGGCTCATCGAGCGCCGGATCCTCATCGTCCTCGGGTTCGAGCAGCGCGCGGCCGGGTGGCGGCGGCGGCGGGTTCGTGGACTTCGCTCCGCAACGTCCGGAACGCCGCGCCGTGCCGCGCGACCGGTCAACGGCCAGCTCCGGCAACGCCGGATCGAGCGACGGGCGCCGCGTGGCGCCCGGCGGCGCCGTCTCCCGCGGAGATGCCTCCGACGATCGTCGCCGCGCCGTGCCGGCCTACGCCAGGCCGCGTGATGGCCGCCCGGTGGTCGGGACGGCCGTGGAGCGGCGGACCGCGCCCCCCGTCATCGGCGGTATCGGAGCCGGCTCCTATTACTACTACGACCCGTACTACCGCTTCAGCAGCTATTACGGCCGCGTGCCGTACGGCTACTACGCCGGCTACGGGTTCGGCGTCGGGTACTTCTACGATCCGTGGATGTGGGGCTTCTACTCGCCCTACGGCTACGGCAGCTACGATCCGTACTACGGGGGCGGCGGCGGCGGCGGGTACAGCCAGTACAGCCGCAGCCGCTATCGCGACGTAGGCTCGCTCCGGCTGAAGGTGAAACCGGACTTCGGCCAGGTGTACGTGGACGGCTACTACGTGGGCGAGGTCGACAGCTTCGACGGCGTCTTCCAGAAGCTCCCGATCGACGCCGGCGCGCACCGTGTCGAGATCCGCGCCCCGGGCTACGAGACCGTCCAGTTCGAGGTGATGGTCATCGCCGGCGAGACGGTCACGTATAAAGGTGAGATGAAGAGGATTCAGTAGCAATGCTGAATGCTGAATGTTGGATGCAGCCTTCAGCATTGTGAGTGTTGCGTCAGTTGCGGCAGTATCGGGCCTCTACGACATCGTCGTAGGGGCCCTTTTACTTTTCGCCCCAGGCGCGCTCGCGGACGCGTTTGGCGTGCCGGCGGCCAGCCCCCCCATCTTTGCCGATCTCAACGCGCTGTTCCTGCTGGCCGTCGGCGCCGGCTATTACCTGCCCTGGCGGGAGCCGGAGCGCTATCGCGGATACATGTGGGTGATGGGACCCCTGCTGAAAGGCGCCGGCGCAATGCTGTTCGTGGCCGACTACCTGCTGCGCGGTTCGCCGGCGTCGTTCCTGCTCTTCGCGGCGAGCGACGGCGCCCTCGCGCTGCTGACGCTCTACGTGCTGCTGGCGCGCGACCGCAGCAGGAAGTAAACCGGCATCCCGAGGGCGATCACGATCAGGCCGGCGGCGGCCGGCCCCCACGCTCCGCCGTAGACGATGGGCCGGAACAGGTCGGTCCAGAGGGCGTTGGCTACGATGAGCGCGCTGGCGACCGTGAAGACTGCCGGCGCCAGCGGATAGCCCCAGGCGCTGAACGGCCTGGGGGCATCCGGTTCGCGCCGGCGCAGCACGAAGAGCGCCGAGACCGCGATCCCTGCGAAGAGCACCACCGCGAACCCCGTGTAGGTCAACAGCGCGGCGCCGCTGCCCGACAGCACGAGCAGTCCGCTCCAGATCGCCTGGGCCACGATCGCGACGGCCGGCGTCCGGTACCTGGGATGAACGTGCGCGGCGGGCTTCAGGAACAGGCCGTCCCGCGCCATCGCGAAGTAGACGCGCGGCCCCGCAAACGTCATTGCCGAGATGCTGGCCGCGAGGCTGATGATCGAGACGATTCCCATGACGTCGCCCGCCCGGGTGTTGAGCAAACGGTCGGCGATCACGTCCAGGACGCTGCCCTCGACTTTGGCCAGTTCGCCGACCGGCAGCACGTAGAGGTACAGCAGATTCAGGAGCACGTAAATGACGATGACGGCGGCGGTGCCGAGTCCGAGTGCGAGCGGCACGTTGCGGCCGGGATTCCGGATCTCTTCCGCGACATACGATGCGGCGTTCCAGCCCGAATAGGTGAACATCACCGGGATCAGCGCGAGCAGCCAGGCCGCGGGGGGTACGCCGCCGGCGCTCTGCTGCAGGTTTCCGGCCGACCCCGCGCCGATCGAGAAGCCGAGCGCGATGAAGATGAGGAGCGCCGAGACCTTCAGGGCGGCGAGCAGGTTGCCGACGACGCGGCCGGGACCGACACCGCGCAGATGGATCCACGACATGAGGCCGATGGCCGCGAGCGCCACCAACGCCTGTCGCGAGAAGACCAGCGGCACGAACGGCAGCGGCACGGTGAAGATCGGCGTGCTGTCGGCGGCCGCGGGAACAAACCGTCCGAGGTAGAGCGTGAGAAAGACGGCGCTCGCCGCGATGGCGCCGGAAAAGCCCGCGACGAAGGACGTCCAGCCGGTGAGGAAGGCCATCAGCCGTCCGTATGCGGCGCGGAGGTAGACGTACTCGCCACCGGCGCGGGGCCGCAGCGCGGCCAGTTCCGCATAGGCCATGGCGCCGGCAAACGCCAGCACACCGCCGACGACCCAGACACCCAGGAACAGCCAGGCATTCGGCACCGCGGCGGCGACCAGAGGCGGCGTGAACAGAATGCCGCCGCCGATCACGTTCGAGACGATGATGGCGGCGGCGTCGAACGGCCCGAGGCGGCGTTCGAGCCCGGGCGATTCGGTGACGGCTGCGGTGGGAGTGGGAGTGGGAGACGATGCCAAAACGCGGGGCTACTGCGTCAGGAGCACGCGCTCCAGCCGGACGCGGTGCAGCTCCACCCACTGCGCGGCCACCTCACGCACCATGATGGCGGCGTCCATGTCGCGGAAGTAGCTGTTCTTGAGCATGTCGGCGCGGCTTTGCGGCGGCGCGCCGGTGTAGCCGACCTGCGAGCGGAACGTCAGGAGCTCGGTCTGGCCGTCCGTGAAGTCCACACGCTGCTTGAAGATTTCTTCGTGGGTTTCGCCGTTGTCGGCGAACTTGAAGACGGTGTTGAGGGCGACGCGCGAGAGTCTGCCGCTGGTGTCGCGCAGCCGGAACGTGACGCTCGGCACCAGCTTGTTCTGGCCGTCCACGATGCCGGCATCGAACCAGCCGGTGGAGACGTCGGTGACCTGCAGCGCCTGCTTCAGGTCCACGGGGCTGCTGCACGAGACCGTGAACAGCAGGGCGGCGGTCAAGGCGCAGAGGCGGCCGGACGACATGGGGCGATTGTAGCCCAGGGCCCGCAGGATGCTGCAATACGG
The DNA here is from genome assembly GCA_040881785.1 of Vicinamibacterales bacterium. Lineage (GTDB taxonomy): Bacteria > Acidobacteriota > Vicinamibacteria > Vicinamibacterales > 2-12-FULL-66-21 > JACDCA01. The sequence continues at coordinate 3,559 of JBBECO010000157.1, forward strand.
CATCCTGCGATGGGAAATGGCCAATGGGAGATGGAAAAGCGCCCCGCCTAATAGCGGCGCACCTGGACGCGCTTCCGGACTTCGACGGGCGTGAGGCGTCCGGCCAGGAACTCGGAGAGATCCGCTCCCTGGATCCGCAGAACCATCAGGCTCGGCTCTTCGATCTGGCCCGGGGCCTCCTCCGCCTCCCGCGCGGCCACGGTGAGCCACTCCTCGGGCCGCAGCTGGAGGGAGCGGCTGTATTCGAGCATCGCATCCACCAGCTGGCGCTTCACGGATTCGACGTAGTGCGCGTCCGGGCCAGCCATGGGATCCGGCGTCCTGCCGCCAACGGCGGCCGGCTGGGCCCTCAGCTGGCTGGCTGCGGTCACCGACTCGATCAGGTTGACGACGCTCGACATGGCCTGCGGAATCTCGACCTGGAAGAACACCCCGTACCCCTCGAGGTACGTGCCATGAGCCTTGACCGGCGCCGTGGTGAACATCCGGATGCCCGGCTGGATGTTCTGAATTTCCCTGGCCGTCGCCGCGGCTCCGAGCCGGACCGCCTTGGCGAGCACCCCCTCGAGAAGGAAAATCGCGTCCCGGCGCTGCCGCAGCTCGACCTCGCTCAGGACCACGGGACCCGCCGGCGGTACAGGGCTGGCGAGCGGCTCCGCGAGTGGCACCGGCGGCGGCAGTTGAAGGGGCAGAGGCGGTTCCTGAGCCCGGACCGCCGTGGCTTCCGAGATGACGAGCACCAGCGCCAACACAAGGTTCGATTTCACGGCCATACCTCGCTCCATCATTTGTCCTGCTTGTTGGCGACGCGGACCAGCTGGTTCACCATGTCCTGCGTCTGCGCAATGTTCGCGTTGGTCAAGCCTTGGTACTGCCCCAGACCCTGCTGCATGAGCGCGAGATCGGCACGGCGCACGCGGTCGAAATCGCCAATGAGCGCCAGGAGGCGCTGGGTCACGGCCTTGTCCTGCCGCGATTCGGCTTCGCTCACGATCTGCCGGACGCGCCGGAGCATTTCCGCATCCGATAGCCGCGTCGTCGTCGAGCCCGCCAGCTGCGTCCCGGAGTCGGCGGGCTGCGCAACCAGCGCGGCTTCGAGGCCGCGCAGCCGGCGATCGAGTTCGGCAAAGTCGTCGTTGCGTGGCGCCGAGGCAGTGACCGGCCCCGATGCCTGGCCCGGCACCGCCGACGCCGTCGCGGTTTCAGCCGGGCCGCCCTGGACCTCCGGTGACACCCAGCCGGTTCGAACCGTGACCCCGTCGTTGCCGTATCTCACTTCAATGTTGGCGATCGCGGCGGCCACCGCGAGCACGATGACCGCCGCCGCCGCGAAGGCAAACGCCGGCCCGAGCCGCATCCGGCGCGGCAGCACCGGCGCGGGGGCGGATCCCCCCTGGATCACGCGAAAGCCGAGGTCCGGTACCGGCGGCGACCAGAGCGCCAGGTGCGTCCGCGTCGCGCGAAGCCCCTCGAGCTCGAGCCGGCACGCACCGCACGCGGCGAGGTGCGCCTGCAGCGCCTGCCGTTCCTCCGCCGACAATTCGTCGTAGATGTAACCGACGAGAAGTTCCTTGCTCTCACACATCGTTTCTATCCTTGCAGCATTTATCAATGCGCGTGGGGCCCCACCCCCACGCGCTCTCACTCGCGGGCGCCGCAAAATCCGGCGCTTCCCTCCGGCCGCTCGCTCGGGCCGCAGGCGCTTCCTTGCACCGCGCACCGGCACCCAGCACCCACTCAATGCTTCAGCGTATCGCCTGTCACTCCGGCACCTTCCAGATGCTTCCTCACCACCGTCAGCCCCTGGTAGAGCCGCGTTTTGACCGTACTCAGGGGGCAGTCGAGCAGGTCCGCGATCTCCTGGAACGTGAGACCGTGGTACTCCTTCAGGATGATCGCCGTGCGCTGATCCTCCGGCAGCAAAGCCATGGCTCTGCTCACCGCCAGACCCAGCTGCTTCCGGCCGACGAGGTCCTCGATGGACTCCGACGGCGTGCCTTCGCCGGCCAGCTCGATGATGTCGATGCCGTCCGGCGCCTGCGACACCGGCGTCCGCCGTTCCCGCCGCATCCAGTCGCGGCAGAGGTTCAGCGTGATCCGGTACAGCCACGACGAAAATTTCGCCTGGCCTTTGAACCCTTTGAGCGCGCGGAAGGCGCGGAGGAAGGTTTCCTGGGCAACATCGCGCGCGTCTTCTTCCCGGCCGATCACCCGGTACGCCAGGGCATAGATCGGCCGCTCCCAGCGCAATACCAGCTGGTTGAAGCTGTCGAGGTCACCCCCTTGTGAAAGGGTGACTAACTCTTCGTCTGACGACGGCATGTCGTTGTCGCTGATTTAGACGCCGGCGTGGCCGCCCTAGTCTTTGGGGGCGGACCTTCGCTTTGCCTTTTCCTGTCAACATTTTAGAATGCCTGCACACCCGATGGAACCACCCGAGCTGGACCGGCTGACGAAGGAGCTCTCTCTGCGCAAACGGCTGCAGGACGCCCTGCTCGTTTTCTCCCGCAGCCTCTCGGCCAGGCTGACCCTCGACACGGCCCTCGAATCCCTGTCCATGGAGGTCACGGCGCTCTTCGGCGTGCGCCGGACGTCCATCTGGATCCACGACCGCGACGCGCGGACCCTGTCGCTCGCCGCCTCCTCGGATCCACGGGAGATCGCCGGAACGCCGCCCATCCCGACCGGCACCGACTCCCCCATCGCCCGCGGACTCCGCATCGACGCGCCGCAGGTTTCCGGATCGGGCGATGCGCAATCGCTGATCGTGTCGCTGCGCGGATGGCGCCGGGCGCTCGGCACGCTGGTCATCGAAGGGGAGCCGCGGGAGGTCGCGCACGCGCTGTTCGTGGACCTGTCGGCGGACCTGGGCCGGCAGCTGTCGATGGCCCTCGAGCGCCAGGTCGTGCTCGAGGAGCGCATTCTCGCCGCCGAGGGCCAGGAACGGCTCCGCGATCGCCTCGCGCAGGCCGGGAAGCTCGCTGCGCTCGGGGAGTTCGTCGCCGGGATCGCGCACCAGATGAACAACCCCCTCCAGGGAGTCCTCGGGCATCTCGAGCTGCTGATCGACGCCCCCGCGTCGGCCCCGGTCCGCTCCGAGCTGCAGCGCATCTACAACGATGCGGACCACGCGAGGACGATCGTGCAGAACATGCTGACGTTCACCGCGACAGGCCGCGCGGCGAGACAGCCGATCGACGTCCACGACGTCGTCGAGCAGACGATGGCCATGCGTCGGGCCGCGCGGCATCGCGGGGACGTCGAGATCGTGCACCGGCCGGGTCCTGACCTGCCGGGCGTGCTCGGCGATGCGGGCCAGCTTCAGCAGGCGCTGCTCAACATCCTCATCAACGCGGAGCAGGCGATCGCGGCCGCCCCGGGCGGCGGTCACGTCATCGTCACGACCCGGGCGGAGGGCGGGCTGGTGACGATCGAGATCCGGGACAGCGGACCGGGGATCGAGCCGGCCGTCCTCGCGAGGATCTTCGAGCCGTTCTTCACGACCAAACCGCCCGGGCAGGGCACCGGCCTGGGGCTCGCCATTACGCAGGGGATCGTGCAGGCGCACGGCGGCTCCATCACGGCCGCCAGTTCCCCCCAGGGGACGGTCTTCACGATCGCTTTGCCCGCCGCGGATGATAAAGTGGACGCGGCAGGCCCCCCTTCATGATGGACGAAGCGTTTCTCACGACCGAAGAGGTACTCGAGTACCTGCAAGTCAACCTGCGTACGGTGTACCGCCTGATCAAGGCCGGGAAGATCCCGGCCGTGCGGGTCGGCCGCCAGTGGCGGTTTCGCAAGCGCGACATCGATGCCTGGCTCGAGAGCCAGCGCCCGCGGTCCGGCCGGGTGAGCCCGGCGGCGACGCGTCCCGCGGCGGCGCCCACCGGCCGGGCGCGCATTCTGGTCGTGGACGACGAGGAAACCGTCCGGGAGCTGCTGTCGAAGACGCTGGCCCTCGCGGAATACGAGGTCGACGTCGCGCCCGAGGGCCGCACCGCCATCGACCGGATGCGGATCATCCCGTACGACCTGCTGATCACCGACCTCCGCATGCCCGGCGTCGACGGCCTCACGGTCATCCGCGAGGCGCGCCGTCTCAAGGCCGACATCCCGGTCATCATCGTGACCGGCTATTCCACCGAGGCGAGCGCCATCGAGGCCATCAACCTCGGCGTGCAGGGGTATCTCACGAAGCCCTTCCGCGTGCCGCGCGTGCTCGCGGCGGCGGCGAAAGCGCTCGGCGAAACCGCAAGTTGATCCAGCTCGTTTCCCTCAGTAAAGCCTTCGGCGGACGCGGACTCCTCGATGCGGTCAGCTGGCAGATCGACGACCGCGAGCGGGTCGGCCTCAGCGGACCGAACGGCGCCGGCAAGACCACCCTCCTCAAGATGCTCGCCGGCCTCGAGGAGGCCGACAGCGGCACGATCGTCAAGCCCGCCACCCTCACGGTGGGCTACCTCCCGCAGGACGGCCTGGTCCACAGCGGCCGCACGCTCCTCGAGGAAGCCGGGCTCGCGTTCAAGCCGCTGCTCGACATGCGCGACGAGATCGCCGCGCTCGAAGAGCGGCTCGGCGACGACACGCACGCCGAAGCGCAGCATGCCGCGATGCTCGAGCGGTACGCCGAGCTGCAGGACACCTTCCGGCGGCTCGAAGGCTACAGCATCGACCTGAAGATCACGACGGTGCTGCGCGGGCTGGGCTTCGGCGCCGACGATCTCGGGAAACGGTCCGAGCATTTCTCCGGCGGCTGGCAGATGCGGATCGCGCTCGCCAAGCTGCTGCTCGGCCGGCCCGGCCTGCTGCTGCTCGACGAGCCCACCAACCATCTGGACCTGGACGCCCGGAACTGGCTCGAGGAGTACCTCTCGGCCTACCCCCACGCCGTCATCCTCGTCTCGCACGATCGCTTCTTCCTCGACGCCGTGGTGACGCGCATCACCGAAATCGGGATGCGCAAGCTCACCGACTATCACGGGAACTACACCGCGTATCTGAAGGAGCGCGACGCCCGGATGGAGCGGCTCCGCCAGATGAAGCGGGACCAGGACGAAGAGGTCGCGCGGATGGAGGCCTTCATCAACCGCTTCCGGTACCAGGCGACCAAGGCGGCGCAGGTCCAGAGCCGGATCAAGATGCTCGACAAGGTCGTGCGGATCGAGATCCCGCCCGAACGGAAGCGCGTGCACTTCACGTTTCCCGCGTGCGCGAAGAGCGGCCGCACGGTGCTGGACCTCAAGCACCTCCGCAAGGTGTACGACGGCCGCGCCGTCCTCGACGGCGTCAGCGTCCACATCGAGCGCGGCGACCGCATCGCGCTCATCGGGCCCAACGGCGCCGGCAAGTCCACGCTGATGCGGATGCTCGCCGGCGTCGAGCCTCCGGACGCCGGCACCCGCACCGAGGGGCACCAGGTCGTCATGCAGTACTTCGCGCAGGACGAGGCGACGCGCCTCGATCCGGCGCTGACGATCTATCAGACGCTGGCCGGCGACGCGCCGCTGCACATGGTGCCGAGCATCCGCAACATCCTCGGCGGCTTCCTGTTCTCGGGCGACGACATCGAGAAGCCCGTGCGGGTCCTCTCGGGCGGCGAGCGCACGCGCCTGGCCGTCGCGCGCATGCTGCTGCGGCCGTCCAATACGCTGCTGCTCGACGAGCCGACCAACCATCTCGATCTCGAGTCCAAGGACGTCCTGCTCGAGGCGCTCGAGGACTTCGGCGGCACGCTCGTCTTCGTCTCGCACGACCGCTACTTCGTCGACAAGCTGGCCACCAAAGTCATCGAAGTCGGCGGCGGCCAGGTGCTGATGTATCCGGGGAACTACGAGGAGTTCCTGTGGAGTCGGAAGCAGCAATCCGCCACAGCGACTGAGCCACCCGCGGCCCGACCGCAAGGCCCCGGGGCTGCGGGTGTCTCGCCGAAGTCCGGTCGGCGCGCCGAAGGCGCGAGGTCGGACGAAGGCGGACGTCAAAAACCCCAACCAACCCGACCGCCTCAAGCTCAAAAACCCCACCCCACGCCGACCTTCGACGAAAAAAAACGCCAGGACGCCGAGGCGCGCAAAGCCCGCAAAGCCCAGGAGGCGCGCCGCAAGCGCATCGAGGAACTCGAAGCCCGCATCGCCGAGCGCGAAGCCGAGATCAAGGCGATCGAGGCGAAGATGGCTGCCGCCGGCTTTTACGATGACCGGGAGGCCGCCAAGCCGGTGATCGACCGCCACCAGGCCCTCATGTGGGAGGTCGGAGACCTCATGGGCCAGTGGGAAACGCTGCAGGAAAAGTAACGTTTCTGTAAGTTAACGACGAATCCGGCACGTCAATAGATGGGCTACTGCCCAAAAGTGTGCGGATTCAGGCCTGATTGGCTCTTTCCCTAACGGTCCTGCTGGGGTACGTCCTTTGCCCCCAGAACCCAGGACTTCTTCAAATTACAATAATGGAATCGATGGCGATCCCGAAGCGCCGCAAGACGGCGGCGAAGCGCCCGGCACTGCGAAAGGCCGCGAACCGCCCCCCGGTCCGCCGGGCTGCGCCGGCCTCGATGCCCGCCGCCGAGAGCTTTTACCGCGACCTGGTCTGGAACCTGCGCAACGGGATCCTGGCGGTCACGCAGGACGGCCGGATCGCCGTCATCAACGACGTGGCCTACAAGATCTTCGGCCTGACACCCGGGGCGAATGACATCGGGCGCTCGTACACGGACGTCCTGAAGGACCTCCCGGACGTCACCCGCATCGTGGCCGGCGCCTTCGAGCTGTCGCATCTGCCCAATCGCGCGGAACTTCGCGTCAAGCGCACCAACAAGGTGATCGGATACACGCTGTCGCAGGTCCGCGACGGCCGCGGCCGCATCACGGGCGCGACGCTGTTCTTCAAGGACCTCACGCGCGTCGAGCAGCTCGAGGAACGCGAGCGCCTGCGCGACCGCCTGGCCGCGCTCGGCGAGATGGCGGCGGCGATCGCGCACGAAGTGAAGAACCCGCTCGCCGGCATCGAGGTCATGGCGGGGCTCCTCAAACGCCAGCTCGCCGACAACGAGGACGCGCAATCGATTCTCCGGGACATCATCAAGGAAGCGAAGATGGCCAACGCCATCGTGCTCGAAGTGCTCGACTTCGTCCGTCCCATCCGCCTCCAGGTCGAGAACATCCTGGTCGACGACGTGATCCAGGATGCGGTGTCGATGGCCGAGAGCCACGTGCGGCGCGGCGACATCGAGGTCCAGGTGTCGCTGCCGGACGATCTGCCGGCCATCCAGGGGGATCCGCACCAGCTCCGCCAGATCTTCACGAACCTGCTGACGAACGCGTTCGAGGCGATGGGCGGGTCCGGCCAGGTGCGGATCTCGGCGGTCCAGCTCACGGCCGAAGACGAAGTGGCGTTCGGCAGCGACGTCGCTGCGGTGCCGCTCGTCCAGGTGGAGGTCGCCGACACCGGTCCCGGCGTGCCGGCCGATGTCATGGACAAGATGTTCAGCCCGTTCTTCACGACCAAGCCGCAGGGCTCCGGCCTCGGCCTGGCGATCGTCCGAAAGATCGTTGACGCGCACGATGGGCGCATCGACGTGAGCGGCCGCGCGCAAGGGGGCGCGCGGTTCAGGGTCACGCTTCCGATCACGAGCAGTCACGAGTTGTTCCGATGAAGCGCTGCATCGATAAATGCAGACACCGAAAGGCAGAAATCGCATGGGCCGCATCCTCGTAGCAGACGATCACGACTCACTCCGCCGCGGCATCGTCCGCGCGCTCTCGGAGGCGAAGCACGAAGTCGACGAAGCCCCCAACGGGAACATCGCGATCGAGAAGCTGCACGAGGGGCAGTACGACGTGGTGTTGAGCGATCTCAAGATGGGCGGCAGCGACGGCATGGACGTGCTGCGCACGGCCAAGTCGCTGCACCCGACGACGGCCGTGATCCTGATGACCGCGTTCGGCTCCATTCACACGGCCGTCGAGGCGATGAAGATCGGCGCGTTCGACTACGTGCAGAAGCCGTTCGAGATCGAAGAGATGGAGGTCAAGGTCGAAAAGGCCATCGAGCACCGCCGTCTCAAGCACGAGATCGAGTACCTGCGGCACACGCAGCAGGACATCTACGACTTCGACCGGATCGTCGGGGCGAGCGGCGCGCTGCAGTCGGTGCTGGGGATCGTCAAGAAGGTCGCCAAGAGCAATACGACCGTGCTGATCCGCGGGGAAACGGGCACCGGCAAGGAGCTGATCGCCGGGGCGATCCACCACAACTCGCTGCGCGCGGCCCGGAACTTCGTGAAGGTGAACTGCGCGGCGCTGCAGGAGAACCTGCTCGAGTCGGAGCTGTTCGGCCACGAGAAGGGGGCCTTCACCGGCGCCGACAAGCAGCGCGTCGGGCGCTTCGAGCAGGCGGACGGCGGCACGCTGTTCCTCGACGAGATCGGGGACATGAGTGCGAACACGCAGGCGAAGATCCTGCGCGTCCTGCAGGAGCACGAGTTCGAGCGCCTGGGCGGCACCCGGACGCTGCGCGTGGATGTGCGGCTGATCGCCGCGACGAACCGCAGCCTGCCGCAGATGGTCGCGGCCGGGCAGTTCCGCGAGGACCTCTACTACCGCCTCAACGTCGTCTCGATCGAGACGCCGCCGCTGCGCGAGCGCAAGGAAGACATCGGCGCGCTGGCGACGTTCTTCCTGCGCCGGTTCGCCGGCGAGCTGAAGAAGCGCGTGGACGGCGTGGCGCCGGAGGCCCTGAAGCTGCTGATGCGCTACAACTGGCCCGGCAACATCCGCGAGCTCGAGAACGCGATCGAGCGCGGCGTGCTGATGACGGAGAACTCGCAGCTGACGAGCGTGGATCTGCGGCTCGGCGAGCTGTCCACGACCCAGCCGTCCGGCGACGCGAGCCCGGTGGTGAAGATCCCGCCGACGGGGATTGCGCTGGAGGAGATCGAACGCCAGGCGATCATCGAGGCGCTCAAGATGTCGAACTGGGTGCAGAAGGATGCCGCGGAGCTGCTGGCGATCAGCCCGCGCGTGATGAACTACAAGATCAAGACGCTCGGCATCGACTACGCCCGCGGCGGCCGCCGGCCGATGGTCCACGAAGACGAATTCGCGCGGACGGTCTGAAGGCCGTCAGGCCTTCGGGTGCGCTTTGCGGTAAGCCTCCATCATCTGCGTGGCGTTGACGTGCGTGTAGCGCTGCGTCGTGCTCAGCCGTGAGTGCCCGAGCAGCTCCTGGATGGCGCGGAGATCGGCGCCGCGCTGCAGCAGGTGCGTCGCGAAGGAATGCCGCAGCGCGTGGGCGCTGATGCCGAACCGCGTGCTGCAGGCCGCCACATACTTGCGGACGATGCGGTCCACGCTACGGGTGGAGAGCCGTCCGCCGGCGTAGTTCAGGAACAACGGATCCACCCTCCGTGCGCTCCGTGCCCTCCCCCGAGCCCCGAGCCCCGCCTCAGCGTAAGTTCCCCAGTCCTTCAGCCAGGCCCGCAGCGCCGCTTCCGTTGACCGGTTGAAGGGCACGAGCCGCTCCTTCCGTCCTTTACCCAACACCCGCACGATCCGTCCCGAAAGATTGACGTCCTCGATGTCGAGGCCGACCAGCTCGCTCAGGCGCAGCCCGGAGGCGTAGAACAGCTCGAGGATCGCGCGGTCGCGGCGTCCGAGCGGCTGGCTCGCGTCCGGCATCTCGAGCAGCCGCGTCATCTCCGCCTCGCCGAGGTGCGCCGGCAGGCGCTGCTCGCGCTTCGGCGTGCCGACGAGCGACGAGGGATCGTCCTCGATGAGGCCTTCCCGGCGGAGGTAGCGCGCGAAGGTCCGGATGGCGGCGAGCTTGCGCGCGGCGGAGGCGCGCGAGATCCCGCGCTTCTGCAGGTCCCCGAGAAACGCGCGGATGGTGAGGTGCGTGAGGTCGCCGGGCGTGAGATCGATGCGCTTGCGGCCGGCGTCCTTGGCCGTGAAGGCGACGAACTGGGTGAGGTCGCTCTCGTACGCCCGGACGGTGTGCGCCGAGGCGTTCTCGTTCAGCAGCAGGTGCTCGAGGAACTCGCTGACCTGTTCTTTCATGGTGTGACGTTGATTTATCGGCGGGGCCCCCTGCACCCCGCCTGGCGGCCTCCACTCGCTTCCGCTCCGTTCCGGCCGCTCATCTCGTAGGTTCCGGCTGACCGGTTTCTATCCACTGTGCCAGGTCGGCCAGTGCTCGCTGCGACAACCGCGCGTTGCGCTGCGCTTTCTGTTTCGGCACCCGGGGACCGCCCGGTTCGCGGACGAGCGGCGGGATGATCCCGAAGGTGATGTTGCTCGGCTGATAGTGTTTCGGCTCGGCGTGGGAGACGTAGTAGCCCAGGGCGCCGATCGCGGTCGTCCGCGGCGGCGCGGACGGCGCGCGGCCCTGGGCGAGCGCGGCGGCGTTCCGCCCCGCAATCAGGCCCGACGCGGCCGATTCGACGTAGCCTTCGACGCCGGAAATCTGCCCCGCAAAGAAGGTCGCGTCGCGGTCCCTGACCTGCCAGGTGTCGCGCAGCACCGTCGGACCGTTGATGTACGTGTTGCGGTGGATCATGCCGAAGCGGACGAACTCGGCGTGCTCGAGGCCGGGGATGAGCGTCAGCACGCGCGCCTGCTCGCCCCACTTCATCTGCGTCTGAAAGCCGACGAGGCTGTAGTGCGAGGCGGCGAGGTTGTCCTGCCGGAGCTGGACGATCGCGTAGGCCTCGCGTCCCGTGCGCGGATCCACCAGGCCGACGGGCTTCATCGGCCCGAAGCGCAGCGTGTCGACGCCGCGTGACGCCATGACCTCGATCGGCAGGCAGCCCTCGAAGAACTTCGCGTCATCGAACTCGTGCAGAGGCGCCTTCTCCGCAGAGATCAGCGCCTCGTAGAACCGCTGATACTCCTCCGCCGTGAAGGGGCAGTTCAGATAATCCCCTTCCCCATCGTCCACCCCGCAGGCGGGCCCGGGGGGTCCGGGGGTCTGACCCAGGTCTGGCCCCAGGCTGCGGCCCCAGCGCGAGGCGCGGAACACCTTCGTGCGATCGATGGACTCGGCCAGGACGATCGGGCTGATGGCGTCGTAGAAATAAAGGTGGGTGGCGCCCACGAGCGCCGCGATGTCCGCCGAGAGCGAGTCGGACGTCAATGGACCCGTGGCAATGATGAGCGGCCCGTCAACGGACGGGACGGCCGGGACCTCTTCGCGGCGGACGGTGATGAGCGGATGCGCCTCGATCGCGCGCGTCACCTCGGCCGAGAACCGCTCGCGATCCACCGCCAGCGCCGCGCCCGCCGGCACGCGGGCGGCATCCGCCGCGCGCATCACCAGCGAGCCCAGCCGCCGCATCTCCTCCTTCAGGAGACCGACCGCGTTATCCAGCTTGTCGCCGCGGAAGGAGTTGCTGCACACCAGCTCCGCCAGACCGCCGGTCTTGTGGACGGCCGTCGGCCGCACCGGCCGCATCTCGTAAAGCGTGACGGGGACGCCGAGAGCGGCGGCTTGCCACGCAGCTTCGCTGCCCGCCAGACCGCCGCCGATGATGTGGACCGACATGATTACCTGGCGAACGCGTCACGGGGCCGTTCTCGAACGGCCCCTACGCTGGGGCCAATTCCTCCGACCGCACGTACGAACAGTCTTCGTTGTTGCAGATCAGCTGACGCCCGTGCTTCTTGGTGATCTTCTCGACCAGGAACGGCGCCTTGCAGTCCGGGCACGTCTCGGCGATGGGACGGTTCCACAGGGTGAAGTCACAATCCGGATAGTTCGCGCACCCGTAGAACGCCTTGCCGCGCTTCGACTTGCGCTCGACGATGTCGCCGCCGTCCTTCGGGCAGAGGACGCCCGTGGATTTCTGCTTCACGTACTTGCAGGTGGGATAGTTCGTGCACGCCGTGAACTCGCCGAAGCGTCCCTGCTTGATCACGAGGTTCGACTCGCACTTCGGACACTTCTCGTCGAGGATCTGGTCCGGCTTGGCCGCCGCCATCCCCTGCTTGGTCGCGATGATCTTCCGTGTCGTCTTGCACTCCGGATAGCCCGTGCAGGCGAGGAACTGGCCAAAGCGCCCGCGCTTGACGGCCATGGGCTTGCCGCAGTTCTCACACGCTTCTTCAATGGCGCCTTCGCCTTCGGCTCCGGCTTGCGGCGTCTCGAGCTCGCGCGTGTTCTCGCACTCCGGATAGCCGCTGCAGGCGAGGAACAGGCCGAACTTGCCGGCCTTCATCACCATCTGCTTGCCGCACTTGTCGCACTCGACCGTCGGGTCCGGCGGGACGCCCTCCTTGAAGTTGGGCATCAGCTTCCTGGCCTTGTCGAGGTCCTTCGAGAACTTCTTGTAGAAGCTCGTGAGGGTGGACTTGTAGGTGGAGTCCCCTTCCTCGATCTTGTCGAGGTCCTCTTCCAGCTCGCGCGTGTAATTGAGGTCGAGAATGTCGTCGAAGGCCGGACTGAGCAGCCGGTCGACGAGCATGCGCCCGAGGACGGTCGGCTTGAACCGTGCCTCGATCTTGTTCACGTAATCGCGCGCCTGGATGACGCCGATGATCGAGGCATAGGTGCTCGGCCGGCCGATGCCGTTCTCTTCCATCGCCTTGACCAGCGTCGCTTCGCTGTAGCGGGGCGGGGGCTGCGTGAACTTCTGCTCCGGCTTCAGCTCCTTCAGGTCGAGCCGGTCCCCTTCCGACAGCGGCGGCAGCACACCCGACCCGTCATCGTCGTCCGCGCTGACGGCATCGGGCCCGGCGCCCTCGCCCCTCGACCCCACTCGGGGCGACCCTGAGCTTGTCGAAGGGTCCGTGCGCACCTCGGGGATGTCGCGTTCGTAGACGGCGAGCCAGCCCGCGAACTTCGGGACGGATCCCTTGACGCGGAACAGGTAGGCCGCTGCGCTGATATCAACTGTCGTGTCGTCGAAGATCGCCGGCGGCATCTGGGACGCGACGAAGCGGTTCCAGATCAGGCGATAGAGGTAGTACTGATCCGGCGTCAGCAGCGCGCGCACCGACTCGGGGTCGTACTGCATCGACGTCGGACGGATCGCCTCGTGCGCGTCCTGCGCGTCCTTCTTGGTCTTGTAGGCGTTCGGCGTCTCCGGCACGAAGTCGGCGCCGAATTTCTCCGCGATGTGCTCGCGCACCTGGGCGATCGCATCCTCCGACACGCGCGTGGAGTCGGTACGCATGTAGGTGATGAGACCGACGGCCCCTTCGCCGGGCAGCTCGACCCCCTCGTAGAGCTGCTGCGCGATCATCATCGTCTTCTTGACGGGGAAGCGCGAGGCCTGCTGCAGCTTCGACGTGATGTAGGGCGGCACCGCGTGCTTCTTGCGCTCCTTGGTCGAGACCGAGGAGACGAGCCACTCGGCCGAGCGCAGATCCGCGAGGACCGTGTCGGCGTCCTCCTGGTTGCCGACCTTGATGTTCGCGCCGTCGCGCTTGAGGAGCTTCGCGTCGAATTCGGGCGGGACCTTCCCGCCGAGCCGCGCGGTGATGTTCCAGTATTCCTCGGCGGTGAACGCCTCGATCTCCCGCTCGCGATCGCAGACCAGCTTCAGCGCGACCGACTGCACGCGGCCGGCACTGAGGCCGCGGCGCACCTTGTCCCACAGCAGCGGGCTGATCTTGTAGCCGACCAGGCGGTCCAGCACGCGCCGCGCCTGCTGCGCATCCACCATCTGCTTGTTGATCGTGGTGGGATGCTCGAGGGCCGCGAGCACACCTTTCTTGGTGATCTCGTTGAACATCAGGCGGCGGATCTTCTTCTTGTTGCCGCTGCCCAGCTCCTCGGCGAGATGCCAGCCGATGGCCTCCCCTTCACGGTCGGGGTCGGTCGCGATGAAGATCTCGTCGGCCCCTTTCGCGCCGTCCTTCAGCTCCTTGAGGACTTTCTTGCGGCTCGCGATGATCTCGTAGGACGGCTCGAAGCCATCGTCCACGTCAACGCCCAGCTTGCTCTTGGGCAGGTCGCGGACGTGCCCCATCGAGGCAATGACCTTGTAGTTCCTGCCGAGATATTTGTTGATGGTCTTCGCCTTTGCGGGCGATTCGACCACGACGAGTGCCTTTGCCATAAGTTGAAAACCTACGTTACCAGTACCCCGACTGCGGGCCGCAACCCGGTCAGCCGGTCGTCAAGCCGGGCGGGCGGACGAACCGTCCGCCTCCCGGCGACTCGATGTATCCGAGCAGCTCCAGTTCCATCAAACGGGGAAGGAGCCTGGCGGCCGGCGTGCCGGTCGCCTCCACGAGGTCGTCGAGGCGGTAGACCTCGCCGACATCCATCTTCGACAGGAGCGGATCTGCGTTCAGCGCCCGGGAAGGAGCCCGGTGCCCCTTGCCGCCCGTGGGGGCGGCGGCGTTCCATCCCAATTCCTCAAGGATATCGTCCGCAGTCTCCACGACCTTTGCCCCATCCTTCAACAGGGCGTGCGAGCCGCGGTTGCGCCCGCTGAGGACGCTGCCCGGCACTGCCATGACGTCGCGCCCCTGCCGGAGGGCGCACCCGGCGGTGATGAGCGAGCCGCTCTTTTCCGAGGCTTCGACGACCACCACGGCCAGGGAGATCCCGCTGATGATCCGGTTTCGCAGCGGAAAGTGCTCCGGCAACGGCGGCGCACCTGGCCCCAACTCGCTGAGCAGTAAGCCGTTACCAGCAATCCGCCCGGCGAGCTGACTATTTTCCCGGGGATAGACGATGTCGAGGCCAGAGCCGGTGACCGCGATCGTCGAGCCGCCGCCGTCGAGGCAGCCCTCGTGAGCCGCCGAATCGACCCCTCGGGCCATACCGCTGACCACCACGATACCGCGTTCTGCCAGCTCAGCCGCTAAACGGCGTCCTATCTGGAGGGCGTACGGCGTGGCCGCCCGCGACCCGACGATCGCCACACTGGGGGTCTCCAGGCACGCCAGCCGTCCCCTGGCCCAGAGGACCGGTGGCGGGTCCACGGTGCAGGACAGCAGCGGCGGATAGCGGAGATCCTCGCAGCCGATGGCTTCGATGCCGAGCGCGGGCGCGGCGGCCAGGGCCGCGGCAGCCGCCTCGAGGGCGTCGCGCCGCGCGAGGAGCCCCTCGGACGAAGAGGCCGGCAGCCCGCAGCAGTCCAGGACCTGCTCCAGGCTTGCGCCTCCAGCCGACTGGCGAAGTTCCTTGAAAGCGGCGGCGGCCAGGAGCCGGGAGACGGGGAGCATCGACACGGCGACGGCGGTGAGAAGGTCCATTTCAGACACCTCGCGCCGGCAGCGTCGCGGCCAACCAAAAAAGGCCGGTCCGCGGCTGCTGGCGCAGCGATGCGGCCCGACCTCTGCGGTCAGTATAGGCCCGCACTGTCACCTCGCGCAACGCCGCTTACGCAGAATGGCGACACAATTACGGATTCCCGAAGTGCCCGCGCGGAAAATGGCGCGATTCCGGAGCCCGGCCGTGGTACGTCCATTGCTCATCTTTTTTTCGTCTTTTTCGGGGGCCCGAAACTTGTTGCGGCCCGATGGAGTGCTGACTATAGTGAGCGCATCAGCCATGCTCTTCCGAACCCTGGCCCTGACGGCGGCCGTTGTGGTGTTGGCGCCTTCGGCGTACGCGGCCTCGTCGTCCGCCCGGAGCAACGGCGATGCCCGCTCGGAGGCGAAAGCGCAGGTCGAGTTCGGCATCAAGGCAGCGCAGAACGAGCTGTGGAAAGAAGCCACGTACCGGTGGGAGAAAGCCACGGAGCTCGATCCCACCTACGCGGAGGCCTGGAACAACCTCGCGATCGGCTACGAATATCAGGGGCGCTTCGAGGATGCGGAAGCCGCGTATCAGCGCGCGCTGAAGCTCGACCCGAAGAGTGTGCTGATTCGGCAGAATTACGATCTCTTCAATGAAATCAACATACGCACGAAACGTCGCCGCGATCGCTAGCCTCGCCGTGCTCGGCACGACGGCGGCCTGCACCAGTTTCTATGAGGTGCCGATCGAAACGCCGATCCAGGCGAAGCTCGACGTGAGTGCGTTCCGGCGCGTGCTCGTCGCCGGCTTCATCTCCGGCGGCACCGACGATGTCGATGCGAACATGGAAACCGTGCGGCTGCTCCGCAGCCAGCTCCGGACCAAGACCAATCTGCGGGTGATCGAGGCGGAAGTCCTGCCGCTGGCCGAACTGGCCGACGAGCACAGCCGCAAGAGCTCGACGACCGGCGTCGAGCCGATCGCGCCCGTCGCCGACCTCGGCGCCCCCACGGCGGCGCCAGTCACAGCTCCCCAGGATCCGGCGCAGGCGGCCGAGGCCGCCACGATCCGCTCCAGGAAAGACCTGGAACAGTACGAGCGGATCTTCGCGGACGCGGCCTTCTGGAAGAAGCTGGGCGAAGAGTACGAGAACCCGCTGATCATCACCGGCACCATCATGTTCTCCCCGCAGCAGACGGCCCGGTTCGAAACCGAAAACCGTGAGACCTACGACCAGCTCGGCCGCCGCATCGTCGTGCCCACGCGCACCTATCGGGAACGGAAGGGGTTCGTCCTCGAGCCGAAGTTCATCTTCATCGACGGCCGCACCGGCGCCACGCTGTATTCGGAAACGCAGCGTCGTGAAGTGCTGTATCCGACCACGCAGAGCACCCCGGCGCTGGCCTCCTACTTCGAGCTGATGGACCAGCTCATCCCCGACTTCCTCGGCGCTCTGAGCACCCAGAAGATCCGCGGCACCCGGATTCTCCTCCGCTAATTTGGCTGGCGGGGGGTAAACCCCCGCCCCACCCGACACTGTGCGGGCGGTGTGGAGCGAGGGTTTACCCCCGCCCGGTCCCCGTGTTACCCTAATACCTTTGCACAGAGCGATTAAGGCCCCCCTGTAGGGAGTGGCTGAAAGAGGGTCTATCGTGTTCGCAATCATTCAGAGCGGCGGACGTCAGGTCAGGGTCACGCCGGGCACGACCATTACGGTGGATCGGATCGAGGCGGAGCCGGGCACCGAGGTCGCGATCGACCGCGTCCTGTTTCTCGAAAAGGATGGCGGGGAAATGCTCGCCGGCGCGCCGCACGTGGCGGGCGCGCGGGTGCTTGGCGTCGTGGACGGCGAAGAGCGCGGCCCCAAGATCCGGATCTTCAAGAAGCGCCGCCGCAAGGGCTTCCGCAAGACGCAGGGGCATCGCGCCACTTACACCCGCGTCCGCATCACGGGGATCGAAATTTGAATCGCTAATCGCTAATCGCTAATC
>JBBECO010000158.1:0-20677 GCA_040881785.1 Vicinamibacterales bacterium
CCCCCCCCCCCCCCCGGGGGGGGGGGGGGGCCCCCCCCAACGTGAAGAGGAGGTGCCGATGTCGCGCTGGCTCGCAGGGCTTCGCGTTGCGATTCGATCCGTGGTGCGCCGAAGGCGGGTGCAGGAGGAGGAGCAACGGGATCGCGCGAACGAGCCCAGCGCGCTCTTTACCGTCGTGGCGCCAGGCACGTTCGAGGCACTGGGCATTCCTCTCAAGGCCGGCCGCGATTTCCGCGAGAGCGACACGGGCAACCGGCCCCTCGTCGCCATCGTCAACGAGGCCCTCGTTCGACGGTCGCTTGCCGGCGAGAACCCGATCGGCAGGGCGATCTTCTGTAACTTCGACCGGCAGGACGCCATGACGATCGTCGGCGTCGTCGGCGACGTACGCCAGCGCAATCCGGCCATCGCTCCAGCGCCGGAGTGCTACATGCCGTACACGCAGCACCAGTACAACAACCGCACGCTCTATGTCGTCATGCGAACCGCCGGAGACCCGACGGCGCTCGCCGGGAGCGTGCGGCGCCTGGCGGCCGGGATTTCTCCGCACGTGCCCGTCTCGTTTACGACGATGGAAGCCACGGTCTCGAAAGGTGTCGAGGAACCGACATTCCGTGCGCTGCTGTTCGGCGCGTTCGCCGCGCTCGCGGTTGGCCTGGCCATGGCAGGGATCTATGGCGTCATGGCGTTTACCGTCGAACAGAGATCCAGGGAGATCGGCCTTCGAATGGCGCTCGGCGCGAGCACCCGATCCGTGCTGAGGCTCGTTCTGAAACAGGGATTGATCCTTGCCGCCGTTGGACTGACCCTCGGTCTGGCCGCCGCGGTCGCGGCCACACGGCTGCTGGCGAGCATGCTGTTCGAAGTCCAGCCGGTCGATCCGCTGGTGTATCTCGGCGTCGTCGTCCTGCTCGGCGGGATCACGCTGATTGCCGGCTACGTTCCGGCGCGCCGTGCGGCACGGCTGGATCCGATCGAGGTCCTCAAGACAGATTGAGGCACAAGGGCACACACGACGTGTGGTCACTCCATGCGCAGGGCTGTCGCCGGATCGACCCGCGTTGCGCGTCTGGCGGGAATCCACGTTGCGAGTGTCGCCGCTACAGCCAGCAGCGTCGCGACCATCGCATATGCGGTCGGGTCAAATCGGCTGACGCCGTAGAGCTGTCCGGTCCGGACGTTCGCGATCTCGAAGCGGGTTATCGGCGACCGCACGCCGGATGCCGTCAGGAAGCGTGCCCCGGCGCGGGTTTGACCGGTCGAACTCGTTCCGGGCCGGAACGAGTTGTTTGGGACGAACGGGCGCCCGGTCCGCACACCGACAAAGACGGTCCGGTGCTGCGACCCTCGGTGAACCAGCGTTCCCGTCGTGTGGGCGGCTGAAGCCACCGTCCGGACGGAGTTACAGCGAAGCGTCCGCCGACTTTTTCCTGACGCTCTCCCGCACTGAGCTGCAGGCAAGGGCTTCGCCCCAAGAGAGAGCTACACTCTCCTGCCATGAAGCACACGATTCTCGTCGTCGCCGCGATGCTGGCGTTCGGCCGCCCGGCCGGCGCTCAAGCGCCGGTGGACTGGAGCGCCCTTCAGGCCGAAGCCGTCGCGACGCTGCAGGCCTACATCCGCATCGACACGTCCAATCCGCCCGGCAACGTCGGCCCGGCCGTGGACCTCCTGGCGGGCGTGTTGACGCGCGACGGGATCCCCTTCGAACGATTCGAATCGGCACCGGGGCGATCGATCCTCATGGCGCGCTTGAAAGGCACCGGCAAGGCGAAGCCGATCTTGCTGCTGCACCACACCGATGTCGTCCCCGCCGATCGCTCGCGGTGGAAGCAGGATCCGTTCGGCGGCGCGATCGCGGACGGCCGCGTCTGGGGCCGCGGCGCCATGGACATGAAGGGGATCGGCGTCGCGCACCTGTACGCCTTCCTGGCGCTGAAGCGACAGAACGTCCCGCTCGACCGGGACATCATTTTCATGGCGGTGCCCGACGAAGAGATCGGCGGGCAGCTCGGCGCCGTCTGGATGCGCGAGAACCATTACGGGAAGTTCGAGCCGGAGTACATCCTGGACGAGGGGGGCTTCGGCAGCCGCGACCTGTTCACGCCAGGCAAGCTGGTCTTCGGCATCTCGGTGGCCGAGAAGAAGATCCTGTGGCTCCAACTCACCGCGGAGGGTGTGGCGGGCCATGGCTCGCAGCCGCACGATCAGAACCCGAACGACCGCCTCGTGCGCGCGCTCGCGCGCCTGCTGGCCGAGCCGATGCCCACGTCGAAGTTCGAAGTACTGGAAACCATGAAGTCGCGCGTGGGTGAACTGGCGCCGAACAAGTTCAACAACGCCATCCAGCATTCGACGATCTCACTCACCAGCATCCGCTCGGGCGTCGGCGATCCGCCGAAGGTCAACGTGATCCCGTCGATCGCCACGGCTACGCTCGACTGCCGGGTCCTGCCGGGGACGACGAAAGCGGAGTGGCTGGCGCTCATTGCCCGGCGCCTGGGCGACCCGGCGATCCGGGTCGAGGTGACGTACGAATCCGAGGATCCGGTGGTAACGACGCAGGATTCGGCGCTGTTCAAGGCGCTGGAGGCGGCGGTGAAGCGGAAGCATCCGGACGCGATCGTGACGCCGATGGTCGTCCCGTTCGGGACGGATTCGAACGGCTTCCGGCCGCACGGCGTGAAGAGCTACGGCTTCTTCCCGGCCGTGCTGCCCGCGGCCGCGCTCGGGTCGATGCACGGCGACGCCGAGTTCATCCCGGTAGATGCGCTCGGTCAGGCGATCGAGATCTTCTTCGAGGCGCTGCGCGGGACCGCCGGCGGCGCCTGACGGCGGATGGAAGGTGGTCTCGGCACGGGTGGCTTCCGCCTCTAGGCGGAAGAAGCTTCCGGCGGCAGGGCGAGCCGTCGGAATCGCTCGCGCAGATCGTCGCGAAAATCCCGGAGCTGTCGAGCATCCAGCGGCACGAGCATGATCGGCAACGGCTCCACGGGGAACTCACCCAGCAGCCACGCGAGCACGCCTGGATCGATGCCGGCGTCCTTGCGGAGGGCCAGCCGCACATCGCGCTCGGGTGGGTGCCCCGCGCGATCGAGGAACAGCAGATCGACGAGGTCGCGCGGCTCGGAGCGGGACAGGATGCACGTCAGCTTGTTCGCACGCAGGTCCAGCAGCGATTCGACGACAACGCCATCGACCGGGGGTGGGGGCGGTTCGAGGTCCGGCACCGGGTCGAACACGACATCGATCTCCAATGGGTCAGCCGACAACTCGAGCCGTGCGCGGACCAGGCTGCCGGCATCCCTGACGAGCGTCACGGGCGTACCGTTCGCGGCGCCGACCTCAGGCAGCGCCCTGACGAGATCGCGGTGGCTCTCCCGGTCGTGCACGAAAAGATCCGCGTCCATCGACAGCCGGTGATGCAGGTGCACACCCGCCAGCGCGGCGCCGCCACCCAGATGAAACGGGATGACGCGCTGGCACGCCTGGAGAAACGACAGAGCGTCCGGCGCGACGATGCGTGGATCGAAACCGCTGGACACGGCGCTACCTCACGGCAGGGCGCGGCGGCCAGGGCCGGTCCGGCAGGTCGAGCAGGTACGCCCACATCGCGCGAGATCGCCCGAGATGGCGCTGGAGGCGATCCCACGAGGCGCGGATCGCGGCCGGCGTGACAAAGAGCCACACGTCGCGCGTGTTGGCCTCGCGGAGCAGCGCCCCCGTCCAGTAGGCGCGAACCTCGGGATCGGGATCCGTGAGACGTGCGCGCAGCTCCCCCACGGTCGCCGTCGTCCACCATAGGAAGTACGGGCGATGCGCGTCGTCGGCGAGCGACGACGAGGTGGCGGGCAGCTGCGCAAGCATGGTTCAGGCATTGTACGCCTTGCGCCGCCTACGGGCGATTCACGGGAATCGTCGCGCCTGCCTCGTTACTCCGCCTGTAGCGCGATCGTGGGATTCACGCGGGTGGCGCGGCGCGCCGGCAGGTAGCTTGCCGCCACCGCCACGAGGATCAGGAGGAGCGGCGCGCCGACAAAGGTCACCGGATCGGTGGACGTGATCCCGTAGAGCAGGCTGCCCAGCAGGGGCGCCAGCAGCAGCGCGCCCGTCAGCCCGAGCGCGGTGCCGACGAGCACCAGCCGCAGGCTGTCGCGCATGACGGAGCCGATCACGGCCGTGATCGGCGCGCCCAGCGCCATGCGGATGCCGATCTCCCGCGTCCGCGACGAGACCTGGAACGCGAGCACGCCGTAGAGCCCGATCGCGGCCAGCAGCAGTCCGGTCGCGCCGAAGATCCCGATGACGGTCGCCGCCATGCGCTGCGGGAAGAGCGTGAAGCCGATCAGCGTGGAGAGCGGCATCGCCTGCTCCAGCGCGATGTTCGGATCGAGCGCCGCCAGCTCCCGGCGCACCAGCGCCAGCGTCGCGGCGCCGTCGAGGTGCGAGCGCACGTGCAGCGTCGCGGACGTCGCGGGCCGCTGATCGAACGGCAGATACAACACGGAACGCTGGGTCTCGGTATACGCCTCGTACTTCCCGTCGGCCACGACGCCGATCACCTCGAACGTGCTCTCCCCTAGGCGCAGGCGTCCTCCGAGCGGGCTGGCGTCGGGCCAGAGCCGCCGGGCCAGGGTCTGATTGACAACCGCGACCGGCGGCGCACCGGGACGGTCGCCGTCGGCGAAGGCACGACCGGCCACCAGCGGAATGCGCAGCGCCTCGATGTAACCGGCACCGATGGTCGCGATACTCGTGGTGACGCTCGTGGCCGAGGGATCGCCGGCCGATTCGCCGCGGCGGACACTGCCCTGCGCGTCGTTGCCAGCCATAGGCGGCCACACCGCGAACGCCGCGGCCTCCACGCCGGGGGCGGATCGCATGCGCTCGAGGAGTACGGTCTGCAGCACGCGCGTCCGTGACTGGTCGTAGCCGTGTGCGCCGGGCTTGATTCCGGCGACGACGACGCCTTCAGGGTCGAACCCGATGTCAGACGCCAGCGCCTTCTGCATCGTGCGTCCGAAGAGGCCCGCCGCCACGACCAGCAGCAGCGACAACGCGAGCTGCGCGACGACGAACGCGCTGCGGAGGCGCGTGCGGCGCGTGCCGGCTCCAGCCGTCCCCTCGCGCAGCCCCGGTACGACGCGCGCCCTGGTGGTCTGCAGCGCGGGCGCGAGCCCGGCCATCACCCCGGTGATCAGCGCGGCGCCGCACGCGAAGAGGAGCACGCGGGTGTCGACGCCGAACTCCAGCGCCACACGGACCGGCACCGGCGGCCGGAACGACGAGAGCAGTGACACGAGCCACACCGTCAGCAGCACGCCCGCGGCGCCGCCGAGCAGAAAGAGCAGCACGCTTTCGACCAGCAGCTGCCGCACCACCCGCGCGCGGCTGGCGCCGACGGCCATGCGTACGGCAATCTCCCGCCGGCGCGCCGAGGCCCGGGCCAGCAGCATGCCCGCGACGTTGGTGCTCGAGATCAGCAGCACGAGCCCCGCCGTCCCGAGGAGGATCGCCATGAAGCCCATCGCCGGACCGCGCGCAAACGCCGGGATCGGCGTCAGCGGTCGCGCGCGGACGCCCAGGATCGTGGTGCCGGGACGATCGAGCGGCACCTGCCGTGAAATGACGTCGAGCGCCGCGGCCGCGGCCGGCGGCGACACGCCGTCGCGAAGCCGGCCGAAGAGCGTCAGCCGGTCGCCGCTGCGAGGTGAACCGTCGCCGGCAGCCGCCGGGACCCAGAGATCGATCGGCAGCCCGACGACCGTGCCCGAGAAGCCGCGCGGCGCGACGCCGATCACTTCATGCGGATTGCTGTTCACCGAGATGGTGCGCCCCACCGCCCCGGGATCCGCGCCGAACCGCGTCGTCCAGGCGTCGTGGCTGATCACCGCCGTCAGCCGTCCGCTGCGGTTGGCGTCCGGCGCGAAGAAGCGGCCATGGGCCGGCTGCAGCCCGAGCACGTCGAAGTAGTTCGCCGAGGCCACGACGGTGCTCGCCACTTCCGCCGTGTCACCGATCCGGAGCGATGCTTCCGAGATGTTGTGCCCGGCCAGCCCCGTGAAGACATCGCGCGACGCCTCGCTGTACGCGGTGTAGCGCGCGAAGGAGAACAGGGTGGAGCCCATCGCCCGCTCTGTGAGGCCTCGATGCATCTCGTCGACGATGACGAGGCGATCCGGCTGCGCCACCGGAAGGGGCTTCAGGAGCAGCGTGACGATCAGGCTGAAGACCACGGTCGTCGCGCTGATGCCGACGGCAATCGTTCCGGCGGCCACCAGAGCAAAGCCGCGATTTCGGCGCAGATTACGGACGGCGTATCGGAAGTCGTGCAGCATAACGGGTCGTGGGAACGGCAAGGGCTGTGCCGCCCGTCGAACTTGCGGCGTGTTTGAGAATCCGCCTTCGGCGAACGCCCCGAGCGTCCGTTTGTGGGACGCGCGGTCCCAGCGGCGAACGCCCGGGGCCGCCCTTCGAATATCAGGCGGCTGCAGCGATCACGAGCGCACATCCAGCGTCCGCCGCAGGCACGAGGATCCTTGGAATTCGAACCAGGTCACCCCTTCGACGACCATGTCGTAGCGGAGCTCATAGCGGCCCGCCTCGGGCACTCCGGTGACGCTGAGGTCGATCGAGATCTCATCACCGGGTACGACGTCGCGCGACAGCGGCGTACGCCCGAGATCCTCGCGGAGCACCTTCCCTTCGAGGTCGCAGATCTTCAGTCCGCAGGTGACCTGACCGCCGAACCGCCGTCCGCGCGCGCTCCACGTGACCGTGCCGGTGTTGGTGATCCGCAGCCGGTCGGTGAACGGCTCGCCGGCCGCGACCGATGGGGTGGCACGAACGGCGATGATCCGGGCGCCGAGGCGTCCGGTCAGGCGGTGGGCCGGCAGGAGCGTGTCCGCAGGGGGATCGTCCCCCTTGTGCAGCACGAACCGCGCCTTCTCGCTGGCCGAGTGTCGGAGTGTCTCGTCCCACATCCTGCGGAGCGCGGGTCGATCGGCCGCACAGGCGCCGTAGTCGAAGACGTAGGAGCCGGCTGACCGCAGGGGAACGACCCGCATCCGTGTGAAACCGGCTTCGAGGGCGAGCCGCCGGACCAGCGGGAGGGACACGGCTTTTTCGACGACCGTTTCCTCGCGCATGCGAAACTGCGACAGCGGCTGCACGGCGTGCGCGGTACCTGGCTCCGAGAAGACGGCGCGCCCGCCCGGCCTGAGCACCCGGTAGATCTCCTGCAGTGCAGCCGCGTAGTCGGGCAGATGGTGCAGCGCGTTCAGGCAGAGCATCCCGTCGAAGGTTTCCGGCGCGAATGGCAGGGCCTGTCCTCTCGCCGCGACGAAGACCGCGTCGTTCCGGAACACGAGCCGGCTGTCGGAGGCCAGCCGCTGCCGGCCCCGGCGCATCATCTCCACCGAGAGATCCACCGACACTGTCCGGACACCCAGGCGGGCCAGGAACTCCGTCGCCCAGCACGTGCCCGACGCCAGATCGAGGACCAGATCGTCAGGCCGCGGCGCGAGCAACTCGCACGCAATGGAGAAATCGAACAGGTAATCCCAGCTCAGACCGGCGCTCGTCCAGTGGAGTGGAAAATTGAGGCTGGTCGTGACGTCCTGCCGTTCATCGGCGTCCGCTTCGGCACGGTCCGAATCCCGATGGAGCGTGGGAACGTCCCGATTCTCCCAGGCAGATAGCTCCGCCGCGCTCATCGCCGGGATGGCCTCTTCGCCGGATGCCCCCGTGAACCCGAATGCGCGGTCGTCCGTCGGCGGCGCGTCGTGTGTCGGAAGGGCTCGCCGGCGACCTCGCGTGAGGCGGCGCAGCGCCCGGAACAGCATCACGGGGAGCATTGTGGCACGGGACCCACGCCTCCCTTATGGACCTGAGTCCCCGCAAGTGACTGCCTCTGCAGCAGAAAAGATCCCATGGCTGAGTTTCGGATGGAACGAAATCGGATATATTCCGCCGAATGTCCGAACGGCGGAAGACGATCCTCATCGTGGAGGACGACGAGGATCTGCGACATCTGTTCCGCACGGCCCTCGCGTTGGCCGGCTACGACGTCGTCGAAGCTCGGGATGGTCTGGAGGCGCTGCGCTGGATCGACCAATCACCTCCGGATCTCGTCATTCTCGATCTTCTGCTCCCGCGGATCAGCGGGCTGGTCGTGCAGCAGGAAATCGCCGCGCAGGTGGTCACCCGGCAGATCCCGATCGTCGTGGTCACCGGTTCGACGCTGTCGGCCGACGGCCTCGACGTCGCCTGCTTTCTCCGAAAGCCCATCTCCCCCGACCAGCTCATTGAGGCCGTCCGTTCCTGCCTGTCCTCCGGCGCCAAGGGCGCATATTGAACCTGGCAGCGCATAACCAGCCTTCGCCAAGGCTTCGGCGGTCCGCCGAAGCGCTTCGCGCGAAGGCGGAAGGGCTGCGCTACACGCCGGTTGTGAGCGCGTTGAAATCGGGCAGCCGATAAAGGCTGCGCCGCCCGCCGGTTGTGAGTAAACTGGGCCCCCATCAAGGAGCCCCCGATGTTCAAGTTCACGACCCGCGTTCTGAGCCTGGCGGTCATGGCCGTCGTCATTGCCACACCCGCGGCCGCCGATCCCATCAAGTTCGCCCGCTATCCGCACGTGGCCCACGGCAAGCTGGTGTTCTCCTATCACGGCGACATCTGGGTGGCGAACCAGGATGGCTCGAGCCCCGCGCGCCTGACGGCGCACGTGGGGCGCGACACCTTCCCGCGCGTCTCGCCTGACGGCAAGCTGGTCGCGTTCACGAGCGACCGCTTCGGCAACAACGACGTCTTCGTCGTGCCGGTGACCGGCGGCGAGCCGCGTCAACTGACGTTCAACACCACCGCCGATACCGTGCAGAACTGGACGCCGGACGGCAAGGGCATCATCTTCGCCAGCCAGCGGAGCGCCAGCGCCTGGCTCAACCCTCTCTACATTGTCGCGGTCGAAGGGGGCCTGCCCCGCGCCATGGACATGGACACGGCCAACACGGGGATGCTGAAGCAGGACGGCTCGGTCGTCGCCTTCACCCGGAAAGGCGGCGCCTACTGGCGCAAGGGGAACAAGGGCAACCGCACCGACGACATCTGGGTGCAGGACGTCGCTTCGAAGAAGATCACGCGCCTCACCGACCTCGATACGAAGCAGTTCCGCACGTGGGTGCAGGATTCCTACCCGATGTGGGGCGCCGACGGCCAGATCTACTTTGCTTCCGAACGCGACGAGGTCTTCAACATCTGGAAGATCGCGCCCACGGGCGGCACCCCCACGCAGGTCACGCGCCACCGGGACGACGGCATCCAGTTCCCGTCGATCAGCCCTGACGGCAAGGTGATCGCGTACGAGAACGAGTTCGAGCTGTGGACGCTCGACGTTCCGGCCGGCACGCCGAAGAAGGTCACGATCGAGATGGCCTTCGACCCGAAAGACAACCTCGTGACCTGGGTCAACACGCGCAACAAGGCCGACGGCTTCTCGCCGTCCCCGACAGGCGACTACCTGGCGGTGGACTTCCGCGGCGAGATCTTCGTCGTCCCGACCGATCCGGAGGTCGGTGAAAAGGCGCAGGTCACCACGTCCGCCTGGCGCGACCGGGGCGAGGAGTTCTCACCTGACGGCCGCTACATCGCCTACGTCTCCGACGAGACGAAGGAACAGGAGGTCTGGGTATTCGATCGGACGACCTCGGCGAAGAAACAGGTCAGCCGTCACGCCTCGATGAAGGACTCCATCACCTGGTCGCCCGATTCGAAGCGCCTCGCCTACGTCGCCGCGAATCGTCTGTTCACGGTGGACGTGGACGGCAGCAACTCCGCCGAGGTCGCCTACAACGAAGCGGGCGGCTACCAGGTGTCGGGGTTCTCTCCCGACGGCAAATGGCTCGTGTATACCCGGCGCGACGACGATCAGAACGCGGACGTCTACCTGTACGAGATCGCGGCGAAAAAGGAACACAACGTCACCGACAATCCCTTCAACGACTCGCGCGGCACGATCACGCCGGACGGCAAGTCGGTCGTCTTCCTCTCGGACCGCGACGGCGGCATCTCCCACCTCTTCGTCGTGCCGCTGGACCGGCAGAAGGAGGACCCGAACGATCCGCTCGTGCGTGAGCGGGTGAAGAAGGCCACGCCCGCGCGACCGGCCCGTGCCGCCGCTCAGGGGGAGGGCGAGGCGACGCCCCCGCCCGCAACGGCCCTGACCGTCAACACCGACCGGATCGACCGGCGGGCGGTGCAGTTGACGCGCGGCGAGCAGGCCGTCCAGACCTACTTCCTCTCCGCCGACGGCAAGCTCATTTTCTTCAGGTCCACCGACGAGCGCGGACCGGGGCTGTTCTCGATCACCATCGACGGCAAGGACCGCAAGCGCGTCTCGGAGGGGCCCTTCCAGGGGCTCACGCCGACGACGGATCGGAAGAAGGTGTTCTACACGCAGAACCAGGACGTCTATCAGATGGAGATGTCCGGCCAGTACCGGAAGACCCCCGTCACGTTCGCCTTCTCGGTGAAGGTGGACCAGCGCGCCGAGTGGGCGCAGATGCTCGACGAGAGCTGGCGCGTCATGAAGTACCGGTTCTACGACGAGAAGATGCACGGCCGCGACTGGAACGCGATCCGTGCGAAATACGAGCCGCTGCTGAAGTACGTCGGGGAGAACCAGGACGTCTACGACCTCGCCAACGAGATGATCGGCGAGCTGAACGCCTCGCACACCGGCGTCAGCGGTCCGCCGAGCCGCGTCATCGAGGATGCCTATCAGACCCGGCAGCCCGGTTTCGAGCTCGAGCCGGTCAACGGCTACTACCGCGTCTCGCACATCTACCGCGACGGTCCGGCCGACAAGGAATGGCTCGATCTGAAGGTCGGCGACTACGTCCTGTCGATCGACGGCACGCCGATCAAGGCCGGTGACAACTACTGGAGCCAGCTCAACAGCCCGTTGAACGAGTACGTCACGATCGGGGCCGCCGCCGCGCCGCCGTCCGGCGGGTCGGGGAAAGACGAGCGGAAGCTGCGCATCCAGACGGTGCCGAACCTCGGCAACGTGAAGTACGAGGAGTGGGTCGCGAAGAACCGCGAGATCGTGGACCGGGAGACCAAGGGGCAGATCGCCTACGTCCACATCCGCTCGATGAACCAGCCGTCCCTGCGCAAGTTCGAGAACGAGGTCAACCAGTTCTCGAACAAGAAGGGGATCATCGTCGACATCCGCTACAACGGCGGCGGCAATATCGACCAGCAGATCATCGACATCCTCGAGCGGCGTCCCTACGAGTACTGGAACACGCGGTGGGGCGCGCGCGCCTGGGGCCGGCGTCCGCGGCAGGCGATCGCGGGACCGAAGGTCATGATGATCAACAGCCGGTCGGGCTCTGACAGCGAAGTGACGCCGCAGGCGTTCCGCGATCTCGACCTCGGCAGGATCGTCGGCAATCCGACGGCGGCCGCGGTGATCGCCACCGGCTCCTACCGTCTGATCAACGGCGGCTCCATCCGCACGCCCGGGTCGCTCGTCGTCACCTACGATCCGACCAAGCCGAACAACTACGGCATCAACCTGGAGAACTTCGGCGTCGCGCCGGACGTGTGGGTGGAGAACACACCGGAAGACGAGCTGAAGGGCTTCGATCGCGAGTTGAAGGGGGCGATCGACGAAGCGCTGAAGATGCTCAAGGAAGGCAAGTACCAGTACACGACCGAGCAGGGCGGCTCGAAGTAGAGTGCTGTGAAAGCGGAAAGTCGTTGGAACGACCGGCCCGAGCGGTAGCGAGGGCTGGCAGCCATGGGGGTGGGGCCCCATGGTGCGGGGGGGGGGGGGGGGCCCCCCCCCCCCCCGCCAGTGATTGAAGATGCCCCGATATACACTGAAAGGGTGACGTCCCGGGTTCTGCTGGTTGTGATCGACGCGGCCACGCCGCATGTGGTGTGTCCGGCGATCCAGACGGGACGGCTGCCGACCCTGCAGCGGCTGGCGGAGATCGGCGACATGCACCAGTCGTCGACGACGATCTTCCCCTCGATCACGCCGGCGGCGACCTCGACGATCATCACGGGCGCCTACCCCGCCGAACATGGCATCGCGGGCGCCTCCTGGTTCGATGCGGCACGTGAAGAGATCGCCTATTACGGCGACGACTTCTGGGTCATCCTGCGTGAGGGGTTCGGCCGTTTCATCAACGACTTCCTGTTGCGCCTCAACGGCGACCGGCTGCACGCGCCCACGCTGTTCGAGATGGTCGAGCGCGCCGGCCGGTCGGCCGGCTGCCTCAATTACCTCGTCTTCAAGGGCAGCTATCCGCACAAGGTGAACATGCCGGGCCTGATGGCGGCACTGCCCGGCGTGCCGTTCACCGAGACGGTCGAGGGCCCTTCCCTTCTGTCTCTGGGTGATTTCGTGGGTACGCACACCCCCCATGGGTACAAGATCGATCAGAAGGGGGGGCTGCTCCACCGCTTCGGCATGGACGACGCCTCGACAGGGGTGATGCTTCGGGATCTGGCCGACAAGCAGGCGCTGCCTGAGGTCACCGTCGCCTATTTCGCCGACAACGACTATCGCAGCCACGAGGTGGGGCCGGTCGCCGCGCTGCCGGTGGTCGAAGAAGTGGACCGCATGCTGGGCGAAGCGTTCGAGGCCGCCGGCGGGCTGGACCAGTTTCTCCGGCACACCGCGGTCGTGATCACCTCGGACCACGGGCACTGCGACGTCCTGGGCGACAGCGCCGCGGCGGTCATCCGGCTCGACCAGCTCCTCGCCGACTTCCGGCAGGCCGATCTCGGAGGCGCCTGGAAGCGGTCGGATCAAATCATGATCTGCCCCAACATGCGGGCGGCGCAGATCTATGTGCGCAACGCCACCCCGGAGATCATCCAGCGGATCGCCGATGCCATGCTTCTCGACACGCGGGTGGATCAGGTGATCTGGCGGAGCGAGCTGACCGGCGGCACGAGCGGCTACACGGTGCTCACGCACCGCGGCCGGATCGACTTCACACGCGGCGCGTCGCTCCACAATACGGTGGATGACTTCGGCAGCCTCTGGCAGTGGCACGGGGAGCCGGCGGCGCTGGGGATCGAACAACACGGGCGCCTGCTGCACTTCCACGACTATCCCAACGCGTTCGAGCGGATCGCGGGGGTGCTCGATCTCGACGAGAGCGGCGAGGTCTGGGCCACGGCCATGCCGGGCTGCGAGTTCGAAGTGCCGGGCGGCAAGGCGCACGTCGGCGGCGCCTCGCACGGGGCGCTGCACCAGCTCGACTCGCTGAGCCCGGTGATCGTCGCCGGCGGGGCGGCGCCGTCCAGGCTGCCGGAGAAGATGCGCGCGCTCGATATCGCGCCGCTCTGCATGAAGATCCTCGGGATCCCCATGCGCTATCGCGTCGGTGACAAACGGGGGTAAACCTAACCTTATGGCGAGCGCAGATCCGATTACGGAGTTCCTGAACGCGAAAGAGCGCGCCGAGGCGCATCAGATCGACACGGCACCGATGACGCTGGCGACCATCGACCCCGATGGGCAGCCGTCGGCGCGGGTCGTGCTGCTGCGCGGCGTCGACGCGCGCGGCTTCTCGTTCTTCACCAACTACAACAGCCGGAAGGGGCGGGACCTGGACGCCACGCGGAAGGCGGCGCTCTGCATCCACTGGGTGGCGCTCGACGAACAGATCCGGATCGAAGGGCGCGTCGAACGGCTGGCCGACGCGGAATCAGACCTCTACTTCGACGGCCGGCCGCGCGGCAGCCAGCTCGGCGCCTGGGCCTCGGATCAGAGCGCGCCGCTGCCGTCGCGCGAAACGCTGGAAGAAAAGTACCGCGAGATCGAGACACGCTTCGACGGCAAGCCCGTCACCCGCCCGCCGTTCTGGGGTGGCTACCGCGTCATCCCCCACCGGATCGAGTTCTGGTACGGCCGGCCGGACCGGCTCCACGACAGGGTCGAGTACGTCCGCGACGGCGACACCTGGACGATCGAACGGCTTTATCCATAGGACCGCTCCCCCAGTGCTGAGTGCCGGTGCGCCGTGCGCAGTGCGCCGTGCTGGTGCACCGTGCCGGACGCACTTAGCACCAGCACCGAGCACGAGCACGAGCACGTAGCACCGCGCACCGCGCACCGCGCACCGCGCACCGCGCACCGCGCACCGCGCACCGCGCACGCAGCACCGCGCACCGCGCACCGCGCACGAGCACGCAGCACCGCACCGTGCACCGAGCACGCAGCACCGCACCGCGCACCGCGCACCGCGCACTGGCACCGAGCACTTAGCACGCAGCACCGCTTCTGATATCCTCCCCCAACCTTGAGTTTCAAGCGCGCCCTCGGGCCGTTCGACGCGACCATGGTCGTCATCGGCGGCATCATCGGGTCCGGCATCTTCATCAACCCCTACATCGTCGCGCAGCGTCTGGACTCGTCGCTGCTCGTGCTGGGCGCGTGGGTCGCCGGCGGCGCGATCGCGCTGGCGGGCGCCTACTCCTACGCGGAGCTCGGCTCGCTGTTTCCACGGGCGGGCGGGCAGTACGTCTACCTGCGCAAGGCCTACCACCCGCTGGCGGGCTTCCTGTACGGCTGGGCGCTGCTCGCGCTGATCGAGACCGGCGCCATCGCGGCCGTCGCGATCACGTTCGCCAACTACGCGCTGCGGCTGATCGGCCGGCCGGACGTCGCGCCCGTCCCGCTGGCGATCGGCGCGATCGTCCTCCTGTCGATCATCAATTACCTCGGTGTGAAGCCGGGCAGCCGCGTCCTGAACGTGCTGGTGGTCCTGAAGGTCGCCGCCCTGGCGGTGCTGATCGTTGCCGGCGCGCTCGCACCTGGCACCGAGGGCTGGTGGACCGCCGCGCGCGAGGACCCGGCCGGCGGCGTCGCCCTCGCCGTCGGCTTCGGCGCGGCCATGATCCCGATCCTCTTTGCCTATGGCGGCTGGCAGAACGCCAACTACGTGGCGGAAGAGATCGAGAACCCGCGGCGCAACCTGCCCCTGAGCCTGCTGGCGGGCACGGCGGCCGTGGTCGTCATCTATGTGCTCGTGAACGCCGTCTACCTGCGCGCGCTGGGTCTCGAAGGCCTCGCGGCCACGCGCACTCCGGCGTCGGCCGCCGCGGCGGGCCTGTTCGGCGGCTGGGGCGACACCTTCGTGACGGCGTCCATCGCGATCTCGACGTTCGGCTTCCTCGACCTCGCGATCCTCGCGCCCACGCGGGTGTATTACGCGATGGCGGCCGATGGTGTGTTCCTGCCCGGCCTCGCGCGGCTGCACAGCAAGTATCGGACGCCCTGGCTCGCGATCGTGATCCAGTCGGCATGGTCGTGCATCCTCGCCACCACCGGCACCTACGAGCGTCTGCTGAACTACGTCGTCTTTGCCGATTGGATCTTCTTCGGCCTCACCGTCGGCACGGTCATCATCTTCAGACGGACAGTCCCGCTCGCGACGCGTCCGGAGGGTTCGTATCGTGCGCCGGGCTACCCGGTCGTGCAGGTGCTGTTCGTGCTCATCTCGGCGGCCGTCGTGATGAGCGTGATCTGGAACGATCCCTGGAGCGCCTTCCGCGGCGCCCTGCTGCTCGCGCTCGGCATCCCGATCTATTTCTGGTACAGCAGCCGCACCGCGCACCGCGCACCGCGCACTGAGCACTGAGTACGGAGCACCCCTATGTTGAGATTCCACGCACCTTACATGGAGTGGGCCAAGAGCAGGCCCGCGGCCCGCTTCGACCTCGCCATCAGCAACATGCTCGGCTGCTCGCTCGAGGATCTGCCGGGTGCGGCCGATGCACTGGCGTTGAGCGGCCGCAACGACAACGGCTACGCGCCACTGCTCGAGGCGATCGCCACGCGTTACGGCGTCCGCCCCGCACAGGTCACCACCGGCCAAGGGACCTCCGGCGCCAACTTCCTCGTCTTCGCCGCCCTGCTCTCACCCGGCGACGATGTGGTCGTGGAGCAGCCGGGGTACGACCCGCTGCTGGGTGCGCCGCGGTTGCTTGGTGCCAATACCGTGCGCTTCGAGCGCACCTTCGAGGACGGCTTTGCCCTCGATCCCACGCGGGTGTCCGCGGTGATGACGCCGCGCACGAAGCTCATCGTCATCACCAGTCCACACAACCCGAGCAGCGTGACCGCCGATCCCGCGGCCTTGCGCAAGATCGGGGAACTCGCCGCCGCGCGCGGTGCGCACGTGCTCGTGGACGAGGTGTATCTCGACGCCTCGTCGGCCACGCCCCCGACGACTGCCGCGCTGGGCGACGCGTTCATCGTCACCAGCAGCCTGACGAAGTCGTACGGGCTCGCCGGACTGCGCTGCGGCTGGATCCTCTCGTCGGACGCGGTCGCGGCGCGGCTGCGACGCGCCCGCGACGTGGTGGACGGCACGGGCTCCATCGTCGCGGAGCGCCTGAGCGTCGTGGCCTTCGAGCACCTGGACGCCCTGCACGCTCGCGCCCGCGGACTGCTGGCCACCAACATGCCACTCGTGCGCGACTTCCTGAACCGTCGTCCTGAGGTGGAGTGGATCGATCCCCGCGGCGGCACGGTGGTCTTTCCTCGACTGCGGGGTGTGAAGGACACCACGAGATTCGCCGAGCGCCTGCTGGCCGAACGCGAGACCGCGATCGTCCCCGGTCGATTCTTCCAGGCGCCTGCGCACTTCCGACTTGGCTTCAGCGGACCCACCGAGCGCCTCCGCGACGGCCTGGAGGCGCTGGGGGCCGCCTTGTCCTCATACACGGATTAAACAGATTCAGACAACAGCAGGGCTGCCGGGGCGTCAGCCCGCAGAATCCGTGAAATCCGTGAAATCCGTGTATAAAGACAGGCATGCTTCTGCCACTCACGCTGCTGCTCACCACCGTTGTCGCGACTCAAGCGGGGACGCTGACCTTTACCGCCCCGTCAACCTGGAAGGCGCGTCCCGCCACGAGTTCCATGCGCGTTGCCGAGTTCGTGGTCCCGAAGGCCTCCGCGGATCCCGAGGACGCCGAACTGATCGTCTACTTCTTCGGTGGAGGCGGCGGCAGCGTCGAGGCCAATATGCAGCGGTGGGTGGGACAGTTCCGTCAGCCTTCGGGAGCGGCGGCCAAGGACGGAGGGCGTGCCACGTTCAACGTCGGGAACCTCAAGGTCACCACCGTGGACGTCAGCGGCACCTATGTCGCCGAGCTCAGGCCAGGTGCCGCCGAACGGCACGACAAGCCGAAGTTCCGGATGCGTGCCGCGGTGGTCGAGACACCGAAAGGGCCCTACTTCGTCAAGTTCACCGGCCCGGCCGCCACCGTGCAGCAGGCGTCCGCGGCGTTCGATCAGTTCCTGAAGAGTCTCCGTTTTCAATAACCCACCTGCCGGAGTCGATATGCGTCACCTGCTCAGAGGGTCCGCCGCCGCGCTGCTCGTGCTCGCCATCCCCGCGGCGGCGGTGTGCCAGACACCGCTGGCGCCGTTCACCGCGGACGACATGCTGAAGATCGCGTCGATCAGCGTGCGGGACATGACCGAAGACGGCGCGCGCGCCGCGGTCACCGTCCGCCGTCCCATCGACAACGCCTCGACCGACCATCGGCGCTACGGCGATCCGACGTACCTCGCGCCGGCGCGGGTCGCGCTGGAGATCATCGACACACGGACCGGCGCGAAGGACACACCCTTCAAGGAGCTCGTCAACGTGCGCGACGCGGCGTGGTCCCGCGACGGCCGCAGGCTCGCCGTGCTCCTCGCCCGCGAGGCCGGCACCGCGGACGCCTTCCCCACGACGGCACTCTTCATCTGGGACGCCGCCGGCAAATCCCTCACCGAGGTGAAGCCGGCGCAGCCCATTGCACTCAACGCCAACCTGACGTGGACGCCTGACGGCACCTCGCTCGTCGTCGCCCTGCGGAGCCCGGAGCTCGACCGCGACGCGCGCGCGACGTTCCAGCGGCTGACCGACGGCCCCGTGATCGTCCACACATCCGCCGAGCCGTTTCTCGAGTGGGACCTGCTCAACCGCAGCGCCCGTACGCGCTCGGTGGCCGTCCTCGATCCCTCGACCGGCGCCGTGCGTCCGCTGCTGCCGCAGGGACGAATCTCGAGCTACCAGGTGGCGCGCGACGGTTCGTTCATGACCGTCATGGAAGACGTCACGACCAGGACCGATTACGACACCATCGGCGGAACCGACAACAACCTCGTCGTCGTGGACCTCGCGTCCGGCGACAGGAAGACACTCGTCCCCGCGAAGGACATCACGGGGCTGACGCTGCGATGGAGCGAGGACGGGCGCTGGTTCGCCTACGCGAAGCGCGGCGAGATCTTCGTGCAGGGCATCGACGGCAAGCCGGCACGCAGTCTCACGCCGAAGCCAAAGGCCGATCCGGCGGAGGTGAAGGAGCCGGCCAAGCCGGGGGACAACGAGAAGAAGGAGCCGGAGGAGAACTTTTCTCCGGTGTCGTTCAGCCGGGACGGTGCCCGCCTCCTCGTCACGAGCCGCAAGGGCTGGTACGTCCTGACCATCGCCGATGGGAGCCGGAAACTGGTTGTGCCCATGGATGAGGACGAGGAGAAGAACCCGCGGATCACGGCGATCGGGTGGAGCCCGGATGGCGCGGCGATCTATGCGACGTGGAGCGCCCGGAACCAGTGGGAACGTGGGATCGTCTCGATCGACACGGCGTCCGGCGCGCTCACGCCGCTCGTGCGCGACGGCAGGATCTATGGCGGCGCGCGGATGGCGCGCGACGGCAGCCGGTTCGTGCTGACCGTCGCGGACGGCGATCGTCCCGCGGATCTCTACGCGGCCGACGCACGACTTGCCTCGATGACCCGGCTGACCGACCTGAATCCGTGGCTCGCCGCCAAAGTGCTCCCCCGGTCCGAGCTAGTGAGCTATCGCGACGCCGATGGCAAGGCGCTCCATGGCGTGCTGCGCTATCCGGCCAGCTATGAGAAGGGGAAGAAGTACCCGACGGTCTTCGAGCTCTACGAGACGTTCTTTGATAACGGCTTCAACGCCAGGGCCGCGCTGCTGACCAATCACGGCTACGCCGTCTTTCATCCGTCGGTGAATCTCGTCGTCGGGCGTCCCGGCGAAGCGTGGGTCAAGGGCGTGACGAGCGCGGCCAACCGGCTGATCGAGATGGGGGTTGCCGATCCGGACCGCCTCGGCGTCCACGGCACCAGCTACGGCGGCTATGCCACGGCCCTGCTCATCACGCAGACCGACCGGTTCAAGGCCGCGATCAACATCTCGGGCAAGGTCAATATGGTGAGCTTCTACACCGACAGCCCGCGGCTCGGCGTACGCAATACGCATGCGCCAGAAAAGAGCCAGGATCGCGTCGGCGGGACGCTCTGGGAATACCCGGAGCGGTACCTGGAGCACTCCGCTGTGCTGCGGGCCGACCGCGTCAAGACCCCGCTGCTGAACATCACCGGCGACCAGGACCCGAACGTCCCTGCGAGTCAGTCGCGCGAGATGTATTACGCGCTGCGGCGGCTGGGCAAGGACGTGGAGTGGGTCCGCTATGTCAACGGGGGCCATCGGCCGCCGAACAGCGCCGACGAAAGCATCGACTTCGAGCGGCGCATCGTCGCGTGGTACGACAAGTACCTGAAAGCGCCGCTCAAGAAAAAGGCTGGAACGGATTAGGGCGGGGGGCGGGGGGCGGAATACGAAACTCCGAAAACTCCGTTAACTCCGTGTCCGTGTGATCCGTGTGATCCGTGTGATCCGTGTATTTAGGCCGTCAGGCGGTCGACGATGGCGCGCCAGGTCCGCGCGCCAGGCGTGGCGTCGGTCGCGAGTGCCGCACCGCAGATTGTCCGGCCGCCGTCGTTCGACACGCGCGTCCACACCGTGTCCACGGTGAAGTGGAGTCCGATGCCGGCCACCTCCACGTCGAACGACGCCGGCACGCCACCGGCCTGGGGAATCTCCAGCTGCAGACCGCCGTAGCACACGTCCACGACGGCCGCGGGCTGCCCGTTCGCGACGACCCGGAAGCCGCCGACGACGCGCTTGCGGGTCCAGCGGCGCTGCCGCCGCACGCCCGCGAGGCAGCCGGCCACCTTCTTCACGAACGCGTCCAGCTCGAATGGTTTCCTGACGAATTGGGCGCGATACCGGGAGGCCTCGATCTCCATCATCGGCTCGTCATAGCCGGTGATGATCATGATCCCCATGTCAGGGTAGTCGCTGCTGCTCTGCCGAACGAGGTTCAGGCCGTTGTATCCGCGGAGGCGAACGTCGGTGATGAGCAGATCGTAGGACCCCAGCGCCAGCAGTCGTTTCGCCGCGTCATACGTGGCGGCGCCGGTGACCAGATAATTGGCATCGCGAAGAATTTCGACCATGCCCGACAACGCGTTCGGGTCATCGTCGAGGACGAGGATGCGGTAAGGCAGCTTCATTGCCTGGCCGGGGAGAGGCCCGAAAAGCATGTCGAGGGGGTCGTCGCAAGGACGATGCCTGACGAAAATCGCAGGAATCGCTGGACAATTGTGCAAATATGCGAAATTGCAGGCCATCCTGGCGCGCAATTCTGTAAGGGAAAAGAAAAAACTGGCTGCCACGCGTCTCCCCCAGTCGCGACGCGAATGAGCGCCAGCGAATGAGCCACGCGCACGGAGCGAAGCGGCGAGCGAGGGCGCGTGTAGGGGAGTCCGAGGGGCGAAGCCCCT
>JBBECO010000159.1:0-3155 GCA_040881785.1 Vicinamibacterales bacterium
CCCTTTATGGGCTGCCACGAATCGACGGTGTAGCGCAGCCCTTTATGGGCTGCCAACTCGATGAACGCCGTGTAGCGCAGCCCTTTATGGGCTGCCCCCAATGAACGCCGGCTGGTAGTAGAACTTCCAGATCCGTCACCATGTCCTCCATGCGGCGTCCGGCGCTGGTCGAAGTCGTTTTCGTCCTCCTCCTTTGCCTGCCCGCCGGCATGTCCGCGCAGCCGAAAAGCTTCACCGGCCGCGTCGTCAACTCCCGCTCCGGCGAACCGGTCGCCGGCGCCGTCGTGACCGTTGCCGGCCTGCCCGGCACCGTCAAGACGGACGAGGATGGCCGGTTCCTCTGGACTGCGCCGCCGGCGCCTCCCTTCCAGATCATCGTCGTGCTTCCGGGCGGCCACGTCGCGCGGCCGGTCGATGTCACGAGCCTCGACGGTGGCGTGCTCGCGATCCCGGTGGACGCCCTGGCGGACGAATCGGTCACCGTCGTGGGTGCGGCGCCCAGCATCGTGGCTGCGCCGGCCGCAGGCAGGACGCTGCTCTCGACCGCGCAGGTGGCACGGCGCGCGCCCGGGAATTTGATGCAGGCCCTCGAGACCGTGCCCGGCGTCACGCAGGTCTCGGAAGGACACGCGACGGTGCCGGCCATCCGCGGTCTCGCGCGCGGCCGCACGCTCGTGCTGATCGACGGCGCGCGGGTCACATCCGAACGGCGCGCGGGTCCGAGCGCGACCTACGCTGATCCCGCGACATTCGAAGGCATCGACGTCGCCCGCGGGCCGGGATCGGTCGCCTACGGCTCCGATGCCCTCGGCGGCGTCATCTCGGTGCGCACCCGGCGCGCACAACCGGGGGCTCCACTCGCGATCCGCGGGAGCGGCACGTATGGCGTCGGGATTCCGGACAAACGCGCGAGCGTCGAGCTCTCCAAGGGACTGGCGCGTGGCGGTGTGTTCGCGCAGGCGCACGCGCGAGCCGCAGCCGACTGGGACAACCCGGTGGACGGCTCGACGGTCCCCAATTCCGGGTGGAAGGACCGCGGCTTCAACGCGCGAATCGACCACCAGCTCGGACCCGGCCTGTGGTCGGCGGGCTGGCAGAGCGACTTCGGCCGCGACATCGAGCGACCGCGCAGCAACTCACCGCAGGTGCGCTTCTACTACCCGCACGAGGACTCGCATCGCCTGACGTCCTCGTACGAAGTCCCAGCCCTGGGTCCGCTGCAACAGTTCGCCGTCACGGGCTTCGCCGGCACGTTCTCGCAGCGCACCGATCAGGACCGGGCTGCGACGGCCGTAGGCGGACGGCGCATCGAGCGCGCGGACACGGCAGCGGACGACTTCCATGTGAAGGCGAGCGCCGCCCGCGGCGTCGGTCGCGCGCGGCTGGAGTTCGGCCTCGACGTCAACGGACGGTTCGGTCTCGAAGCCCGCGATTCGGTGCTCGAGTACGACATGTCGGGGGCGCTCGCGGCCGACACGAGCTATCTGTCGGTCGAGGCCGCCCGCCGCACCGCCACCGGTGCGTATCTGCAGGGCGACGCCGCCCTGAGCCCGCGGGTGCGCATCGCCGCCGGCGTCCGCACCGATTACGTGACGACCACCAATCGCGGCGGCGACTTCGGCGATCACGAGACGGCCAACGGCGCCGTCTCCGGATTCGCCTCCGTCACGGCCTCACCCGCCGAACGGCTCACGCTCACGGCGCAGGTGGCGCGCGGCTTCCGGGACCCCACGCTGTCGGACCGGTACTTCCGCGGACCCTCGGGCCGCGGCTTCATCACGGGCAATCCGGCACTCCGCCCGGAAACCAGCCGGCAGTTCGATCTCGCCGCGCGCTACGCCGTCGGCCGTGCCCAGCTGGCGGCCTACGCCTATCACTACCGAATCGACGCCCTCGTGGAGCGCTATTCGACCGAGCCGGATTTCTTTTTCTTCAGGAATCGCGGCCGCGCCCGGTTGCGAGGGATCGAGCTCGAGGCGCGAGCCACGCTGGGCGCCGGTGTCGGCGTCGAGGCGGGCATGAACATCGGTCGCGGCGAGGCACTCGACGATGGCGCTCGGCTGGACGACATCTCGCCCGACGCCGTCTTCTTCATCGTCCAGAAGGATTTCGGCCCGCGCGCGTACAGCCAGGTGCGCGTGTCGCTCATGGACGACGACCCTCGGCCGGGCCCGAGTGAAGTCGATGCGCCAGGCGCGCGCGTCGTCGACGTCAGTTCCGGCTGGCGCATTGCGAAAGGTCTCGAGCTTCGCGCCATCGTCCGGAACCTGCTGGACGAGGCGTACTACGCCAGTCCGGATCCCCGATGGGTCTACGCGCCGGGTCGCTCCGCCAGCGTCACGGTGGGGTTCGAATTCTAACGAGGCCCTGCCTCAGACCGTCGAGCTAGGCGAACCAGCTGTCCCACGCTGTCCGAAGACTCACTGCAAAGAGCGCCAAGCGCGCAAAGGCGTTTGGCGGAAGTGCGTTTCGCGCCGCCTACGTTTCGCGTTCAGCCGCGAGCCGCGCGTACACGCTTCTTCGATTTCACCGGAGGTTTTCGCGCGCGGCTCGTCGGCTGCAACGCGGTGTTCGCCGGTCGCTTTCGGGCAGCCCGCCAAGCATTGAGTGACGTCGAGCTCTCACCTGATGGCAGACCCTGAAGGAGTCCCTCAACCGAGATGTCTTCGTCGAGGTCGGGCCAGTGAATGCCGACGCCAGGGCCCAGCAGTTCCCACCGGCGTCGTTCGCCAGGCGACCCTTCGGCCAACCGCGGATACCACGCCAACGGGACCGAGACCACTCGGCCGTCTTGCAACTCGACCACGAGTGCGCGATCAGTGACCCGAACGTTTTTTGCCGCCGCCATTTCCGTTGCGGCGCTTGAAGTACTCATGCCACGCCTCTGAGAGTGCTGCCTCGTGTTTCTGAACGAGAGCCCCGATGCGATTCAATTCCGTCTGACTGAACCCGAAGTTGTACGCCATTCGAACTGGCGCCAGCCAGAATTTGGCGAGCTTCCCGTCCCGCTTCACGTGAACGTGGGTCGGCTCGTTCCGGTCGCTGGAGAAGAAGAACAACCGATACGGACCGCTTTGCAGGACGGTTGGACTCACCGAAGTCGATTCTGCCAGCTTTTCGAGCCGACCGCCAAGTCTTCTGATTTCGATCCGGCT
>JBBECO010000160.1:0-15284 GCA_040881785.1 Vicinamibacterales bacterium
AGCCGCACGGGACGTTCAAGTTCCTGTTCAACGGGATCTACCCGGTCGGCCGTGCCGCGCCGGCGTCGGGCACGGCGTCTCGGTAGGGGCCGTTCGTGAGCGGCCCGTGCAGGGCCGGGTCGGAAGTTCAAAGGCCGGTGCAGCGGTGCTGCACCGGCCTTTTGTTTGTTGCGCCAGACGCGCCCGACCTAAAGGTCGGGCCTACAAGATCGGGCCTACGAGGGCGGGCCTACTTACGACGCTTCGCCGCCGAGGCCTTTCTTGCTGCGGGGACGGTCTTCGCATTTCGCTTGCGACCGCCGAGCGGCTTTGCGGCTGGCTTGCGTGCCGTCCCTTTCTTCGCGGCCGGTGCCGCGGCGGCGCGTGTGGAGCGTCCGGCCTGACGGACCGTTTCCCGCGCGGCCTTCCGTCCACGCCGATCGGCGTCGAGCGCGGACGCGACCCCCTCCACGGCTCCTTCGGCGAACTGGGTCGTGGCCTGTACGGCCGTTGAGGCGGCCGACTGCGCCATACCGACGGCCGAGGCCGCCACGCCCGGCGCCGCGTCGGTGGCGCGCTGTGCCGTCCGCATCGCCGCGCGCGCCGCCTGCCCCAGGGTGGTGCCAACCGCTTCCGCCGTCCTGGTAAACAGGTCGCTCACGCCTGTGTCCTTGTCGCGTTCATCTGCCATTCGCCTGCTCCTTTACGGCAATGCCGTCGGGTGAGTCCCCTTCAAGACCTGCGCCGTATTCGCGGCCTTCATGGGGCAGCCCGTAAAGGGCTGCGCTACACGTCACACTTTACGGGCTGCCTCGCCTTCATCGGGTAGCCGACCCGCTGCCACAAGCACGAGGGTGTAGCGCAGCCCTTTATGGGCTGCCCTCGGTGCCAAAAAACAGGGCCGGACGGCATCAAAGCCGCCCGGCCCTGGCGATTCGTCTGGTCTCGCCGTTATTGCGGCGCAGGGTTCCTGCCGCGGCCCTGCCCGGGCGGGGGCGGGGGCGGGGGCGGCGGCATGGCCTCCTTGGAAAACCGGGGCAGCATCTCGTCCTGCATCGCGAGGTGGTAGACGGCCGACGCGATCGCCGCGGCCGACTTCTTCACGTCCTCCTCGAGAATCCGCTCGTACGTGTCCAGACTCGTATGCCACGTGTACGTCTGGTATTCGATCGGGTCCTGACTCAAACCGATCCCCGGCAGGCCCGCCTCGTTGAACGACGTGCTGTCGGTGCCGCCCGAACGGCGGCTGGTGGTCGCCGTCACACCCAGCATCCCGAAGTCCTCGAACGGCTTGAAGATCGTGCGCAGGACGGCGGCGGCCTCCGGCGGACCGAACACGCTCGCGCTGCGGATGCGGCCGGTGCCCGAGTCCACGTTGAAGTAGCCGTTGAACTTGTGGAACTCCGGCTTCGGGTTCTCCGCCGTGCCGAAGTGCTCCTTCACGTACGCCTTGGACCCGAGCAGCCCCTGCTCCTCGCCGCCCCACAGCGCCACGCGTATCGTTCGTCGCGGCTTGACGCCGATCGCCTGCAGGATGCGCGCAGCTTCCATCATCACCGCGCAGCCGATCGCGTTGTCGGTGGCGCCGGTCGCCGCGTGCCACGAGTCGAGGTGGCCGCCCAGCATCACGACCTCGTCGGCTTTGTCGGTGCCGGGGATCTCGGCCACGGCGTTGTAGGACGGCCCCGCAGGGAACGTCTGATTGACGATCGTGAGTTCGAGGCGCACCGGCGTGCCGTTGGCCAGGATCCGGGTGATGCGGCCGTAGTCCTCATTGCGGAGGATGACGGTCGGCGGCGCCTTGGTCACATCGTAGGTGTTGTTCTGGAACGCGCGGATCTGGCCGTGGCCGCGTCCCGCGTCGTTGATGCGAATGGCAATGCCGGCGTCCATCATGAGCTTCGTCACGGCGTTGTTGACCGCCTGCGGCGTCAGCCGCGTGGGATCCGGCGGCTCATCGCCTCGCCCGCGGCCTCGCCCGGCGGCATCGCCACGGCCCCGGCCGCGCCCTTCGGCGGCAGGCGCGTTCGGATCGAGCTGCCGGCGCAGGGCCTCGTCGTCCCGCCGCAGCGGCGGCGGCGTCTCACTGATAGGCACGCGCGTGTGCTGGCCCACGAAGACGATCTTGCCCGTGATCGTCGGCGTGACGTCCTTGATCCAGGCATCGAGCTCTGCCTGCGTCGGACGCGTCGGCGGGATGAGATGCACGGCCTCGGCCGTCACGGTTCCCTCGGTGGACGGCGTCCACGCGAGCACCTCGCCGACGAGACTGTCTTTCACCGGCGAGACGATGTGGCCCGAGAAGCGCTCGTTCAGCCAGCCGGGCCGCGGCGTGCCATCGGCGTTCACGAAATCCCACGGTTCGAGCTTCCCGTTCTTGAAGCCCCACTCTGTCATCTGCTTGACGGTCCACTCGGCAGCCGCCTTGTAGTTCGGCGAGCCGGTCAGGCGCGGTCCATGCACGTCGGTCAGGTAGTGCATCGTCCGCATGATCTGCGAGTTCTTGTCCGCCTCGGCGCGGATCTTCGCGTTGATGTCGGTGTCGACCGTCTGGGAGGTGATGGCGGGCGCCACCGCGACGGCCAGTCCGGCGAGCACCGCAATGAACGAATTTTTCATGATGGGCGAATACTAACAGACGACAGTACATTGGGGAGTGTGCGGGCCACCTATATCTACACGCCTGACGTGCAGGAGGAGCTGACCCGCCACGGGCTGCGTCCGAGGCCCGATACCCCTCCCCAGTTGCTGCGTGACGCCATCCGCGATC
This sequence comes from Vicinamibacterales bacterium, assembly GCA_040881785.1. Lineage (GTDB taxonomy): Bacteria > Acidobacteriota > Vicinamibacteria > Vicinamibacterales > 2-12-FULL-66-21 > JACDCA01. The sequence continues at coordinate 2,750 of JBBECO010000160.1, forward strand.
TGTACAAATATGAGATCAAGGTCTTGAAGCGGCGGTTGCTCGCCTCGGAATTTCCGAAAGGGGAATACGCTGGACGGGTGATCGACCTGAGACGGCGGTATCCGTTGCTGTCGGTGCCTTTGGACTTGTGGCTCGAAAGGGACGTGTAGCGCACTGACCAGAAGACGTGTAGCGCAGCCCTTTACGGGCTGCCAAGAATCTACTTATGGACGACTTCGAAAAACTCGGCATCTTCTACCTTGGCCGCGAGTACGACCTCGAGAACCAGACACGCTCGGCTGTGCCGGTCCTCTACGATTCGCGCGATCTCGTCACCCACGCGGTATGCGTGGGGATGACGGGCAGCGGCAAGACCGGCCTGTGCCTGGGACTCCTGGAAGAGGCCGCGCTCGACGGTGTGCCGGTCATCGCGATCGACCCCAAGGGTGATCTCGGGAACCTGCTGCTGACATTTCCTGGACTGTCGGCCGAAGAGTTCCGCCCGTGGATCGACGAAGACGAAGCTCGCCGGGTCGGGCTGACGCCGGACGCGTTTGCCGCGGAGGAGGCGGCCAGGTGGAAGGCCGGCCTCGCCGACTGGGCCCAGGACGGCGATCGTATCCGGCGCCTCCGCGCGTCGGCCGATTTCACCGTCTACACACCGGGGAGCCGTGCCGGACATCCGATCTCGGTCCTCAGCTCGTTCGGCGCGCCCGGACGCGCGGTGCTCGACGATCCGGAACTGCTGGGGGATCGTGCCAGCATGACCGCCACCAGCGTCCTCTCGCTGGCCGGCGCCGAGGCGGAGCCTCGCAGTCGCGAGCACACGCTCCTGGCCACGCTGTTCACCGGGGCGTGGACGGCCGGACAGGATCTCGACTTCCCCTCGCTGATCCATGCGGTCCAGTCCCCGCCGTTCCAGAAGGTCGGCGTCCTCGATCTCGAGTCGTTCTTTCCGCAGAAGGACCGCTTCGAGCTCGCCCTCCGGCTCAATGGCGTGCTTGCCGCTCCCGGCTTCGACCAGTGGTTCACCGGCGACCCCCTGGACGCCGCGTCGCTGTTGCGCACGTCGCACGGCCGGCCGCGCGTCTCGATCTTCTCGATCGCGCATCTCGGCGAGGCCGAGCGCATGTTCTTCGTCTCGCTCCTGCTCAACCAGATCGTCGGCTGGATGCGGACGCAGACCGGCACGTCGAGCCTGCGGGCCGTCGTCTACATGGACGAGATCGCCGGGTACTTTCCCCCGGTGGCGGATCCGCCGTCGAAGGCACCGCTGCTGACGATGTTGAAGCAGGCGCGCGCGTACGGGGTCGGCGTGATGCTCGCGACGCAGAACCCCGTGGATCTCGACTACAAGGGACTGTCGAACACCGGCACCTGGTTCCTCGGCCGGATGCAGACCGAACGCGACAAGGCGCGCGTTCTCGAAGGCCTCGAGGGCGCGGCCGCGGGCGCGCTCGATCGCGGCGAGGCCGAACGGATCCTGTCGGCGCTCGGCAAGCGCGTGTTTCTCCTCCACAACGTCCATGAGAACCGCCCCGTCGTCTTCCAGACGCGCTGGACGATGTCGTACCTGCGGGGGCCGATGTCGCGGGCGCAGATCGCGGCACTCTCTCCAGGGTCCGAGGGTCCCACGGTCCAGGGGTCCGAAGGTCCGAGGGTCCGAGGGTCCGAGGGCGGCGCGAGGCCGATCGTGCCGCCGGGCATCGACCAGTACTTCCTGCCCGACGCGGCGGCTGGCCGCGCGGATGTCGAGGCGCCCGTCTACAGCCCGGTGGCGGTCGGGGCCGCGCGCGTCACCTTTACCGACACGAAGCTCGGGATCGACACCTCGCGAGATGTCCTGTTCGGAGCCCCCATCACGAACGATCCGGTGCCGGTGGACTGGCAGCACGCCACCGAAGTGTCCGGCTCCGCCGCCCTCCAGCGGGAGCCGGCAACCGGGGCACGGTTTGCGGACGTGCCCCCGGTGGCGCTGAAACCGAAGAACTACGAGGCCTGGCAGAAGGCGTTCAGCCGGTGGCTGGGGCAGTCGCAGCGGATCGAACTGCTTCGCCATCGCCAGACGAAGCTGACGTCGACGGTCGGCGAAACCGAACGCGAGTTTCATGCGCGCGTGCAGGACGCGCTGCGCGAAACGCGCGACGCCGACGTGGAGGCCGTCCAGAAGAAGTTCGCCGCGAAACGCCAGACGCTTGCCGAGCGGCTGCGCAGGGCCGAGGGCGCGGTCGATCGCGAGCAGCAGCAGGCCTCGCAGCAGAAGACCCAGACGATGCTGTCGGTGGGGGCGGCGGCGCTCGGCGCGCTGTTCGGGCGCAAGGCGCTCAGCAGGGGAACGCTCGGCCGGGCCACGACCGCGGCGCGCGGCATGGGCCGCAGCATGAAGGAAAAAGACGACGTCAAGCGCGCGGCAGCGAACGTCGCGGCGCTGCGCCGGCAGCTGGAGGCGTTCGACGAGTCCGTTCGTGAAGAAACCCAGGCGATCGCGGCGCGCTACCAGGGCGCGCCCGAGATCGAGGCGATCACGATCGCACCCAAACGCGGACAGGTGGCCGTGCAGTTCGTCGCGCTGGGCTGGGATCCCCGCTAGCAGGCCGCTGAACAACGTCCGGCCTGAGTGGAAACTGGCAAATGGTAAATGGCAAAGGCAGCGTCGTCCTGGTCGCGATGCTGGTGCTATCGGGATGCGGGCGCGAGCTGCCTGCGGACGTCGTCCGCCCGTCGCCGACCGTCACCGAGCTGACGCCCGCGCCGGGGGCCCTGGCGCTGCCGAAGAAATCGGGATCCATCCGGCTGGCCGTCATCGGCGACTCCGGACGCGGCGACGCCGCGCAGCACGAGGTCGCGCGGCAGCTGGTGGCCTGGCGCGAGCAGTTCCCCTTCGATCTGGTGCTGATGCTCGGCGACAACATCTACGACAGCCATACGGCCGCTGACTACCGGTCGAAGTTCGAGGAGCCGTACAAGGCGCTGCTCGACGCCGGCGTCACGTTCCAGGCCGCGATCGGCAACCATGACGATTCGAATCAGATCTTCTACGACAAGTTCAACATGGGCGGCGAGCGGTACTACTCGTTCCGACGATTCGAGCGGAGCCTTCAGGGCGCGCTTGCGCGGGGCGGTGCGAGGTTCTGGGCGCTCGACAGCCGGACGCTCGATCCGGACCAGCTCGACTGGCTGCTGAGAGGTTTGAAGGGGTCGGGCAGCCGCTGGAAGATCGTGTTCTTCCACCATCCGCTCTATACCTCCGGCCGGTACGCCGCGGGGGGGAGCTCCCTGCGCCGGGCGCTGGAGCCGATTCTCGTCGCGGGGGATGCGGACGTCGTGCTCTCGGGTCACGAGCATTTCTACGAGCGCACGCATCCGCAGCGCGGCATCGTGTATTTCATCTCGGGCGCGGCCGGCTCGCTGCGCCCCGGCGACATCAATCGCACGGAGCTGACGGCCCGCGGCTTCGACAGCGACTACAGCTTCATGCTGATGGAAGTGACGGGCAACGAGCTGTACTTCCAGGCGATCTCGCGGACGGGTGCGACGGTCGATGCGGGAGTCCTCACGAAGGGCACGGCCCGCCGTCCCTGATCTGCTTCACCTTGTCTTTGAAGACCGCGATCCACGCCTCGGCGCGTCTCGCGTCGGCGTGCACCTGGTCGTACCCCGTGATCCCGGACGCGTCGAAGAGATCCCGCAGCTGCCCGTCGGACAGCTGCTCGAGCAGACCGAGCAGATGCTGCCGTCCACCTTCCGAGATGATCCATTCGGGAAAGGTCCCGCCGGCATAGGGCAGGTGCTCCATCGAGACGCGGCAGCCGGCGCCGTCCTTCCAGATCCGAGTCTGCCGCCAGTTGTGGAGCTCGACCTTCTTCGGACCGAACGTGGCGCCCACGTCCTGCATGAGGGCGATTGGCGCGGCGCACCCGCCGTCCGGACGATCGGCGCCGGCCGGGCAGACCAGGCGCTGGTTGGCGTCCTTGTTGTCCCAGTGCGCCAGGAACACGGCCATCAGACGGAGGCCGTCCACCTCGGCTCTCGAAGATCCGCCGCGCGCCGGATCGATCTTGTCGAGCTCGTACCAGCCCCAGCCCTGGTCCTCCTTCGCCTCGATGACGCGCCCCTCGATCTTGCGCTCGAGCACCGCGGCGGGGAAGTCGACGACACGGTCGTAGTTGATGCCGCGGGGGAAGCAGACCGCCTTCAGACCGAAGCGGTCCAGGCAGCGCAGCGACTGGAACGGAAATGCCGGACAGCCCGCGCAGCGGACGCGCCGCACGGCGAACATGCGATCGGCATAGAACCCGAGCGCCGTGAGCAGCCGCGTCGTCGCGACTTCCGCGTGGAGCTCCGGGTTGCCATCGCCGTACTTGAGTTTCACGGTTTCGCCGGTCGCGAGATCGCAGTGGAACTTCGGCGTGGTGCCTCCGACAACCTTCGTGTTGAACCGGCAGTGCACCTCGTCGTCAGGGCCGAAGTCTGCACCGGATGGATTCGTATTCAGCGTGGCCTGGCCAATCGGGACGGCGGGAGGCTGCCACACACGGGCGGAGGCAAGGGCCGCTTCGCGGATTGCGCGCGCGGCTTCGCCGGACGATTCGGTGGCGCCGGCGGCGGCCACCGTCCCGGCACTCTCCCCGGCCCGGCATCCTCCGACAGCACACGACACCGTCGCGGCTGAGACCATCAGGAGGAGCGTGCAGGCACGGGGTCCGCGGATCAGCTTCACGCCTCGTGGATATGCAATCGTCCGTCCAAGCTCGAGCGAGCCAGGAGCGAATCGCGGACTGGGTCTATCGCCTGGCGGCGTGCAGCAGCGTGCTCAGTTGAGCTCAACCGGGCGGTGAGGTGTGGGACACTCGCAAGCAGGGAGGGGCAGACGATGGCATTACTCAGGTCCCGACGAAACAAGATGATCGCCGGGGTGTGCGGTGGGATTGCGAATTCGCTGGGGTGGACACCGACATCCGTGCGGATCCTTTACGTCATTGTCTCAATCGCGTCGGTGGCGTTTCCAGGCATCCTCGTCTACATCATCCTGTGGATCCTGATGCCGCTCGAACCCTGAGGCGCGCGGCCAGCACGGTCGCCACCGTCACCACGAGGACCACGGTGTATTCCGCCCAGACGACCGACTCCGGAACGATCCAGCGTCCGCCGTCGAGGGCGCGCTCCCAGACCACGTAGGTCAGCAGCACACTGCACGACCAGGCGATGAGCGGCAGCGTCGTCGGGAACAGCAGGAACGGCGTGAGATAGAGCAGGTACCACGGATAAATCACCGGCGCGCACGCAATCGCGACCGCCATCGGCCACGCCCAGGCGGCCGGGTCGTCGGCGGCGAGCTTCCACCGGCACCACACCGCGGTCAGCAGGCCCGCGCCAAGCGCGATGCGCGCCGCTGTGTCAGGCGACGTCAGGTTCGCCAGGAATCTGAAGACCGGCCCGTTGAAGCGGATGTGTTGGACGACGTTCTGCACGGCGAACAGGACGTCTGCGCCCGAGGCGAACGGCAGGTAGAGCAGCACGAACAGCGCGGCGCCAATCAGGCCGTCGCGGACCGAGATCCGGCGCCACAGCAACGGGACGAGGACGATCGGGAGCAGCTTGGTTGCCACGGCCAGCACGAAGGCGATCGTGCCGAGCGCCGTCCGCCGCCGCGTGAGCCAGAACGCGGCCGCGGCGATCCAGAGCGCGCCGAGCGCATCGATGTGCCCGCTGTGCGCGACCTCCAGCACGACGAGGGGGTTCCACGCATACGCGAGCGCCAGCCACTCGCTCCGGCCAGTGGCCAGCAGCCATTGCCAGAGGACCAGGATCGTCAGGAGGTCGCACAGGACCAGGGCGAGCTTCATCGCGCGCGACGAGTCCTGGAGCGTTACCACCAGCCTGAAGAACAGCTGCGCGGCCGGCGGATAGGGCGTCCTCGCGCGCGCGCTCGGCATGTTCCGCGTTTCGTCCGTGTGCGTGAAGGCCACTTCCGGGTCGGCCGGGCGGACGGCGTAGGGATTGATGCCGAGCGTCTGCACCCGGCCGTCCCAGAGATACCGGATCATGTCGTTGTCGCTGTTGACCCGCGGGGCGGCCAGCGGAATGCGGAAGGCCACCGCGAAGAGGACGGCGACCAGGAACAGCCGGCGCCGGTCGTGCGGCGCGCGCCAGACGACGGTGAGGACGGCCGCGAAGGCCGCGATCCCGACGCCCGCACAGAGAAAGAAGAGGGGCGTGCCCAGACGCGCCTGCGAGACCGCCAGCACGATCATGGCGGCAAGATAGGCGGCGCCGCTGACCGCGATCAGGCCCGTGGGGTGCGTCATCCAGCAGCTATCTTATCGTCGCGTGCCGCGGGCCGACTCGGTGCTAAGATCCCCCTCCATTCGGTGCACTGTGCCAGCAGACGCGACGCAGCGTGAATCGGTGATCGAGGTGTCGGCGCTGACCCGCCGCTTCGGCGGGACGCCCGCCCTGGCGTCGGTGAGCCTGACCATCCCACGCGGCGGCGTCTACGGCCTCGTGGGGGCCAACGGGGCGGGCAAGACCACGCTCATCAAGCACATCCTGGGTCTGTTCCGGGCGGAGAGCGGATCGGTGCGTGTCTTCGGCCTCGATCCTGTTGCCGAGCCGATCGCCGTCCTGTCGCGGATCGGCTATCTCTCCGAGGAGAACGACATCCCCGGGTGGATGCGCGTTGACGAGCTGATTCGGTATTCCCGCGCGTTCTATCCCGCCTGGGACGATGCGTACGCCGAGGAACTGCGGGACGCATTCGCCCTGGATCCCGGGGCGAAGGTCAGGACGCTTTCGAAGGGACAGAAGGCACGGGCGGGGCTGCTGCTCGCGCTCGCGCATCGGCCCGAGCTGCTGGTGCTCGATGAGCCGTCGTCCGGCCTCGACCCCATCGTGCGACGCGACATTCTCGGCGCCATCCTGCGGACGATCGCCGGCGAGGGCCGCACGGTCCTCTTTTCCTCTCACCTGCTGGAGGAAGTGGAGCAGGTGGCCGATCACGTCACGATGATCCGCGAAGGGAAGATCGTGCTGAGCGCGCCGCTGGACACCCTGAGACAGACGCACGGCGGCGCATCCCTGGCCGAGATTTTCGTCGCACACGTGGGGACGCCTGCGCCATCAGCCGCGGACGTGTGACCCATGCGTTCCCCTGCCGCCGCCATCGCCTGGGAGTTTCACCGGCCGCACCGCTGGGCCCTGGTCGCCCTGGCCGGCTACCTGCTCGTCGTCGGGATCGTCAAGCTCCTCGTCTTCGGTCCCGCACCCGTGAGCCTGGACCCGCCGGACGCCATCGCGGCGCTGGGTGTCGTGCCGTTTACGGTGACGTTCTTCTATCTCCTGGCGCTCTTCAGTTTCGGTCTGACGGGTGATCTGGCCGGGCGCCAATCGATCTTTCCCTCTCGCTTGTTCACGCTGCCGGTGCCCACTACCGCGCTCGCGGGGTGGCCGATGCTCTATGGTGCGGCGTCCATGGCGAGCCTGTGGCTGGTCGCGGCGCTCCTCGCGCGGTGGCCATGGGGGCTCGACCTGCCGTTCATCTGGCCGGCATTCCTGGCCGCCGCGTTTCTTGCCTGGACGCAGGTGCTGGCGTGGATGCCGTACGGTGTGTCGGGACTGCGCGTGATCGCGACGGTGCTGTGGCTCATCGCGCTCGATGCCATCGTGATCCTGGCGGTCCATTACGAGGCGTCGGAACCGCTGATGGTGGCCTTTCTGGCGCCGCAGCTTCCGCTCGCCTATCTTGCCGCGCGTGTCGCCGTAGCCCGGGCCCGCCGCGGCGACGCGCCAGACTGGCGTGGATCGTGGGCCCGTCGCGGCCGGCTCACCGGCGTGGTGCCCCCGCAGCGGGAGTTTTCTTCGCCGGCCCGCGCGCAGCTGTGGTTCGAGTGGCGGCGCCACGGCCGTACGCTGCCGGTCCTGGTCGGCATGCTGCTGCCCTTCGAACTGGGGCTGCTGTTCATTCCCGGCAACGAGACGCCGGCCGTGGTCTTCAAGACCCTCGCCGCCGTACTGGTGACGCCGGTCGTCATGGCCGGTTTCGTCGCCGCGACCGTCAGCACGTCGAATCCCCACGCGCGCGATACCTACGGCGTGGCGCCGTTCCTGGCGACGCGGCCGTCGACCAGCGCCGCGCTGATCGCCGCCAAACTGAAGATGGCGATCTGGAGCACGCTGGCCACCTGGCTGCTGGTGCTCGTCGCCATCGTCGTGACGCTCGCGCTGTCGGGCACCTGGCCGGTCGCGATCGACCGTGTGGGTCGGTTCAGCGAAGCCGTGGGCACGCCTCGGGTGATCGTGGCCGCCCTGCTGGGATTCGCCTGGCTGCTCACATCGACGTGGAAGCAGCTGGTGCGAAGCCTGTACATCGGCCTGACCGGCCGGGAGTGGATCATCAAAACGAGCGGGTTCCTGGCGCTGGTGCTCCTCCTGATCATGCTGCCGACCATCGAATGGATCGGCGAGACCAAGCGCGTGCAGGCCGCGTTATGGGACGCCTGGCCGCTGATCTCCGCCGTGCTGGTCGCCGTCAAGATGACGGCCGCCGCCTGGATCGCGACAGCCTTGTATGCCCACCGGCTGCTCAGCGACCGCACGCTGCTGATCGGGACGGCGGGCTGGATGATCGCCGTGCTCGCGCTCTACGGGGTACTCGTGTGGTGGGTCTCCACGCCATTCATTCCGCGCTACCTGCTGGCGATGATCGCGATTCTGGCGGTCCCGCTGGCGCGGCTCTCCGCGGCGCCGCTGGCGCTCGACTGGAACCGGCACCGGTGATGGTGAAGAGCCGCAGGATGGTCCTCGCCGCGGTGCTGATGCTCATCGGCCTTCCTGTCACGTTGGCAGTGGGGGAGGCGGTGGCGTTCCACGTCCGGAATCGAAACAACGGCTCGATGATCTCATCGGGCGAGCTCCGCGAGTACCTGCTGTACGTTCCGTCGAGCTACGATCGGACCAGGGCCACGCCACTCGTCATCAGCATGCATGGCGGCGCGCTGTGGCCGGCCGCCCAGATGGCGGTCAGCCAATGGAACGACGTGGCCGACCGCGAGGGATTTCTCGTGGTCTACCCGTCGGGCGTGGCAGGCGACGGGCCGGGGCACTGGCGCACGGGCGGCGCCGGTCTGATGAAGGAGGTTCGATTCATCTCGGAGTTGATCGATACACTGTCGGCGACTTATCACATCGATCCGGCGAGGATCTATGCGGACGGGCTTTCCAACGGCGGCGGCATGGCCTTCGTGCTGTCCTGCGCGCTCGCCGATCGCATCGCGGCGGTCGGGATGGTCGCGGCTGCCCACCTGGCGCCGTGGAGCTCGTGCACCGAACCTGCACCGATGCCGATGATTGCGTTCCACGGCACGGCCGACACCGCGACGCCCTATCACGGCGGCAAGTCGTGGACGGCTCCCAGTCCCTTTCCCGATATCCCGACCTGGACCGCGAACTGGGCGCGAAGAAACCGGTGCGCCTCGAGCCCTGTCGCATCTGCGCCGGCGGCGGACGTGAGACGCCTGGAATACACCGGCTGCGCGGGCGACGCGGCCGTTGTGCTCTACACCATCGAGGGCGGCGGCCACACCTGGCCCGGCGGCGGGTCGTTGCCGGAGTGGTTCTCCGGGCCGACGAGCCACAGCATCGACGCCTCGAGCGAGATGTGGGCGTTCTTTCGCGAGCACCGGCTGTCGAGGCGGTAGCGCGGCCGGCCCACCATCGTCACACCTCCTGAACCAGTGCCGCGGCATGCCTGGTGCCAGCCGCCAGCGCGTCCAGCCCTTCGATCAGATCGGCCACGAGATCGCGCGGATGCTCACATCCCGGCGACAGCCGGATCAGCGTGTCGGACAGGCCGAGCGCCCGTCGTGTCTCGGGTGGGATGGACGCGTGCGTCATCCGGGCGGGATGGCAGACGAGCGACTTCACGCCGCCCAGGCTTTCGCCGAGCGCGAAGAACCGTCGCGCGGAGACGAACGAGACGACGTCGTCCACCGTCCCGTCCAATTCGAACGACACCATGCCGCCGAAGCCGGTCATCTGCCGCCGCGCGATGTCGTGGCCGGGATGCGCCGGCAGGCCGGGGAAGTACACGGCTCGCACGAGCGGATGCGTTTCGAGCGCCCGCGCGATCGTTTCGGCATTCAGCGCGTGCCGCTCCATCCGCAGTTCCAGTGTCTTGAGACCGCGCAGCGTCAGCCAGCAGTCGAACGGCGAGGGTACCGCACCGGTCGCGTTCTGGAGAAACTTGACCGGTTCGAACACCGCTGCATCGCGCGCGAGCACGGCCCCCTGAATCAGATCGGAATGTCCGGCCAGGTACTTCGTCACGCTGTGGACGACGAGGTCGGCGCCGAGCTGGAAGGGCTGCTGGAAAAACGGGGTGGCGAAGGTATTGTCCACGACCACGAGCGCCCCCTGCGCGTGCGCGGCGGCGCAGATCTTCGCGATGTCATAGACCAGCAGCCTCGGGTTCGTCGGGGATTCGATCCACACGAGGCGGGTCCGCGCGGTGAGGGCGGCCTCGAACGACGCGTGATCCGCGACGTCCACCTGCCGGATGACGCAGCCGGCCGGCTCGTAGACTTTCGTCAACAGCCGGAAGGTGCCGCCGTAGACGTCCTGCGGAATGATGATCTCGTCGCCCGGTTTCAAGTACGCCTGCAGCAGCGCGTTCTCGGCCGCGAGCCCCGAGGCGAAGACCGCCGCGTGTGCCACCCCCTCGAGATCGGCCAGCACCGCTTCGAGCCGCGCGCGCGTCGGGTTGTTCGTCCGCGAGTAGTCGAAGCCCCGATGGATCCCCGGCGCCTCCTGCTCGTAGGTCGAGGTCTGGAAGATCGGCGCAATCAAAGAACCGGTCCCCGGTTCGGATGGCTGCCCCGCATGAATCGTTCGTGTCGCAAACTCCATCGTCGTTATCTCCTGGTTTACTGGGTATCTCGTGGCTTCCGCCTTCAGGCGGAAGAACAACCGACCTGCGTCGAGCCCGCCGCTCATCGCGCGTCCTCGAGCGCGCGGAGCGCCGTCGGCGTACAGCCCGCGGCCGCGCACACCGCGTCGAGCGCGCGCTGCAGTACGGGGCGGCCAGCGGGCCTGAGGAGCAGCGACCGGCTCTCGCGGCCGCCGTGGGTATGCGTCGCCGTGACTCGGTGCGCGAACAGACCGTGCGAGGCGAGCAGATCGGCGACGTCGCTGGCGGCAGGCAGCCGGGCGCCCTCGAGCGTGACGAGCCAGCCGGTCTCCGGGCTGACCACCGTCGCGTGCGTCAGCGGCTGATGACACGGCGCCGCCACCCCTGACAGCGCCTCCTCGACATCGTCGAGGACCGTGGCGGCGGTCACCTCGGGACCGGCGCCGGGCCCCTGGAACCGCAGCCGTCCATGGGGGGTGCTCAGGACGATGGCGTTCTCCACGCCGTCCACGCGCGACAGGGGATGATCGTCCGTGACGAACGCCGGTCCGACGAACGCCTCGAGCGTCGCGCCGTGCCAGTTCGCGACGATCACCGGCTTGATCACGCCGCCCAGTTCCCGCGCATGGGACGGCTGGTGTTCCCCGATGGCGTCGAGGCCGGACGTTTCGATGACGTCGGGCGACACGTCCACGTGCGCAAAGTGCTGCAGCAGCACGACGAGCTTCTCGCAGGCGTCCGTTCCGCTGACGTCGCTGCGGGGATCGGGCTCGGCGTATCCGAGCCGTTGTGCCTCGGCCAGCGCGTCGCCGGGGCCGCAGCCGTCCCGGGCGCAGCGCGACAGGACGAAGTTGCTGGTGCCGTTCGCGATCGCCACGAGGCCGGTCACCGCTGCCGCCCGCGGACGGCGGCTGAAGGTGCCCAGAAACGGGACGCCGGCGATGACCGCGGCCTCGTAGAGCAGCGGCGTCCCGCTGGTGCGCGCGGTGTCCCGCAGCTCGCCGCCATGGCGGGCCAGCAGCGACTTGTTCGCCGTGACGACGGGGATCCCGCGGGCGAGCGCTTCGAGGACGAGGCGTCGCGCCGGTTCGAGACCGCCGAGCAGTTCGACGCAGACATCAGGGGGAGGCAGCCAGAGCTGGCGGGCATCCGCAGTCAGCGCGGGAACCGGCAGCGGCCGCGTGCGCTGGATGTCCCGCACGAGGGCGCCGGTGATCCGTAGCCGGCGCGTCCCTGAGGGTGGCGCCGCGGCGAGGAGGGTGAACGCGCGGCCGACGTTGCCGCATCCAAGCAGCGCGACGCGCGCCTCGGCCGGGGGACGCGGCCGCGCAGGCGCAGCCACCGAGCGATCCACGACGATCGTTGACATCGACGGTCTCCGAGCGGCGCGAACGCACGCGCGACGCCCCCCGCCGGGCGGGGCGTACGTTCAGCCGCAGAATTGAGAGCGAAGCGTTCAGAGACCGGAAGGGTCTACCGAGGCTCTTATCTCTCCCGTTGATCGGGCAGGAAGTAGCACCGCGGCTCTCGCGCCTGGTTGCTGTGGCTTCAGCGGGCCTGTTCCCTCAGCCACTCTGGATAAGCGTCCGCAGCACGTGCGAACGTTGGCAGCGTAGGCCAGACGACTTCCGCGTGTCAAGCGCGAAGGTTGAA
>JBBECO010000160.1:15384-17664 GCA_040881785.1 Vicinamibacterales bacterium
CCGGAGGCTGTCTGGCTGCACGGGACCTGACGACGGAGGAAGCCGATGCGAGTGTTGCTCGCCGACGACGATGCGGCGCTCAGGCACGGGCTGGGAGTACAGCTCGAGCGCTGGGGGTATGAGCCGGTCGTCTGCGAGGATGGCAACGGGGCGCGCAAGGTACTCATGGGCGAGGCCCCGCCGCCCCTGGCGATTCTCGACTGGAACATGCCGGGCGCCGACGGTGTGACGTTGTGCGGGGAAATCCGCGCGACGCCGGCGCTCAGCACGATGTATGTGATCCTGCTCACCGCGCACGATACCCGCGACCAGATGCTGGAGGGCCTGACGGGCGGCGCCGACGAGTACATCACCAAGCCGTTCGACTGGAGCGTGCTGCGCGCCCGGGTGAAGACCGGCGCGCGCATCGCCTCACTCCAGCAGAGCCTCGCGCAGCGCGTCACGGAGCTGCAGAACGCCCTGACGATGGTGAAACAGTTGTCGGGGCTCCTGCCGATCTGTTCGTACTGCAAGAAAATCCGGCGCGACGGCAACTACTGGCAGCAGCTCGAGGGCTATCTGTCGGAACACTCAGAAGCGCAGTTCAGCCACGGCGTGTGTCCGGAGTGCTTCGAAGCGGCCAAGAAGGAATTCGGCATCACCTAGGCCCATGGATCGCGAGGGCTTTACCATTTTCCATTTCCCATTTCCCATTTCAGGAATGCAGTAATTGTCCCTGCCGCTCTGGGGATTCGTCGCCGTCACGGCGCCGCTCGTCCTGAGCCCCGGGCCGTCCACGGCCGTCGTCCTGCGGAACAGCATCGGCGGCGGCACCCGTGCGGGTCTGCTGACGACGGCCGGCACCAACAGCGGATCGATCTGCTATGGGCTGCTGACCGCATTCGGCATCGCGGTCGCCATGCAGCGGTGGCCGTCGGCCTGGCTGGTACTGCGCTGGACGGGCGTGGCGTATCTGACGTGGCTCGGGCTGCAGTCGCTGGCGCGGGTCGTCCGCGCGCGGCGGAGCCCGGGCGGGACCGCACCGCCGCTGGCGCTCGACGGCTGGCGGAGTTTCACGTCGGGCTTCCTGACCAACGTCCTCAACCCGTCGCTGGCGGCGTTCTACCTGATCGTGCTGCCGCAGTTCGTGCCGCGAGAGGCGCCGTTCGTGGGCAGCGTGCTGACGCTGACGGCCATCCATGTGGCCATGGCGGCCTCCTGGCACACCGGCTGGGCGTTCGCCGGCGCCACCCTCGCCCGAGTTCTGTCCCGCCGTGGTCCGCGGCAGGTGCTCGATGCGATCACCGGCATTGCACTCATCGTGCTCGCGGTGACCATCGCGTTCTAGCGAGGGTCCGACCCTAACATCACCGGTTGCGTCCACGCGATGCCGCCGTTGCTGTCGAGGACGCGCGCGCGGACGTAGCCTTCCGTACCGCGGAACGTGTAGGTGGCGGGACTGTCGAAGGTCTCCTGGAGCAGCGCGCCGCCGCGGCCGATGAACTGGATCCGGTATTTCTCGTACGATTTCGTCTTCACCGTCACGGTCATCGCCGACGCGGTCGCCTGGTAGTCGGTCAGCTCGACGCCGGTAGAGGCATAGAAGTCGCCGCGCTCCATGGCCGCGAGGATCAGCCGCGGCGAGAGCGCCGTCGCGCGCACGACGATCCATCCCCGGCCCGGACCCGAACTGCCTGGCTTCCCCAGTTCCTTGAAGTGATGCGCATCATCTACCGCGATGCCGTAGAGCAGGACACCGCTCGACAGGATGGCATCCCAGACGGCTTCGAGGCCCGGGACGCCGCCGCCGCCGTGAATATTGACCTGCGGATGGCCGCTGTAAATCTCGAACAGCTTGTTGTGCTTCACGCTGCGCAACTGGTCCGCCGTGATGGACCAGCGGAAGTTTGGATGGTTGATGTGCGGCACGCCGTCCTGCGCGCGGATCGCGTCGACGCTCTGCTGGAGCACTTCCAGGACGGTCGTGCCCTGCTGCTGGCCGATCCGCTCTCGCGTGTCGATGCCGTTGACATGGACCGACTTGCCCTCGACCGGCGTCGTCACCTCCTCGCCGCGGATCAGCGTGAAGACGCCCGGCACCGCGTACTTCGCATTCAGGTCGTCGATGCGGGTCAGCACGTTGTGATCGCTGAGCACGAGGAAGTTGTAGCCGTACTTCTTGTACCAGAGGGTGACTTCCTCGGGCGTGCTGTCGCCGTCACTCTCGATCGTGTGCGTGTGCGTATTGCCCTTGAACCACTGCAGCGGCGCCGGGGCGAGCTGGATGGCCGCGAGGGCGGC
>JBBECO010000160.1:17764-20243 GCA_040881785.1 Vicinamibacterales bacterium
GGCGTGTTCCAGGTCAACGCGGGATCGCTGTTCCCGGCCTTCCGCCGCCTCGAGCGGGACGGTCTGATCGCCGCTGAATGGCGCGCCACGGAGAACAACCGTCAGGCCAAGTACTACTCGCTGACGAAACAGGGGAAGGCGACGCTGAAGGCCCAGACACAGGCGTGGGAGTCACAGACGACCGCGATTGCGCGGATCTTGAAAGCATCGCTCGAGGAGATTTGACGATGCGGCTGCTCCATCGGCTCACCGGCGGTGTCAAGGCGCTCTTCCGGCACCGGCAGGTTGACGCGGAACTCGATGCCGAGCTTCGCGAATTCCTGCAGGCGTCCATCGACGCGAAGATCGCCGCTGGGATGTCTCCGGACGATGCGGCCCGTGCGGCGCGCCTCGAGCTGGGGAGCCCCGCGGCCGTGAAGGACTGGGTCCGTGATGTCGGCTGGGAGACCCGCGTCGAGAGCGTGTGGCAGGACGTGCGCTACGCCGGGCGGATCCTCCGGCGGTCGCCAGGATTTGCCTTCGCGGCCATCGCGACATTTGCTCTGGGCATCGGCGCCAACACCGCGATCTTCTCGATCGTCGATGCTGCGGTCCTCCGGCCGTTGCCGTACCCGGATTCGGATCGCCTGTTCAAGTTCAGATTGCACAACGCCACGGCTGCCCGCGCAGTTCATCTACCCGGCGACCTCCTCCGTCCGGACGCCGCTGTTTGTTCCGATGGCGTTTGCGGATGCGGACCGTCAGCGCGGGGTGGTGCAGAGCATGGGCTACGGACCGACGGCCCGCTTGCGCGACGGGGTCACGAGTGAGCAGGCGGAGGCGGCCCTGGCGCTGATGCTCGCGGCATCGGATGCAGACAAGAAGGCGTTCAACAAGGGGTGGCTTCGTGCCGAGGCGATCCCGCTACTCGAGCAATACGTCGGTGACGCCAGATCCTGGATGTTGATGCTGCTCGGCGCCGCCGCCGGGGTCATCGTCGCCTGGTGGGGGCTCGGCGTGCTGCGCGGCGCGATGCCGGCGTCCATTCCGCGGGCGTTCTCGATCGGGCTCGATCTGCGTGTGCTGGGTTTCACCAGTCTGGTGGCGATTGCCACCGGTCTCGTCTGCGGTCTGTTGCCAGCGCTGCGCGGCTCGCGGGTCGATCTCGTCGGGGGCCTGAAAGATGGAACGGGCGCCACGGCCGGCGCCGGACGGCAGAAGGTGCGCCACATGCTCGCGTGGGCGGAGATCGCGCTCGCCGTCATGCTGCTGGTCGGCGCCGGATTGTTCATCAGCAGCTTCGCGCGGTTGATGCGCGTGGACCAGGGATTCGATGCCTCCGGGATCACGTCCCTGAATTACTCCCTGCCGCGCCTCGAGAAGAATCAGCAGCGCGATCCCGACCTGGTGCGCCGGCTGCTCGAAGCCGTTCGTGCCATCCCGGACATCGAGGCGGCGATGGTCGTCAACGGCGGCGGTCCTTACGGCGGCGGATACTCGTCGTTCCCGGTGCGCATCGAGGGGCGGCCGGTCAACCTCGACGAAACCATTCGCTACAGGAGCATAAGCACAGGTTTCATGAGCATGCTGGACGTGCCCCTGCGCGCGGGACGCGACCTGACGCCGCTGGACACTCGTCAGGCGACGCCGGTGGCGCTGGTCAATGACACTGCGGTGCGGCAGTTCTGGGGTGGCAAGAGCCCGCTTGGCGCACGGTTTGAAATCAACGCGACGACGTACGAGATCGTGGGCGTCGTCGGCGACATGCGCTACGGCGGGCCCGCCAACCCGCCCGCGCCTGAGGCTTTCCTGCACGTGGAACAAACACCGGCTTATTCCGGCGGATCATTCCTCGTCCGCAGCCGCCGTGGCGCCGATAGCGTCCTGCCGGAGGTGAAGGCTGCCATCTGGTCGGTGATTCCCGGTCGTCCGATCACGAATATCCACACCACCGAGGAGCTCTTCGGCCGGACGACGGCGACGCGGCGTTTCAACATGCTGCTGATGTCGATCTTCGCGGCCCTCGCACTCGTGATTGCCGCGACCGGCATCTACGGCGTCATCGCGTTCGTTGTCGGCCAGCGGACCCGCGAGATCGGCGTCCGCGTTGCGCTCGGTGCACGAGGTTCGGAAGTCGTGGGGATGTTTCTGCGCCAGGGTGCGATCGTGATTGCGGCCGGCATCACCGCCGGGCTCATCGGCGCGTGGCTGCGCGCGCGCACGGTCCAGACCTTTCTGTTCGAAGTCGAACCCCGCGACCCGGTCGTCTTCACCATCGTCGCCGTCGTACTAGCACTCGTCGGCCTCCTGGCCTGCTGGATCCCCGCAAGACGCGCGGCGAGGATCGATCCGCTGGTGGCATTGCGAGCGGAGTAGGAGACCAGCGGTTTCCTTCCGCCTAAAGGCGGAAGCCACCAGCGATCAAATAACGAGCCCCGAGCCCCGAGCCCGAGTCCCGAGTCCCGAGTCCCGAGTCCCGAGTCCCGAGCCCCGAGTCCCG